>JAZNKN010000040.1:0-37414 GCA_045578625.1 Acutalibacteraceae bacterium | reverse complement strand
GGCGGATGCGGTCGCGAACGGTTATAACTATCCCACCACGTCAGCGGGTGAGAGGATCATTACGGTAGGCGATGCGTACGGTGATGCGGACAAGCTTGTCTACATCAGCGGCACGATGGACAACCCGATCATCTCGAAGGTCGTTCAGATCAAACCGAGCGATCCGGGTGATATAAGCGCCATTCGTGAAATGTTTATCAAAGGAGAGCAAGCGGGCGATGTCGATTCACGGAACATTATTGAAAGTGCTTTTGGACAAGAAGTATTCCTGGAGAAATTGCCGGGAGATTATGCAGGCTATCGGGAATTGCAAAACCAAAGAGCAGAACGAGAGAGCAACGCTTTTGGCAACGGAGATCATCAACAGCGGAGCAACGGAGGAAGAAGCGGTGCAGCGGATCTTACAGGAGATCGCAGCACTGTAAATGATACCGACATAACGGACACCAACCTGCCGTCGAATGACGGAGCGGGTACGGATTCTTATACCCAAAATGCAGAAAACCCACAGCAAGCTGCTGCGGGTGTGGATAGTCGCGCCCAAAATCGGGATGCTGTACGTGACCGTGGGGTAGAGATCGGTGTTAATCCGTCTGAGGCGGATACGTTATTTAAGGATATGAGCCAACGCCAACAGAAAAAGGTGTTGGCCATACTGGAGGAAAACACCGGCGCTCGGATCGTACTGGATGAGACGCTGGAGGCGGACGGTGAATATGATCCAAAAACCAAGACCATCCGCATCAACCCCAACCGCGCCACGCCGGTGACGGTCATCAAGCACGAGCTGACGCATTTCATCGAGAGCAGCGGCACGCTGTATCGGGATTTTATGAACTTTGCCATGGAAAGTCAGGCGTTTGCCGAATGGCTTGAGAGCAAGGGACAGGATGTTAAGGAGATGCGCAATGAGCTTGCCAAGCGATATGCTGAACACGGCGAGCAGTTGGATAAGCGCCCCGGCTCCACCGCCGATCAGGAGATCCTGGCGAACTTTGTGGCGGAAAAGCTGTTTGTGGATCTGGACGCTCTGTGCGCGTTCAAATCGCGAAAACCGAGGCTGTTCAACCGATTTCGTGCGTGGCTGTCGCGGATGATCCGCGGTTACAAAAGTACGCCGGTGGCAAAAGAACTGCGCCGTATGGAGCGGATGTTTGCACAGGCGGTGGAGCATAGCAAAAACAGCGATACCTCTGACAGTAATAAAACAGTAAAGTTTTCGTTTATAAACGAAAAATCGTTTGAAGATAATGTGCGTGATGTCATTACTATAAGTGACGAACAAGCGATCAGCAACCAAAGAGAAGGCAACTTCATTCGTATTATGGATGAAACCCCTGCGGTTGTTGTAGATAACGTCAAAGATGCTGAAAGCCTTCCAGTGATAATCAGGTTTGATGCATTGTATTTGGCAACGCGGAAAAGTGGCGCATTGGAAGGCCATTATCACAATCTTGGCAATGAGATTATGAGAAAAGTGCCTGAATATATTGCTAATCCGGATGCCATCGTGAGGATGAATAATGGACGCATCAATTTGCTTTCGCGCATTCAAACGGCAAAAGGCGACACAGGTATCATATCTGTAGAGCTGAATTCTGTAAAGGATATAAACAACTCGTATGGTAAATATAACGTCGTAATTACTGTCTTTTCGGCGGCAGACAATTATGTAAAAAATAATTTGAGGAAAAACGGCATTTCCGTGGAATACAAAAAGGAAGATTTGTCGCAAGTTAATCCCCAGCTGTATGAGTGGCTGGCAATTGTTAACGACAAACCTTCTTCTGACACTAGAGTAGCACAAACGCCCCCTATTGTCAATACCCAGTATACGCAGGAAAGCACAAAAAAATTCATTGCGCCGGATTCGACGACGGAAACAAGCGGCATTGAACAATTCAGCGAGGAGGAACTGCAGGCCGAACTGCAGCGCCGCAGAGGAGGCAACACGCCCAACCTGTTACAGGCAGCACAACTAAGGCCTGAGGATGCCGTCACCACGCCGACGTTACGCGGCAACGGATGGATGAACGCCAGGGGTGACGGGCAAAGCGCTTTCACCGGAAGCGTGCAGGGGGCTTCCATACAGGTGAAGAACCTTCACGCGTTTGATTTCTGCCAACGGCAAAGAACGCCCCATTTTGACAAGGACTTTTTAGTACATTTATCAGCAAAAGCAATACGTTTTTGCAAAAAAACTGAATTTTTTTACGCCCCGCCGGTGCTGCCGAAGCCGCCGTTGCGCAGCGCGGTGACGTCGTCATCCTCGGTGATGCCGAAGGGCAGGAAAATGCCTTGTGCAAAGCCGTCGCCGGCGGACAGGACCAGGGTCTTCCCCTCGGCGTTGGTGTTGGTCACCTTGATGAGAATATGCCCCTCGTTGTCGGAATAATAATAGTCACTGTCGATGATGCCGACGGTGTTGTTGAGCTGCAGACGGTATTTGAAGCCGAGACCGCTGCGCGGGAAGATCTGCAGTACCCAGCCCTCTGCCATATGGGCGCGGATGCCGGTGGGGATCTTCACCGTTTCGCCCGGGGCCAGGGTGAGGGCGCAGGGAATGCGGAAATCGTAGCCGGCGGATCCGGCGGTGGCGCGGGTCGGCAATGCCGGCAGAGCCGGAACGGAAACGGTGCCGAAGGCATCCTCCCAATCGGCGGCAAAGCGCGCGGCGGAGACGTGTTCAAAACGAGCGATACGTTGCATAATTTACAAACCTCCAACTGGACAAAGTAGGGGAAATGCGGTATACTGAACCTATCGACCGGATAGGGGGGACAGACGTGGTCATTGCGGCGGTACATACGGATACGGTGCGGGAGCCCGCGGTGTTTGACGAGTTTCTGGCTGCCGTGTGCGCGGATCGGCGCACACGCGTGCTGTCCTGCACAAAGCCGGAGGACAAGCGGCTGCGGCTGTGTGCAGGTCTGGCGCTTGATGCCTGCCTGAAAAAGGTGGGGCTGTCGGCGGGCGCGCCCGTTGTGCGTACCGCGCATGGTCAGCCGATGCTGCGTCGGCATCCCGGATGGCGGTTCAGCCTGTCCCACAGCGGCGAGTACGCGGTATGTGTGCTGGACGATGCGCCGGTGGGGATCGACATTGAGCAGCTGCGTCCGGTGCAGGCGTTGCCGCTTGCCAAGCGGTTTTTCACGCCCGATGAGGCGGCGCTTCTGGAAGCGATGCCCGAGCAAGAACGGCAGGATGCGTTTTTTCGCTTGTGGACAGCCAAGGAAAGCGTGCTGAAGGCGCAGGGGTTGGGGCTGTCCGGTGGGTTGGCGGCGGTGCCGATCACTTACGGTGATACACTGAGTGCGCCGGAGCCGTGGCAACTGCGCGAATATCCGCTGCCCGGATATGCCATGACCGTGTGCGGAGTCAGTGACTTTTGCGATGCGGTGTTCGTTATTTCTTCTTGCGATAGCGCTCTTCTTCGCTGAACACGCAGCCGCAGTATTTTTGCATATACAAGCCGCTCTCGCGGGCTTTCTGCTGTCCTTCACGGAAATGGGGGCGGAAATCGCGGTACAGGAAGGTGACACCGTGGTGTTCTGCGGCCTTTTCTGCGGTGTGAATGAGCAGCTCGTGATCTTGATACGGACTGATGAGCAAAGTGGTGCTGAAAGCCGAGAAGCCTTCCTCGGCGGCGCGGCGCGCGGTTTCCTCCATACGGATGCGGTAGCAGGTCTCGCACCGATCCTCCAGCGCGGGGTAGATCGCCCGCACGAAGGAGCGCAGGCCGTAATCGTCGTTAACAATGAGCTTCATCTGCACGGAGGCAGCGTATTCCTGCAACGTGGTCTTGCGGCTGCGGTACTCGGTGTAGGGATGAATATTGGGGTTGTACCAATAGCCGACCGGCTCGATGCCCTCGTCGCGCAGCGTCTCGATGCAGCGGATGGAGCAGGGTGCGCAGCAAACGTGCAGCAAACAATCCGACACGGGAAACACCTCCGATAACGTGTTTTCCTCAGTATAACATATCCCATACAAAAATACCAGTAGAAACAATCAGTAAATTTACGGTTTTCTCTTTACAAGTGGTGGCAGTTTATAGTAAAATAAAGCGAGAATATGATGTGGAAATGAGAGTGGGAGCAATGGTACCGAAGTATAAACGTGTATTGCTGAAACTGAGCGGCGAAGCATTGGCGGGGGAGCAGGGCTTCGGCCTGAATTTCGATACCGTCAATCGCGTGTGCCGTTCGATTAAGGAGTGTGCGGAAGCGGGAGCGCAGATCGCCATCGTTGTGGGCGGCGGCAACTTCTGGCGCGGTCGTACCAGTGGTGATATGGACCGTACGCGTGCCGATCACATGGGGATGCTGGCGACGACCATCAACTCGCTGGCACTGGCGGATGCGCTGGAACAGCTCGATTGCCCCGTGCGCGTGCAGACGGCCATCGCCATGCACGAGATCGCAGAGCCGTACATCCGCAACAAGGCGGTGCGGCATCTGGAAAAGGGTCGCGTGGTTGTGTTTGGCTGCGGTACCGGTAACCCGTTCTTCTCGACCGATACGGCCTCCGCGCTGCGTGCGTTGGAGATCGAAGCGGATATTATTTTCAAGGCCAGTATGGTGGACGGCGTGTACGACAGCGATCCCAAGAAGAACCCCAACGCTGTTAAGTTTGACGAGTTGTCCTTTATGGAGGTCCTCAACCGCGATCTGAAGGTGATGGATTCTACCGCTGCCAGCCTGTGCAACGACAACAACCTGCCTATTCTCGTCTTTAATCTGGAGCAGCCGGAAAACATCGTCCGTGCTGTGGCCGGTGAAAATATCGGTACGATCGTACATTCTTAAGGAGGAATCAATATGCAGCAGATCTTTCAGGTGTCTCAGGAGAAAATGGACAAGAGCATCAACTCGTTGTTGAGCGAATACGCAACCATCCGCGCCGGTCGTGCAACGCCGGCGGTGCTTGATAAAATCTCGGTGGATTATTACGGCAGCCCCACGCCCATTCAGCAGATGGCGGCGATCTCGGTTCCCGAACCGCGCACCATTCTCATTACGCCGTGGGATAAGAGCACGCTGCGTGATATCGAAAAAGCGATCCTGACCTCCGATCTGGGCTTGAATCCCCAGAACGACGGTACCAGCCTGCGGCTGAACTTCCCGCCGCTGACCGAGGAACGCCGCCGCGAACTTGTGAAAACGGTGTATAAGTACGCCGAGGAAGCCAAGGTTGCTGTCCGCTCCATCCGTCGCGACGGTTTGGAAAAGCTGAAGGATATGAAAAAGAAGTCCGAGATCACCGAGGACGATATGAAGAACGCGGAAAAGAAGATGCAGGACCTCACCGATAAGTCCTGCAAGGAGGTCGATTCGATCGCCGCGAAAAAAGAAAAAGAGATCATGGAGATCTGAGTCGCCAAGCGTGACCGGCAGAGGGGTACTTCGGCCGGTCATGTTCATAGGAGGAATTATGGGCTTGTTTTCCAAACGGCGGCAGCAGTCGGCATCCGAACCGGCTGTCGTGCCGGCACATCTCGGTATTATTATGGACGGCAACGGTCGTTGGGCGAAAAAGCGCGGTTTGCCGCGTCAGGCCGGTCATGTGACCGGTGCCAAGGTGTTCCGCACCATCGCCAAGCACTGTGAAAAGCGGGGCATCAGCACCGTTACCTTCTACACCTTTTCAACCGAAAATTGGAAGCGTCCGCCGGAAGAGGTGGAAGCGATCATGAACCTGTTGCGGCAGTATCTGAAGGAATCCTTGGAGGATTTCAAAAAGGAGAATATCCGTACACGCTTTATCGGCGACCGTTCGGTGCTGGCACCGGACATTCAACAGCTGATGGCAGAGGCAGAGGAGGCTACCGCCCATAAGACGGGAATGGTGCTGAATCTCGCGATCAACTACGGCGGCCGTGCCGAACTGACGATGGCAGCCCGTCGCATTGCCGAGGAGGTGCGGGCAGGAATGCTGACACCCGATTTGATCGACGAGACGTGCATTACCGAGCGGCTGTATACCGCCGGTCAGCCCGAGGTGGATATGATCCTGCGTCCCAGTGGGGAATATCGCTTGTCGAATTTCCTGATATGGCAATGTGCGTATGCCGAGTACGTGTTTGACGAGATCCTGTGGCCCGATTTTACCGTTCGGGATCTGGATCGAGCTCTGGAGGTATATGCCGGACGTCACCGTCGCTTCGGCGGTGTTTGAAAGGATGTATGTAAATGAAGACCCGTATCATTACCGGTGTGTTGGCCGGCGCGCTGATGCTGCTGATCCTGTTTCTGCCGTGGACGATCGTGCTGACGATCGCTACGTCGGTCATTACGGCGACCGCGGTGTACGAGTTGTTCGGTGTTACCGGTGTCCGTCGCCAACACGGCGTGGAGAGTGTACCGGTGGTGTTCGCGCTGATCGCTCCGTTTTTAAGCCGGATGCCGAGCCGCGCAACGAACGTGACCTGCCTGATGTATGCGGCGATGCTGGTGCTGCTTATTTTTCTGTATCGCAAGGAGGTATCGGCCAAGAAACTGACGGTCGTGTTCGTGCTGAGCGTGATCGTTACCTTCGGGCTTTCCTGCCTGTCGTACATCCGCACCGTCCCCTCGCCGCGCAGTGATGACGGCTTATTCTACGTGATCTTGGCACTGATGTCGGCGTGGATCGCGGATACGGGTGCGTATTTTGTGGGCAGCTTCTTCGGAAAGCACAAGCTGTGTCCGCGGTTGTCTCCCAAAAAGACGGTGGAAGGTCTGATCGGCGGTATTGTGTTTTCGATGCTGTTCTGCTTGCTGACTGGTCTGATCTACCAGAATAGTCTCGGCGATACGGCGCAGGTATCGTATGGCGGGATTCTGCTGCTCGCACTGATCTGCGCACCGTTGTCGGTGGTGGGCGATCTGTTTGCCTCGCTGATCAAGCGAATCTGCAAGGTCAAGGACTACGGCAATCTTTTCCCCGGCCACGGCGGTATGATGGATCGGTTTGACAGTCTGCTGTTCGTGCTGCCGGTGGTGTATTGTACGGCACGCTTTTTCCCGCTTGTCGGTTGATAACGCAAAGGAGCGTTTTCTATGTCGAAACGGTTAGTAATACTGGGCTCGACCGGCTCGATCGGTACGCAGGCTCTGGACGTGGCAAAGCAGCAGGGCTATGAGGTCATCGGGCTGGCGGCGCATTCCAACATAAAACTGCTGGAGCAACAGATCCGGCAGTTTTTGCCGCGTGTAGCGGCTGTTTTTGAGGAAGCGGCGGCTGTGGATCTGCGTGTGCGGGTCGCTGATCTGGACGTTGAGATCCTATCCGGTATGGAGGGCTTGTGCACGTTGGCGCAGCACCGCGATGCTGATGTGGTGCTGAACTCTGTGGTGGGTATGGTCGGTCTGCTGCCGACTCTTGCCGCCTTGAAGGCGGGCCACGACGTGGCACTTGCCAACAAGGAGACGCTGGTGGCCGGCGGTGAGCTGGTGATGCGTACCGCGCGTGAAAACGGGGTACGTTTGCTGCCGGTGGACAGCGAGCATTCGGCAATATTCCAGTGCCTGCAGGCTACGGCGGGCGGTGCGTGGGCGCCGCCGATGCCGACAGCCGATATGGGGCTGCGTCGGGTGATCCTGACCGCGTCGGGCGGTCCGTTTTTCGGACGTACCAAGGACGAGCTGCGTGCGGCAACGCTGGCACAGGCGCTCAAGCATCCAAACTGGAGCATGGGGCAGAAGATCACCGTGGATTCCGCAACCATGATGAATAAGGGCTTGGAACTTATTGAGGCGAAATGGTTATTTGACATTTCGGAGGAGAATATAGATATTGTGGTCCACCGCGAAAGCGTGATCCACTCGCTGGTCGAATTCGACGACAATTCCGTGCTGGCACAGCTCGGCGTACCGGATATGCGTATTCCGATCCAGTACGCGCTGACTTGGCCCGGTCGGGTGACGTCGTCGGTACCTCGTCTGGATCTGCCGGCTTTTGCCAAGCTGACCTTCTTTGCACCGGACGATGAGGCGTTTCCGGCGGTGTCGTTCTGTCGGCAGGCGCTGCGTCTTGGCGGGGCGTATCCTGCGGCGGTGAATGCTGCCAACGAGGAGGCCAACGCGGGCTTCCGTGCGGGTAAGATCGGCTTTTTGCAGATCGCGGATGCCGTGCAGGAGGTGCTGATGCGTCCCTTGCCGCCGGTGAACAGCGTGGAGGATATTCTGGCGGTGGACGAGGAGTGCCGCCGTCGTGTGCGGGAATGGATGAGGTGATCGTATCCTATCGGTAGTGATGTTTGTCGGCCGTTTACTGGCGGCGCTGGTGCTGTTCGGTCTCATTGTTATGATACACGAGCTTGGGCATTTTCTGGCGGCAAAGGCCATGGGTGTGCAGGTAAATGAGTTTGCCATTGGCTTTGGGCCGAAGCTGCTGCAGTTCGGCAAGAAGGAGACTCGCTATTCCATCCGGCTGTTCCCGCTTGGCGGCTTTTGCGCCATGGAGGGTGAGGACGCCGCGGGTGGCGGTGAGGTGAACCTCAAGGAGGCCGATACGGCCAAGGATAATCCTCGCTCGTTTTTGAACAAGCCGGTATGGCGGCGGGTCATTATCACGGTCGCCGGTGTGGCGATGAATCTGGTACTGGGATTTTTGGTGTTGCTCGTTTACCACGGCGTTTGCATTTTGCCGGAGGAGGACGGTAAGACCTACTATACTGGCACACAAATTCAGGTGCTGCAATCCGACAGCCCGGCATACCAAAGCGGGCTGCGACCGGGGGACACGCTGCTTAAGATCGACGGGCAGCGGGTATTTTCCTGGATGGATATTACGTTTTTACTGCAAAATGACGACAACGGTGTGTTCGATATACAGGTCCGACGCACCGTGAACGGTAAGGAGACCAAGGTCACACTGGCGGACGTTGCCTTCCGTCGGGAGTATTCCGAAAAGACCGGTGGCTACGTTCTTTACTACGATTTTTACGTGAAGGCCGTTCCCAAGACATTTGCTTCCACCGTTTCCGAGTCGGCGCGTGTGGAGTGTAGTCTGGCGGTGACGGTGTGGCGGTCTCTCAAAGGGATGTTTACCGGACAGTTCGGGTTGAACGACCTTTCCGGTCCGGTGGGTACGGTGGACGTTATCGGTGACGTGGTGGAGGACGCCGTACAGCAGACGCAGTGGCAGGTCGGCCTTGGTAACGTGCTGATGTTGTTGGCGTTGCTGACAGTCAACGTCGGTGTATTTAACCTGCTGCCCTTGCCGGCGTTGGATGGCGGGCGGCTGTTGTTCCTCACGTGGGAGGGCATCACGCGCCGTCCGGTACCCCCAAAATACGAGGGCTTGGTACACGCCATCGGATTAGGGCTACTACTGTTGTTGATTCTGGTCGTTACGTTTAACGACGTGATAAAGATAGTTTCTTAAATGAGGTGAAGGACGATGCAGCGTCGCGCATGCAAGGCTGTCAAAATCGGCAAGGTGACGATCGGCGGTAACGCGCCCATCGCCGTGCAGTCCATGGGGTGCGTTCCGTCGCACGACGTGGAGGGTACGGTCCGTCAGGCTCAGGCGCTGCGCGATGCCGGGTGCGATATTCTGCGTATTGCGGTGCCGGATGCGGCGGCGGTGCGGTTGGTTGATGCTGTGAAATCGGCAGTGGATATGCCGCTGGTGGCGGATATTCATTTTGACTATAAGCTCGCGTTGGAAAGCGTGGCGGCGGGTGTGGATAAGATCCGCATCAACCCCGGAAACATCGGGGAGGAAAGCCGTGTGAAGGCGGTAGCGGATGCGTGCCGCGCCAAGGACGTGCCGATCCGTATCGGCGTGAATTCCGGTTCGCTGGAAAAAGAGATCCTGCAGAAATACGGGCATCCGTGTGCCGAGGCGATGCGCGACAGCGCGTTGTATCACGCCGCTTTGCTTGAAAAATACGATTTCGAAGATATCGTGATCTCCATCAAGTCCTCTAACGTGGAGACGATGGTGCGTGCGTATGAGCTGACCGCAGCGGCGTGCCCGTATCCGCTGCATTTGGGTGTGACGGAGGCCGGTACGGAGCAGATGGGTGTGATGAAATCCGCCATCGGTATCGGCTCGTTGCTGCTGAATGGTATCGGTGATACCATTCGTGTGTCATTGACCGCCGACCCCGTCAAGGAGGTCGAGGCCGGTCGCCGTATTCTGGCGGCGCTGGATCTGCTGCCGGGTGAACCGCAGCTGATCTCTTGCCCGACCTGCGGGCGTACGCGCATCGACCTGATCGGTATTGCCGCGCAGGTGGAGGAACGTCTGAAGGCGATACATAAGCCTATCCGTGTGGCAGTGATGGGGTGTGTTGTCAACGGCCCCGGTGAAGCGCGTGAAGCCGATATCGGTATTGCCGGCGGCGACGGTAAGGTCGCACTGTTCAAAAAAGGTGAAGTGATCCGCACCGTTCCCGAAAAGGACGCGGTGGAGGAATTGATCAAAGAAGTGGAGTCGTTATGAGTTATCCGGATGTAGCAACCTTGTTTTCCCCTTACATAACCGACGCGACGTTGCTCGCGCCGTTTGCCTCGGCGACGGTCACCGATATGCAGGTGAACCGCGCGGAGCGCTTTTTGCGCATGGTGTTGCGTCTGGATCGTTTTGTGCCGTTTGAGGCGTTCCCGCCCATTGAGCAAGCACTGGCCACCGGTCTCGGTTTGCGTACGGTGGAGCTGATGCCGCTGTATCCGGAGGAGACGCTGTGCGAGGAGTGCTTTCCAACGATCGTTTCTTTCCTACGACGCAGCTGTGTGGCGGTGAACGGTACGTTTAACGATGCCGTTTATACGCGTGAGGGAGAGGGGTACGCTATTACGCTGTGCCACGGTGGTATGGATATGATCCGTGCCACGCATACCGATGCGATGATGGCGAAGCTGATCGGTGAGCTGTTCGGTCGGCGTGTGCCGCTGACCTTCCACGGCGAAGACGGTGTGGATGAAAAGGACGAGCAGTATCGCAAGCTGATGGAGGAGGCCGAGCGTGAATCGCGCGAGGCGGCGCAGCGTGCGGCTGCTCAAGCTGCCGCCGCGCCCAAGGCGGACAAGCCTGCAGCCCCCGCGCCTATCAAGCCGAGCAAGCCTGCCGATCCGACGGTACCGCCGACAGACGGTCTGCCCATTTACCGCGAGACAGCCAGATCGCTGTTCGGTCCTATCCCGCGGGAGATGCCGGTGCCGCTGGTGAAGCTGCAGGAGGGCGTTACCGCGACCGTCTGGGGTGAGGTGTTTGGGTATGAGACCCGCGCCTTCCGTGACGGTACGCGTATTCGTCATACGTTCTATATCACCGACCGTACCAATTCGATCTCGGTGATCCTGTGGACCGATACCAAGCGCGATAAGGCGAAGCTGGAGGCCATGGAATCGCTGAAAAACGGCGTGTGTGTGCTGGCGAACGGCCTGTATGAGTTCGATGAATTCGCGAAGGGCGACGTGTTCAGCCCGAAATCGCTGGCACTGGTCGATCGGTATAAGAAGCAGGATACCGCCGAGGTCAAGCGCGTCGAGCTGCATCTGCATACCAAGATGTCCGCGATGGACGCAGTCTCGGATGCGGAGGCACTGGTGCTGCGCGCTGCCGAATGGGGTCATCCCGCTGTGGCTATTACTGACCACGGTGTGGCGCAGGCGTTTCCGGAAGCGATGAACGCCGCCGAAAAAGCCAAAAAGAACGGAATGCCGATCAAGATCCTGTACGGCGTGGAAGCTTACTATGAAAACGATACCGTCTCCATCGTGCAGGGCGATGCCGCCCGCCCGTTGGACGGCGAGTTTATCGTGTTTGATCTGGAAACGACCGGCCTGAACGCGGGAACCGACCGTATCACCGAGATCGGTGCGGTGCGGCTGCGAGGTGGCGAGGTCGTGGAGGAGTTCAACACCTTTGTCGATCCCGAAAAGCCGATTCCGGCCAAGATCACCGAGCTGACCGGTATCACCGATGCGATGGTGCAGGGTGCGCCGAAAGAGGCGGAAGCACTGGCAGCTTTCTTTGCGTTCTGCGGTGAAGATCCGATACTGGTAGCGCACAATGCCCGCTTTGACACGGGATTCGTGCGGGCGGCCGCCGGTCGCTGTGGGCTCGCGTATCCCTTTGCGTCGGTGGATACGGTGCCGATCTGCCGTGCGCTGTATCCCAATCTCAAGAACCATAAGCTGGACACCGTAGCGAAGCATCTGCAACTGGATCCGTTTAATCATCACCGCGCGTGTGACGATGCACGTGTGTTGGCGCAGATCTTTGCGAAGATCGCGGTGGAGCTTAAAGAAAAACGTGGTCTGGAAACGGTGGACGAGATCAATTCGCTGTCGGGTGACGGCGGACAGCATAAATCGCGTCCGTATCATCAGATCCTGCTGGCGAAAAATCACGTGGGTTTGAAAAATCTGTACAAACTGATCTCGTACAGCCACTTGAAGAACTTTTACAAGCGGCCGCGTATTACCCGCAGCAAGCTGTTGGAACTGCGCGAGGGTCTGATCATCGGCAGTGCCTGTGAGCAGGGGGAACTGTTCTGTGCCATTGTGGAAGGTAAGCCGTGGGATGAACTGTGTGCGATTGCACGGTTCTATGACTTCTTAGAGGTGCAGCCGCTAGGCAACAACCGCTTTATGCTGCGTAACGGCACGGCGCGGGACGATGAGCAGCTGCGCGAATTCAATCGCACGGTGCTTCGCTTGGGCGAGGAGCTGAATATTCCGGTCTGTGCCACGTGCGACGTACACTTTATGGATCCGGAGGACGAAGTATACCGCCGCATTCTGCAGGCGGGACAAGGCTACGGCGATGCCGATATGCAGCCGCCGCTGTACCTGCGTACCACCGACGAGATGCTTGCGGAATTTGACTACTTGCCGAAGGAAAAGGCGTATGAGATCGTGGTGGAGAACCCGAATCGCATCGCTGCGATGATCGAGGATATCCGTCCGATCCCTGAGGGCAACTATCCGCCCCATATCGACGGCTCGGACGAGGAGCTGACCGAGATCACCTGGAATCGTGCCAAAGAGGTCTACGGCGATCCCGTGCCGGAGATCGTAGCGGCACGCTTGGAAAAGGAACTGAATTCGATCATCAAAAACGGTTTTGCCGTGTTGTATATGATCGCGCAGAAGCTGGTCAAGAACTCGGTCGATAACGGATATCTGGTCGGCTCGCGTGGTTCGGTCGGTTCCTCCTTTGTGGCGCACATGGCGGGTATTTCGGAGGTCAATCCGTTGGCACCGCACTACGTATGCCCGAAGTGTAAACAATCTGAGTTTATTACCGATGGCTCGGTGGGATCCGGCTTTGACCTGCCGGAGAAGGCTTGCCCGATCTGCGGTACGATGATGGACCGCGACGGTCAGGAGATCCCGTTCGAGACCTTCCTTGGCTTTGACGGCGATAAAACACCCGATATTGACTTAAACTTCGCCAGTGAGTATCAGACCCGCGCTCACAAATACACGGAGTCGCTGTTTGGCAGTGACCACGTGTTTAAAGCCGGTACGATCTCGACGGTGGCGGAAAAAACGGCGTTCGGTTACGTGAAAAAGTACGCGGAGGAACGCGGTCTGGCGTTGTCCAATGCGGAGATCGCGCGTCTGTCCGAGGGCTGCACCGGCGTTAAGCGTACCACGGGTCAGCATCCCGGCGGCATGGTCGTCGTACCCAACGAGTACGTGATCGAGGATTTCTGTCCGGCGCAACATCCCGCAGACGATCCGCATTCCGACGTGATCACCACGCACTTTGACTTCCATTCCATCCACGATACCATCCTGAAGCTGGATAATCTGGGTCACGTTATCCCGACGACCTACAAGTATCTGGAGGAGTATACCGGCATCAGTGTCATGGACGTGCCGATGTCGGATCCCGAAGTGTACAAGCTGTTTACCTCGCCGGAGCCGCTGGGCGTGTCTGTGGAGGATATCGAATGCGAGACCGGTACGCTGTCGTTGCCGGAAATGGGGACGCCGTTTGTGCGACAGATGCTGCTGGATTGCCGTCCCACCAAGTTCGCCGACCTGCTGCAGATCTCCGGTCTGTCGCACGGTACCGACGTGTGGCTTGGCAACGCACAGGAACTGATCCGTGCCGGTACTTGCACCATTTCCGACGTTATCGGTACACGTGATAACATCATGACCTACCTGATGCACAAGGGTCTGCCGCCTAAGATGGCGTTTAAGATCATGGAGATCGTGCGTAAGGGCAAGGCGACTAAGCTACTGACCGAGGAGCATTTTGCTGCGATGAAAGAGCATAACGTGCCGGATTGGTACGTGGACTCCTGCATGAAGATCAAGTATATGTTCCCGAAGGCGCACGCCGCGGCGTACTGCACGGCGGCTCTGCGTGTGGCGTGGTACAAGGTACACCGTCCCGCGGAGTATTATGCGGCGTATTTCACCGGCCGCGGTGAGGATTTCGATGCAGAGCCGGTGCAGGGCGGCAAGGATGCCGTCAAGCGGTTGATGGACAGCATTCGCGCGAAGGATAAGAAAGAGGCCACGGCCAAGGAACTGTCGCAGGCAGAAACGCTGCACATCATTTACGAAGCGATGCAGCGTGGCGTGGAGTTCCTGCCGGTGGATCTGTATAAGTCACATTCGTACAAGTTTGTACCCGAAGAAGGGCGTATTCGGATGCCGTTCAGCGCGGTCAAGGGCTTGGGCGAAGCGGCCGCACAGTCGCTGATGGAAGCGCGCGAGGGCGGCGAGTTTATTTCGTGTGACGATCTGCAGAACCGTTCGGGTATTTCCAAGGCGGTCGTGGAGTCGCTGAGTGCGCTGGGTGCGCTGGGCGCGTTGCCGGCGACCAGTCAGATGAATTTGTTTGAGATGTAAGAGGGGATCGCGATGCTGCAAAAAAATCAGATCGTACCGCTGACCATCACTGCCATGAGTGCGGAGGGGAGCGGTATCGGACGCTACACGGAGTCCGCTGATGAGCGCGGCATCGCGATCTTTGTTCCGTTTACCGCGGTGGGCGATGAGATCCGTTGCCGCATCGTCAAGGTGCAAAAGAGCATGGCATACGGCAAGGTGGAGGAGTTGGTCACACCGTCGCCGGATCGGTCGTTACAGACGGATTGCCCGGCGTTTGGCAAGTGTGGCGGCTGCACCTATCGCCACATCGATTATCAGGCGGAGCTACGCTGCAAGTGGCAGCGTGTCGCGGATGCGCTCACGCGCATCGGCGGGTTGGTGATCGAGCCGCAGCCGATCGTCGCGTGTGAGCAGCCTGACCGCTATCGCAATAAGGCACAGTATCCGGTCGCACCGGGAGAGCATCGTCCCGTGATCGGTCTGTACGCCGCGCGGAGTCACCGCGTGATCGAGCAGCGGGATTGCCTGCTGCAGCCGGAAGCGTTTGAGCAGGCGTTGACGGCCGTTGCTAAGTGGGCTAAGGCCAACCGTGTGCCGATCTATGACGAGACGACGGACAGCGGTGTGTTACGCCATATCTACATTCGCGAGGGCGCGCAGAGCGGTGAGCGTATGGTGTGTCTGGTATGCACCAGTGGAAAGCTGCCCGATACCGACGGTTTAGTAGCAGCGCTGCGTGATGCAGTGCCGGGGCTGTGTTCGGTGATGGTCAATCTAAATGCCGAGGACACCAACGTGGTACTCGGAAAAACAAGCTACCCGCTGTACGGGGAGCCGTATATCACCGATACGCTGTGCGGGCTTACATTCCGTTTGTCGCCGCTGTCGTTTTATCAGGTCAACCACGACCAAGCGGAGCGGTTGTACCGTCTGGCGGCGGATGCCGCGGCGTTGACCGGCGAGGAAACACTGTTGGATCTATACTGCGGTACCGGTACCATCGGTCTGTCGATGGCGCACCGTGTGCGTGAATTGGTCGGGGTCGAGGTCGTGCCGCAGGCGGTGGAGGATGCCCGACGGAATGCCGCCCAAAACGGTATCACCAACGCGCGGTTTATCGCCGCGGATGCCGCGCAGGCGGCCAAGCAGTTGGCGAGCGAGGGCTGGCATCCCGACGTGGTGGTGCTCGACCCGCCGCGCAAGGGCTGTGATGCGGCGCTGATCCATACGGTGGCGGAGATGCGTCCCGACTGTGTGGTGTACGTTTCCTGCGATCCTGCAACGTTGGCGCGTGACCTGAAGTTGTTTGCCGAATTGGGGTATGTAACGGAACAGGTAACGCCGGTGGATATGTTTCCGCGGACGGCACACGTGGAGAGTGTTGCGCGCTTGTCACGGGAATGAGCATGGTGCCGCCTGCCGATAAGTAAAGGAAGAAGTGAAATTTTGCAAAAAAAACATTCGTTGGCGTGTATCATTGCCGCCGGAATCGGGTGGGGAACCTCGGGGCTGTTCGTTCACTGGCTGCAGCCGTACGGCTTTACCTCACTGCAGATGACCGCGCTGCGCGGGCTGGTCTCCTTCCTATGTATGCTGGTATACGCGCTGATCCGTGATGCGCGGCTGCTCAAGGTCAGACCGCGGGAATTGCTGATGTTTTTGGGCAGCGGTGTAACGCTGTTCGGCACGGCGGCGTTTTACTATATGTCGATGCAGGCATCGTCGATCGCCACCGGTGTGGTGTTGATGTACACCGCTCCGGTGTATGTGATGCTGTTTTCGGTGCTGTTTTTCAGCGAACGGCTGTCGCGTCTCAAACTATTCTCGGTGGTATGTATGCTGATCGGCTGCTGCTTGGTGGCCGGTGTTGTCGGCGGGATGGAGATCAATGCCGAGGGCGTGCTGTTCGGGGTGTTGTCCGGTCTGTCGTATGCGGCCTACAACATTATCACCAAGCTGGAGATGCGGAAAAAGTACAGTCCGGTATCTGCCACACTGTACAATTTTTTGGTAGTTTCGATCATCGGTCTGTGCCTTTCCGAACCGGCATCACTGGTCGTGCATATCGGTATCAAGCCGGAGATCACGCTGCCGCTGGTCGTGGCAATGGGGGTGGCGACGTGCTTTATGCCGTATATTCTGTATACCATCGCCATGAAGACGCTGCCTGCCGGTACGGCATCCGCCTTAGCCGTTGTGGAGCCGATGTCCGCGACGGTGTTCGGTCTAATGATCGGTGAGGCGCTGACGGTATTTTCCGGGGTTGGCATTGTGTTGATTCTCTTGGCGGTGTGTCTTCTCGGCCGGGAGGAAAAGGCGGAGATGTAAATGTGGTCAAAACCTGCTCTTGCAGGTGAAAATATAGGACAAAACAGTAAGGAGATGTTGGTATGAGTAATTTCGAAAGCGCGATTATTGCACGCAACAAGGATGTCGAGCACATCGTGAATGCGGCGGCCAATCTCGGCGTGTCCGGTCACGGCGAGAAAAAGCCGAAGCGGTTTGCCATGCTGATCACGACGGACGTACATCGTTGTGCCAAGCAGATGCAGAGCGCCATTGATTACCTGAACGGTATGGATGCGCTGGATTGCGGTATTTGTCTGGGCGACATTCAGGCCGGCAATTATACCGAGAACGATGGTTCATGGTATTATCTGGCTGTTAACTCCTCCAAAAAGCCGTTTTATACGACGATTGGTAATCACGACGGCGGTAATAACGTAAAGAAAGAGCTGTGCGGTACGAAGGCGGAGGTGCTGGAAAAGTTTATCCGCACCACGCGCTACCAGATCGGCATTCCGGATCTGAACAAAACATACTATGCCGTGAATTTTGATAAGTATAAGATCACGGTGATCGTGATGGATAACTATATGGCACCCGAAGACCGTGATGAAAACGGTAATTTTGTTATTCATCGCGGTTTGGAGTGCCTAAACCAGGAGGAGGTGGATTGGCTGGTGGAAACACTTGCCAATGTGCCTCAAGGGTATCAGGTCGTTATAGCGCGCCACGCGTATCCGGACAGTGTGGTTAAGATCGCGGGCGACTGGACGCAGGAGAGAGGCGGCTTCGATGGCGAGGAGGCCTTGTATGGTAAATGTGATTTGGTACCGGACGTCGTGAACGCGTGGGTGAAGGGCGAGGTGTTGTCCAAGAACTATCCGCCGATCGAGAAATACGATTGGCTGCCGACGCTGACGGTCAATGCGGATTTTACAGCACGTGGCGAGGGTATATTTGTGGCGTATATCGTCGGTCATTATCATCGTGATATGCTGGGTAAGAGCACAGTGTACCCCGATCAGAACATCATTTCATTTGCGGCAACTGCCAACGACGATTGGCAGAACTACGGCTGTGACCTGCCGCGTGAGCGCGACACCAAGGCGGAGGATTGCGTGACCGTGTTTGCGGTGGATACCGAAAAGCGCCGCTTCCATCTGGTGCGCGTCGGCAGCAACTTTACGGTCGATCTTACCAACCGCACCTATCTCACGTTGAACTATTGACCGCAAGACGGTAAGGTGAACGCTGGATAGCGAATAACCATCAGGAACAAAAGACAGTATACCTCACGGTATATCTGTCTTTTTTCTTATGCAACAATCGGCAGATCGTGGAAATGCTAACAGCAAAGGGGCGATGGACTTGAAAAAACGGATGATCGCGATAACGGCCGCTATCGTGATGCTAACAGGATGCGCGCGAAACACCGACCGTATTACCGTGCTTTCGCGCGAGGAGGGCTCGGGTACGCGGGATGCGTTTGTGGCACTGTTTTCGTTGTTGGAAACGGATCATGAAGGGCGCGTGATGGACAGCATTACCGACCACGCGGAGATCAACCACAGCACCGCGGTGATGCTGACAACGGTGGCGGGTAACCGCAACGCCATCGGGTATGTCTCGTTGGGATCGCTGTCGGATGCGGTAAAACCACTGCGCATTGACGGCGCACTGCCGGATACGGAGACAGTCGAAAGCGGTGAGTACACGATATTTCGCTCGTTTGGGTTAGTCACAAAGGGGACGACCGATGCGTTGACGCAGGATTTTATGGCGTTTCTGCTGAGCGAGGAGGGACAGGCGGTCGTAAAGCAGGCGGGCTACGTTCGCGTAAGCGAGGGTGAGCCGTACCGCGGCGGGGAGGCTGTCGGTGAGTTGCTCGTTGTCGGCTCGTCCTCGGTGGCACCGATGATGGAACGGTTGGCGGCAGCGTACGAAAAACGCAATCCGCGTGCCGGTATCAAGATACAGCAAAACGATTCCACCACCGGCATCGCCTCGGTGATCGGCGGGGAGTGCGATATCGGTATGACGTCGCGCGACTTGAAAGACAGTGAACGTGCCAAGGGGGCGACCAGTGTGCCGTTTGCGAGGGACGGTATCGCGGTGATCGTTCATCGTGACAATCCGATATCGGAGTTGTCGCGGGATGAGGTGCGCGCCGTATTTTCGGGAGACGTGACCTCGTGGAGTGACGTGCGATGAAGCAAAACGTAAAAGAAACCGGAATGCGGGTGGTGTTTTTACTATGCGCCTGCCTGTCCATTCTGGCGGTGGCGCTGATCTGCGTATTTTTATTTATCAACGGATTGCCCGCCATTGCCGAGATCGGTGCAGACGAGTTTTTCACAGGCCGACGGTGGAAGCCGCTGAGCGGTTTATTCGGTATTTTCCCGATGATCATCGGCAGTTTGTACGTGACCGCGGGTGCCATCCTCATCGGTGTGCCGATCGGGGTGCTTTGCGCGGTGTTTATGGCGCGGTTTTGCCCCGCACGGCTGTATCGATTTCTTAAACCGGCAGTGGAGCTGCTCGCGGGAATTCCATCCATCGTCTATGGCTTTTTCGGACTGACGGTGATCGTGCCGCTGATGCAGTATCTCGGTGGCGGCAGCGGCAAAAGCGTGCTGACCGCGTCGGTGCTGCTGGGGATCATGATCCTGCCGACGGTCATCGGTGTATCCGAGTCGGCGATCCGCGCGGTGCCGGAGTCGTACTATCAAGGGGCGTTGGCACTGGGGGCGACACACGAACGCAGTGTGTTTGCTGCCACACTGCCGGCGGCACGTTCGGGTATTCTCGCAGGTGTCATTCTCGGCATCGGACGCGCGATCGGCGAGACGATGGCAGTGGTGATGGTGGCGGGAAATCAAGCAGTACTGCCGGGCAGCGTGTTTGACGGCGTGCGCACGCTGACTGCTAACATCGTGTTAGAAATGGGGTACGCCGCCGACCTGCACCGAGAGGCGCTGATCGCCACAGCGGTGGTGCTGTTTGTGTTTATTTTGCTTATCAACCTGTGCTTTTCGGCGCTCAAAGGGAGGGGAGACCGATGAAGCGACGATACGTCGGTTCGTTCGTTTTGCGATGGACGGTGTACCTTGCCGCACTCATCACCGTGGGGGTGTTGGCGCTGTTGGTAGGGTATATTCTGTTCAATGGAATTCCACATCTGTCGCCGCGGTTGTTTGCGTGGACTTATACGCCGGAGAACGTGTCGATGATGCCGGCGATCATTAACACGCTGACAGTCACGGGATGCGCTTTGACGATTGCCGTTCCCGTGGGTATCTGTGCGGCGGTGTATCTGGTGGAGTACGCGCGGCGTGGCAACCGCTTGGTGGCGGTCATCCGCCTGACCACCGAAACGTTGGCCGGTATTCCGTCCATCGTTTACGGTCTGTTCGGGTATCTGCTGTTTAATATACAGCTTGGGTGGAGCTTCTCGTTGCTGTCCGGTGCGCTGACATTGGCGCTGATGATCCTGCCGCTGATCATCCGTACCACCGAGGAGTCGTTGCGGGCTGTGCCGGATACGTATCGCGAGGGAAGTTTCGGTCTGGGAGCGGGGCGGCTGCGCACGGTGTTTCGGGTGGTGCTGCCCTCGGCAGTGCCGGGTATTCTGGCCGGTATCATTCTGGCGGTCGGGCGCATCGTGGGGGAGACGGCAGCGCTGATCTATACGGCGGGAACGGTGACCGGTGTTGCCGGCCCGATGACCTCCGGTAGAACGCTGTCGGTCCATATGTACGCACTGCTGAACGAGGGCCTGTATATGGAGGAGGCCTACGCCACGGCGGTGGTGCTGTTACTGGTGGTGCTTGGCATCAACGCGCTGTCGGTGTTTGTGGCACGACGAATAGGAGCGAGGGAGCATGGATAAATTTGTTATCAAGTCGTTGAATCTGTTTTACGGAAAATTTCACGCGCTCAAGCACATCGATCTGCGGTTGCCGGAGCGCGAGATCACGGCGTTTATCGGTCCGTCGGGCTGCGGGAAATCCACCCTGCTGAAAACGCTGAACCGTATGAACGATCTGGTGGAGGAGTGTCGCATCTCCGGCGAGGTGCGGCTGGACGGTGAGGATATTTACAGGGGAATGGACGTCAATCAGCTTCGCCATCGGGTGGGAATGGTGTTCCAAAAGCCCAACCCGTTCCCTATGAGCATCTACGACAACGTGGCATTCGGCCCGCGAACACACGGCGTTCGTGCGCGTGCCGACTTGGACGCTATTGTGGAGCGGTCGCTGCGCTCGGCCGCGATCTGGGATGAGGTCAAGGATCGGCTTCACAAAAGCGCACTCGGTATGTCGGGCGGTCAGCAGCAGCGTCTGTGTATCGCCCGCGCGTTGGCGGTGCAGCCGGAGGTGCTGCTGATGGATGAGCCGACGTCGGCGCTGGACCCGATCTCCACTTCCAAAATAGAAAATCTTGCCATGGAGCTGAAAAAGGAGTATACTATTGTTATGGTAACGCACAATATGCAGCAAGCCGTCCGCATTTCGGATCGGACCGTGTTTTTCCTGTTGGGCGAGGTCGTGGAATCAGGTCCTACGGAGAAGCTGTTTCGTGAGCCGCGCGACAGACGCACCAAGGAGTATATCACGGGACGGTTCGGGTAACGAGAAAGTGGGTTTTAAGGAGCGGATCGGTCGGAGAACACCAAAGACAGGAGTGAAACTAATGATTACTTTTGAGGACATTCGTAACAATGAGGCGGTGCGTGCGTATATTACACGCGCCGATGAATCTCTGTTGGCGCAGGGGTTCACCGAACATAGCTTTGCCCACGTGACGCACGTGGCAAAGACCGCGGCGTATTTGCTGTCTGCTCTCGGATATACCGAACATGAGGTGGAACTGGCGCGCATTGCCGGGTACTTACACGATATCGGCAATCTCATCAATCGGGAGGACCATTCCCAGAGCGGCGCGATCATGGCGTTCAGCATTCTGGACGATATGGGGATGCCGGCGGAGGATATCGCGACCATCGTGACGGCCATCGGCAACCACGACGAGGGAACCGGCGTGCCGGTCAACGCAGTGTCGGCGGCACTGATCTTGGCAGACAAATCCGATGTGCGGCGCAGCCGCGTGAGGAACGACGACGTGACGAATTTTGATATTCACGATCGTGTGAACTACTCGGTGCGCAAATCGGAGTTGCGTATCAACGAGGAACATACCGTTGTTAAGCTGGATCTGACCATTGATACGGATTACGGCGCGGTGATGGATTACTTTGAGATCTTTTTGGACCGTATGATCCTCTGCCGCAAGGCCGCGGAGCGCTTGGGGATGCGCTTTAAGCTCATTATCAATGGGCAGCCGCTGATATAAACGCAAACAACGCCGTCTGTGCTACACAGACGGCGTTGTGCTGTTTTATCGGTTGAGCAGATAGATGCTGAGGTTGAGATATCCGGCGAACAGCAGCCACACGATATATGGCAGCAGCAGACGGAACGCCGTGCGCGAGATGGGACGGAAGCGGATCGCGGTCAGGATCACCAAGGCGAGGAGAAGCAGCAGCCAAAGGAAGGCAAACAGACGCCATTCCAAACGGAAGAAGAACAGCGGCCACAGGATGTTGACAACCACCTGCAGCAGATACAGCCGCAGGGCAGGGCCGCGGTCAATGTCGCCGCTGATAAAGACGAGGTAGGCGGCGTAGGCCATCAGTGCGTACAAGATGGTCCAGACGATGGGAAATAACCAATCGGGCGGCGCGAGCGGCGGTTGCACCAAGCCCTCGGTCGTGGGCATTCCCAGTGCCGTGCCGATTCCGGCAAGGATAAAGGTGTACAGGAAGAAGAATAAGAGCGGTTTCCATTCGATCTTTCGTCGAGTCACAAACATCGACCTCCTTGTGACACTAGCCTATGTCGAGGGAGGGCAAAATATGAAAGCGTGGGAAATATTTTGTTTGTTTCACCGGATGGGGTTGTACGAAATTGAGGGGTGTTTATCGGGGAGGGCCTCTGTGCCTTCCTGAACGGTTTGTGTGAGACTTAACGGGGCGTCGAAGGCGCCGCCCCCTACAGACCGGATTTGAGATCGTAGGGAACGACCTGTGTGTCGTTCCGCTCCTACTGTAGAAAATAAATGCAAAAGCAGAGCTTCCAGCGGAAGCCCTGCTTTTTGTGTGAGTGGTTTTTATACAAACATGGTAAGGAGCACTTGGACATATTCGATCACGATGACGAGAAGCTCGGGCGCGATAGCCAGAGCGAACGAGGTGCCGCCGGTGGTGAGGAAGCTGCGGCTGTAGCGCAGTTCCGGATTTTCCTGCTGACGCCGCGCCTTTTTCAGGATGGATTGCATATAGAGATAATTGCCGAACATGCCCATCAGGATGCTTAAGGCGAGTGACGCAAAGGAAGCGATCATCACGATCAGAGCCAACAGCTTGAAATGTGGGTTGGCCGCCATATCGGCAGCGCTGGGGATCAACACCGTCTGGGAGGCCTCATCGACGATGATCAGTGCATTTGAAGCAAACTGGCTGAATAGCTGCAGTGCCGTTTCCATCACAAAGACGATGACACCCCACAGAATATTCTTGCGGTATAGCAGCCAGTTGGAGGGGATCAAAAACGCGGCCCAGTTCCACGATACCTTGGAACCGCCGTGGGTCATTTTGTGGAAGCGGGGGAGGTAGTAAGCGGAATTGCTGCCGACTAACTCCGCGACCTGATCCACGGGAACGCCGTCGATCTCCTCGGTGCGCGGTACGCCGCCGTAGGGATCGTGCAGTGGGGTGGGGAACGGCGGTGCATATCCGCCGAAGGGCGGCGTGTACTGCCCGACCGGAGGCGGCGGAGGTGTCTGATCAACGTGAGAAGCGCTGTTCCAGTCGCTGTGAGCGATCTCCTTGCCGCAGTGGGCGCAAAACTCCGCAAACTCCGGATTCTCACCGCCGCAGTGAGGGCAGCGGGCATGGGGAGAGGGGGGCTGCTGCTTGACAGGGCCGCTCGTTTGCTGTGCCCACTGACGGTCGGTGCCGTGGTCGGCGGCAAAGTGGCACTGTCCCTCTTGCTTCCAGCATTCCCGATGATGGGGGCAGCCGCACTGCGGGCAGGTCACGATATCATCGTGTTCCGCAAAGTGTCGGCCGCATACCGGGCAGGTTTGTCCTTCGTAAAAAAACATACTGTCACACTTTCTGCGAAGTTTTGGGTCGTAATTCGACAAGACTATTGTAGCGCGAATTACGGTAAGATGCAATGAATTTTCGCAACATTCAAAAAATGTTAACGATTATGCGGGGGATAATACCGTCATTATACAACGGATCGGGCAAAAAAGCACGAACTTTTTTCAAAACTGTCGAAAAAGACGCGTGTTGGAGAAAAAATCCACGCGAAAACTTGACGAAATGTCCATATATAGTATAAAATAGAAATGATCGACTCTATATTTAGTAAAGGTGGAAGCAGAATGGCAGCAAAAAAGCCGGGCTATGGCAACGAGAGTATTACCTCGCTTAAGGGCGCGGACCGCGTCCGTAAGCGTCCGGGTGTTATTTTCGGCTCCGACGGTTTGGAGGGCTGTGAGCACGCTGTTTTTGAGATCCTCTCCAACTCCATTGATGAGGCGCGCGAGGGTCACGGTAACAAGATCATCACCACGCGGTACGAGGACGGCTCGTTTGAGGTTCAAGACTTCGGCCGCGGTATGCCGGTGGACTACAATACCAAGGAGGATCGCTACAACTGGGAGCTGATCTTCTGCGAGCTGTACGCCGGTGGTAAATACAATACCAACGAAAGCGAAAACTATGAGTTTTCGCTCGGCCTGAACGGTCTGGGTGCTTGTGCCACGCAGTATTCTTCGGAATACATGGACGTGGAGGTACACCGCGACGGATTTCGGTATACCCTGCATTTTGAACACGGCGAAAACGTGGGCGGTCTGAAAAAAGAGCCGTACGCTAAGCGGGATACCGGCACCACCATCCGGTGGAAGCCCGACCTGCAGGTGTTCACGGACATTGCTGTGCCGATGGACTATTTCCGCGACATCCTGCGCCGTCAGGCGATCGTTAATCCTAATCTGCTGTTCGTGCTGCGCGACCAGAAGGGCCGCAGCTACGAGACGGAGGAGTTCGTTTACCAGAACGGTATTGAGGATTACGTCCGCGAGCTGACAGGCGAGAATTCCATGACCGACGTGCAGGTGTGGACAGGTGAGCGCCGTGGCCGTGACCGCGAGGACAAGCCCGAGTACAAGGTGAAGTTTAACGTAGCGTTGTGCTGCTCCAACAAGACCAATCTACTGGAGTATTATCACAACTCCAGTTGGCTGGAGCACGGCGGCGTGCCGGAAAAGGCGGTGCGCTCCGCGTTTGTGGCGCAGATCGATGCGTATCTGCGCCAAAACAGCAAATACTTGAAGAACGAAAGCAAGATCACGTTCCAGGACGTGCAGGATTGCTTGGTACTGGTGTCCTCGTCGTTCTCGACGCAGACCTCGTATGAGAACCAGACCAAAAAGGCGATCACGAATAAGTTTATTCAGGAATCCATGACGGAATTCCTGCGGCATCATCTGGAAGTGTATTTTCTGGAGAACAAGGCGGAGGCCGACCGTATCGCGGAGCAGGTGCTTATCAACAAGCGCAGCCGCGAAAAGGCGGAGACCACGCGCCTGAACCTGAAGAAAACACTGCAATCCGGCAACGACCTCGCGTCGCGCGTGCCGGGCTTCGTGGATTGCCGTACCCGCGACGTCACGCAGCGCGAGCTATTCATCGTGGAGGGTAAATCGGCTATGGGTTCGTGCATTCAGGCGCGCAACTCGGAATTTCAGGCGGTCATCCCGATCCGCGGTAAGATCCTCAACTGCTTGAAAGCGGAGTTTGACAAGATATTCAAGAGCGAGATCATCGTCAATCTGCTGAAGGTCATGGGCTGCGGTGTGGAGGTCAAATCAAAATCCAATAAGAATCTGGCTACTTTTGATCTGTCACTGCTGCGGTTCTCCAAGATCATTATTTGTACCGATGCGGACGTGGACGGCTTCCAGATCCGCACACTGGTGCTGACGATGCTGTATCGTCTGACACCGACTCTTATCGAAAAAGGCTATGTGTTTATTGCGGAAACACCGCTGTATGAGATCAACACGAAAACGGACACCTATTTTGCATACAACGATCGCGAAAAAGCAGAGATTTTGGCGGAAATCGGTGATGTGAAGTACACCATTCAGCGTTCCAAGGGACTTGGTGAAAACGAGCCTGAAATGATGTCGCTCACCACGATGAATCCTGCCACACGTCGATTGGTCAAGGTCAATCCCTGCGACATTGAGGAGACAGCGCATCTGTTTGATGTGCTGTTGGGTGATGACCTGGATGGCCGCAAACGGATGATCTCAGAGCACGGCGCGGAATATCTCGATATGCTTGATCTGGAGTAAGGGAGGGATAAAACGATGGCTTCAAAAAAGAACAAGACCGTCACTCCCGAGGTGGGCAAGCTACCGCCGAACGCACACATTGCGGGTGCGGGCGTGGTGGAGCAGCAGGCGATCACCGATACGCTGCGCGAGAACTATATGCCGTACGCGATGAGCGTCATTATGTCCCGCGCTATTCCGGAGATCGATGGCTTTAAGCCCTCGCACCGCAAGCTGCTGTACACAATGTATAAGATGGGCCTGCTGAACGGCAGTCTCATCAAATCGGCCAACATTGCGGGCCAGACGATGCGGCTGAACCCCCACGGTGACGCCGCCATTTACGATACGATGGTGCGTTTGTCCCGCGGTAACGAGGCGTTGCTGCATCCGTACGTGGAGTCCAAGGGCAACTTCGGTAAGGCGTATTCCTCCGATATCGAATGCGCCGCTTCGCGTTATACCGAGGCGAAGCTGGCACCGATCGCTGCCGAGCTGTTCCGCGATATCGACAAGGAAACGGTGGATTTCGTGGACAACTACGATGCCACTATGCTGGAGCCGTCGCTGCTTCCGGTGACGTTCCCGTCCATTTTGGTGAATAACAACCTCGGTATTGCCGTCGGCATGGCGAGCAATATCTGCTCTTTTAACCTGCAGGAGGTGTGCGAGACTACCATCGCGCTGATGAAAGATCCGAACCACGATCTGCTGTCCACTCTGCAGGCACCGGATTTTCCCAGTGGAGGTCAGCTTATTTACCGCCGCGAGGATCTGGAAAAGATATATGAGACCGGCCGCGGTAGCATCCGCGTGCGTGCCGTGTATAACTACGATAAATCCAACAACTGCATCGATGTGACGCAGATCCCGTATTCCACCACGGTGGAGGCTATCGTTTCCAAGGTGACGGATCTGGTCAAGGCCGGTAAGCTGCGCGAGGTCAACGATATCCGTAACGAAACCGACCTGAGCGGTCTGAAGATCACCATCGACCTTAAGCGCGGCACCGATCCCGATAAGGTGATGAACAAGCTGTACGCCGCGACGCCGCTTGAGGACTCGTTCGGCTGCAATTTCAACGTGCTGATTGCGGGCGTGCCGCAGGTGTTGGGCGTACGCGCCCTGCTGGATGAGTGGATCGCGTTCCGCATCGAATCGGTCCGCCGTCGCGTGGTGTTTGACCTGAACAAGGCGAAGGACAAGCTGCATCTGCTGAAGGGTCTGCAGAAGATCCTGCTTGACATTGATAAGGCGATCCACATCGTCCGCGAGACTGAGGAAGAGGCAGAGGTCGTCCCCAACCTGATGATCGGCTTCGGTATCGACGAGACCCAGGCGGAATACGTCGCTGAGATCAAGCTGCGTCACCTCAACCGCGAGTACATCCTCAAGCGGTTGGATGAGGTGGAAAAGCTGGAAGCCGAGATTGCCGAGATGGAGGAGACGCTCAAGAGCGCTCGTCGCGTCAAGTCGATCATTATCGATGAGCTGCGTACCGTTGCCAAGAAACACGGTCAGCCGCGCCGTACCACGCTGATCTACGCCACCGATCTGGAGGTGGAAAAGGAAGCGGAGGAGGACGAGGTGCCGGATTATCCTTGCACGCTGTTCTTCACGGCTGAGGGCTATTTCAAGAAGATCACGCCGCAGTCGCTGCGCATGAGCAGTGAACACAAGCTCAAGGAAGGCGACCGCATCACGCAGATCGTTGAGACGAACAACCGTCAGGAGCTGCTGTTCTTTACGAGCGCCGGTACGGTGTACAAGTCCCGCGCGGCCGATTTTGCCGATACCAAGGCAAGTGCTATGGGCGATTTCGTCGGCAGTAAGCTGGGCTTTGAACCGGGTGAGAGTGCGGTGTATATGGCCGTTACCACGGATTATTCCGGTTATCTGGTATTCTTCTTTGAAAACGGTAAGGCTGCCAAGGTGGAACTGGCATCGTACGTGACAAAGACCAATCGGCGTAAGCTCATCGGTGCGTTCTCGGATAAATCGCCGCTCGTTGCAATGTTCCAGATCCCCGAGGATCGGGAATTTTTCCTCGCCTCGACCGCCGGTCGCCGTCTGGTGGTGCATACCGGTGCGGTGGCTGTCAAGACGACCCGCAACACGCAGGGTGTGCAGGTGATGACCATGAAGGGTCAGCATCATCTGGAGTCGGTCGTGCCGTTTGAAAACGAGATGGTCGCCAAGCCGGCGCGGTACCGTACCCGCACGTTGCCGGCCGCCGGTGCGCTGCTTTCGGCAGAGGACGTCGGGGAGCAAATGAGCCTGCTGTAAAAACAAATCACTGCCGGACGAAAGCCGCCGGCAGTGATCGGGGCAAATACAGCAAACGCAAGCAAACGGTGTATCTGCGCCACGGTTAGATTGCCCGATTTATGCCAAAAGATACGCATTTTTGCTTTCAAAAAAATGTACTTGCCTTTTTGTGAATGATGTGATATTATAGTATCCGTAATTTTGTGTGATACGGTCAAGGAGGATCTTTATTATGTCACCTTTGGAGTATGTGATCGGTTCGATCATCATCGTCGTTTCTCTCATTATCATTGCGGTCGTGCTGATGCAGGAAGGCCGTCAGTCTAACATGGGCGCTATCTCCGGTAATTCGGATTCGTTCATGGATAAGGGCCGCTCCCGCACACTGGACGCGTTTTTGGCGCGTTGGACCAAGTGGCTCGCCATCATCTTCTTCGCATTGGTGCTGGTCGGCATGCTGGTCACCAAGTTCATGGCGAAATAAGCAATCGGAGTCTAAACCGCTCGTGGCAAGGCCGCGGGCGGTTTTTCTGTTACTATTTTTCCCGCTGTGCGCATACAGTAAAGCGAAGGGACGGTGTTTGTATGGCTTGGTGGGTGATGGGGCTGCTGATCGGCGTGGGGGCAGTATCTGCGCTGTGGTTGCTGATCACGCTGTTTCGTAACGGTCGACCGGTGCGGCGCTTGCTTGGCGGAACGCTGCAAGGGACGTGCGCGTTGGCGGCGGTGAATGTGGCCGGTGCGTTTACCGGTGTTTCACTGGGGCTGAATTGGCTGTCCGGCGTGGCGTGTGCGGCACTGGGCGTGCCGGGTATCATTACCCTGCTGCTTTTGAAGGTCATTTTCCGGATTTGATTGCAAAACCCACCGCGGTATGGTACACTATACGTGGGTGATATACGATGATACAACTACCGCAAAGCCGAACGCTCACCGCGCACAACAGCGACGGTGTCGTTTACTATACGTTTCCCGCGTTTGATGCCGTGCCGTTTGTGCGTCACGGCTTTTCTACGCGTCTCGGCGGCGTGAGTGAGGGGATCTGCGAGAGCATGAACCTCAGCTTTACGCGCGGCGACGACCCGCAGCGCGTGCGGGAGAATTTCGATCGGTTTTGTACGGCGGTCGGTCTGGATAGTCACAACGCCGTGGTCTCTGCGCAGGAGCATCACACGGTGGTGTACAATGCTACCGCCGCCGATCGCGGTCGCGGTGTGCTTCGTGAGCGTGGTTATACCGATATCGACGGTCTGCTCACGGACGAGCCGGACGTGGTGCTGTTTACGCAGTATGCCGATTGTGTGCCGTTGTTTTTCGCCGATCCGGTCAAGCGTATCGTCGGTACGGCACACGCTGGTTGGCGCGGCACAGCGGCGAAAATGGGCGCGGTGATGATCGAGCGGATGGTATCGGACTACGGCTGCCGCCGTGAGGATATTCTGGCCGCGGTGGGACCGTCCATCGGTCCTTGCTGCTTTGAGGTGGACGAGCCGGTGCGGTCGGCCTTTGCGGAGGCGATCGCGTTTGCTCCCGATTGCACGCGTGAGGTAGGGGGCGGCAAAAGCTACATCGATCTGTGGGAGATCAACCGCCGCACCTTGGTGGAGGTCGGTGTGAAGGCAGAGCATATCACGGTGACCGATCTTTGCACCCGCTGTCACCCCGACGTGTTCTGGTCACACCGCGCAACCGGCGGCCAGCGTGGAAGCTTGGCGGGGTGTATTGCCATCCATGAGTAAAACGAAAGCGACGGATCGATGGATCCGTCGCTTTTTACTTACAGCAGCTTTCCCGCGCGGAAATCGTCTGCGAACCAGACGCCGGGGAGAGAGAATTCCTTGCCGTTTAAGTATTCCAGTTCGCCCGCGTCGTCCTCAAAGGCAAATTTGAGGCGATAGGAGCAAAGCGCTTGCTTGTTAAAGCCGGTGCCTTTGTTCAGCGCGTTGGTGCCGTATTTACCGTCGCCGAGCAGGGGATGGCCGATGGAGGCAAGGTGGGCGCGGATCTGGTGGGTACGGCCGGTCAGTAGCTCGATCTCGAGCAGCGACAAGCCGTCGCGCTCCTCCAACACGCGGTAACGCGTGGCAATGGTGCGCGCGCCGCGTTGCTGACGGTTGGAGACGTAGACGCGGTTTTGCGCCTCGTTTTTCTCCAAAAAGCCGTGCAGGGTGTCCTCCGGCTTGTCAAGATGTCCGTGGACGAGGCAGAGGTAGTATTTTTCGATCTCGCGGCGACGCAGCTTTTCGTTGAGAATGCGCAGGGAGGCCGAGGTCTTGGCGGCGATGACGATGCCGCAGGTGTTGCGGTCAATGCGGTTGACGAGCGCCGGCGCAAAGCTGGCTTCGTCCGCCGGGTCGTATTCGCCTTTCTCAAACAGATACCGCTGCATCCGAAACAGCAGAGTGTCGCGGTATTCGTTGGTATCGGGGTGGACGAGCAGCCCGACCGGCTTATTGAGCAGCATCAGATGCTCGTCCTCGTACACGATATCCAGCTTGGTACCCGCGTGCATAAACTCATATACCGGTGCGGCCTGCTCCAAAAACTCGTCCGGTGCGTAGACAGTGAGGACGTCGCCCTCCTCCAGACGCTGTGAGATGGTGCAGCGCTTGCGGTTGACCTTGATATCCTTTTGACGGATATATTTGTACATCATCGACACCGGCAGGTTGGGAAACGCTTTGGTGAGGAACTTGTCCACACGCTGTCCGGCGTCGTTTTTGGCTATGGTGAGTTGCTTCATACGGCGACCCCTCCTGCGGTCTATTATAGCGCAGCTCGCCCGCGAATACAAGCCTTTTCGTCGGGTATACTGACGGTGAGGTGAGTGTATGAGCTCGTTGTGGGAGAAAACGGCAACGCTGCCGCAGTTTCCGAAAGCGGAGCGCGATGAACGTGCGGACGTGTTGGTGATCGGCGGCGGTATCGTCGGGCTGTTGTGTGCGTATGAATTGCAGCAAGCGGGACTTTCGGTGATCGTGGCGGAGGCAGACCGCATCTGTCAGGGGACGACCGCAGGAACGACCGCCAAGTTGACAGTACAGCACGGCGGCAGCTTCTACGGCGCGCTGATCGGGCGGTACGGCGATTCGGTCGCCAAGCGGTATCGCCGCGTGCAGGAACAGGCATTTGAGATGTTTGATGCGCTGGCACAGCGATTTCCGTGCGACACCGAAACGGTGGATGCGTTTTTGTACTCTCGTGACAACGCCGAGGCGTTATGGCGGGAGCAAGCGGCGATCCGTCGTTCGGGCGGCATAGCGGAGCGGGCGAAGGTGATGCTGCCCTTCGCGACGGCAGGGGTGCTGCGCCTGCCGAAGCAACGGCAATGTCATCCGCTGAAGCTGTTGGGCGGTGTGGCGGAAACGCTGAAAATATATGAGAACACGCGCATCATCGAGCTGCACGATCAGCGTGCGGTGACCGATGGCGGCGTAACGATCATGGCACAGCGCATCGTCGTGGCAACGCATTTTCCGTTTGTCAACCGTCGCGGGCTGTATCCCATCAAATTGTATCAGCAACGGTCGTACGCGGTCGCCGTGCAGCATACGGGCGGTCTGCCGGGAATGCTGCTCGATGCCGCACCGAACGGCATCTTTTTGCGCACCTACGGCGATTCGGTGATCCTCAGCGGCGCGGGACACCGCACCGGCAAACCGGGCAAGGCGTGGGAGCCGTTGGAGCAGGTCGCCGACCGGTGGTTTCCGAACGCGCGTGTTACCCATTGGTGGGCGGCGCAGGACTGCTGCACCGCGGACGAGGTGGCGTATATCGGTGCGTATTCTCCGCATACGCCGGGTTGGCAGGTGGCTACCGGCTTTCATGGGTGGGGGATGAGCGGTGCGTTGGTTGCGGCACGGATGATCACCGAGGAGATCACCGGCAGATCGAAAAAGGACAGCGCGTTGTTCGCACCGTCCCGCGCCGTGCCGATGGGGCAGCTGCTTAAAAACGCCGGTGAGTCGGTGATGGGGTTGCTCACGCCCACCGTGCCGCGCTGTTCGCATCTGGGCTGTGCGCTGCATTGGAATCCGTGGGAGCATAGCTGGGACTGCGCTTGCCATGGGTCGCGATTTTCCGCGCGGGGCAAGCTGCTGCACGGACCGGCCATGCACGACCTAAAGCATCCGCCAAAAGAAAAATGAGCGGGAGACGAAGCGTCTCTCGCTCATTTTTTAGTTTTCTTCGCGTTCTACGATCTTGCGACCCATCAGCACGCCCATGACCGATGCCATCATCAGGCCGCGTGTCCAGCCGCTGGAGTCGCCCAGACAGTGGAGACCCTGCACGTTGGTGTTAAGATCGGTGTCCATCCGGACGCGGTTGCTGTAAAACTTCAGCTCGGGGGAGTACAGCAGCGTCTCGTACGAGGCAAAGCCGGGAACCACGTGGTCCACCGCTTGGATGAAGTTGATGATGTTGATCATCGCACGGTACGGCATCGCAGCGGTGATGTCGCCCGCGACCGCGTCCGGAAGCGTGGGCTTCAGATTGGACTGTGACAGTTCCTTCTGCCACGTGCGCTTACCGTCCAGAATGTCGCCGAAGCGCTGTACCAGAATGTGACCGGCACCGAGCATATTCGTCAGCTCGCCGACCTTCTGCGCGTACGCAATGGGCTGGTTGAACGGCTCGCTGAAATTGTGCGAACAGAGGATCGCCAGGTTGGTGTTGTTGGACTTGAGTTCCTTGTAGGAGTGGCCGTTGACCACCGCGAGATCGTTATCGTAGTTTTCCTGGCTGACAAAGCCGCCGGGGTTTTGGCAGAAGGTGCGCACCTTGTTTTTGAACGGCTGCGGATAACCGATGAGCTTGGATTCGTACAGCGTCTGGTTGACCTTCTCCATGACTTCGTTACGCACTTCCACGCGCACGCCGATATCAACAGTGCCGGGCTGATGCGCGATATTGTGCTCCGCACAGATCTTTTCCAACCAATCCGCGCCACGGCGACCGGTGGCGATGACAGTGTGCGTGGCGTGAATATCCAGTTCCTGCTTTCCGTCAGTGACGGTCACGCCGAGACAGCTTTGCCCCTGCAGCAGCAGGTTGGTGCACTCGTAGCCGAACAGCATCTCCACGCCATTTTCCTGCAGATATTTCTCAATAGAGAGGTAGATATTCTGTGCCTTTTCCGTACCCATGTGACGGATGGGGCAATCCACCAGCTTGAGTCCCGCCTGAATGGCGCGCTTGCGGATCTCCTTGACCTCCTCGGTGTTTTCCAGACCCTCCACGTGGGTATCTGCGCCGAATTCCAGATAAATGTTATCGGCATAGTGAATGGTCTCCTGCACCAAGTCCTCGCCGACCAGCGTGGGCAGGTCGCCGCCGACCTCATAGCTCAGCGACAGCTTGCCGTCGGAAAACGCACCCGCACCCGAAAAACCGGTGGTGATATGGCAGTACGGCTTGCAGTTGACGCAATGACCGACCTGCGCTTTGGGGCAGCGGCGTTTTTCAACAGGCTGACCCTTTTCGACGATCACGATACGCTGTTTGCTGCCGCGCCGCAGCATCTCGAGCGCGGTAAAGATGCCGGCAGGGCCGGCACCGACAATAACGACATCTTTTTCCATGAGGCATTACCCCCTGTGTAATGTGTTAACCAACAATTAAGTATATCGGATGTCGGTGTGTTTGTCAAATGGGAGTTTGCGGAGAGCAGAATTGGGTTGCAGAACAAAATTTTTTGTGCTATCATAAAAATCGTAAAAATTCGAGGTATATACTCTTTGAATATATCTTTTTACGAAAGGAGTGGGTCACGTGGAAGAAAACGAGGTTCAGCTTTCTCGGTATTTCGAATCGCCGGAGCAGAACGAGCCGGACGCGGAGACTGTGCGCCGCGCTATTGACGGCGATAAAGAAGCGTTTGAGGTGCTGTTTCAAAACACCTATCGTCGGATGTTCTTCGTGACGCGACGGATCCTCTCTCGGGACGAAGATATTTACGACGCACTCCAGATTGCTTATTCCAAAGCATACAAATATATCGGGCGCGTATCACCGCCCGAAAATTTTTATCCCTGGCTTGCGAAAATCGTCGAAAATTGCGCCAAGGATGTGTGGCGTGAAACCCATCCCACCGAGGGAATGACGTCGGATATTGATGCGTGTCCCGCGCCGGACATTGCGGAAGACACCGACCGTCGGGTGATGTTGGGACGCGTGCTCAAGGAGATGGATCCCCGCCGTGCCGAGGTGTTGGCACTCTATTACTACGACGGCCTTAAACTGGCGGAGATATCCAAATTGCTCGGTGAGCCTCTCAGCACGATCCATAGCCGTCTCAAGGCAGCCAAGCGCGAACTGACCGATCTCTTGGCGCAGCGCGGTATTGACCGCTCGTTCTACAGCGGCGGCTTTTTCAGCGCGATCGCGGTATCGCTGCGGTCGGTGATGGGTACGGATATTTTGTCCGCCGCAGTGGCGCAAAAGATGATGGATGAGGTGCTGACCGGCAAGCCCGGTCGGCTGGATATGGCGGCGGCTAAATTGGTGGAGAAACAGCGCAACAAAGCGATCCTGCGGATCGCCGAGCTGCTGCTTCTGATCGTCGTGATCGTGGCACTACTCACCTCGGCGATCACCAGTGGTTGGGTTTTTCGCACGCGGAAGGCGTTGAGTACGCCGGGGAATACGACGGTGGCGTATGGTATCGGGAACGGTAGCACGTCGGGGACGACCTCGGGTACGACCGCTTCGGGAACAACGGCGCTGCCCGGTGAGATGATTGTTCCGGAAACCACCGGCGCGGGGGAGACGGAGGAGCCTGCCGATACGACTGCGACCGATCCCGCTTCACCGACTACAACAGAGGGAGAGCTGACCGGCGCGCCGTCCACGACGACCGGCACGGCGTCTGCGGCTACCACAAAGCCGACCGCGACCACCGCTTCGACGACGCAGACAACCGCGACTACTTCGACAACTGCGACGACGACCGTTGCGGCACCGATCGTAAACAGCGACGGCAGCGTTACCACACCGGAGGGCTTCACCTATACCGTATCCGACGGTGAGGCGACCATCACCGATTTTGACCGATCCATCGGTGGCGACCTCGTCATTCCGAGCACGTTGGGCGGCTATCCGGTGGTGCGTATTGGAAGGTACGCTTTTGAACAATGCTACGGGCTGACTTCGATAACGATCCCAAACAGCGTGACGAGTATTGAGGAATATGCTTTTCGGGCTTGCACTAAAGTTTCTGCGATGGTGATCCCGGATAGTGTGACGAGTATAGGAAAAAGGATTTTTGAATATAGCACGGGTCTTGAGTCGGTTACGATAGGAAACGGGATTACTACCATTCCCCATGGTACATTTTACGCTTGCCACAAATTGACCACGATCATCTGGGGTGACAATATTAAAACAATTGGTACCAGTGCCTTTTACAATTGCAAATCACTGACTTCGATAGCGATTCCGGAAGGTGTGACAACAATTGAAAACAGTACATTCTATAATTGCAAAGCCCTTACCTCGGTTGTGATTCCGGATAGTGTGACAACGATTGGAGGTAGAGCGTTCTCTAATTGCTCTGCTCTTACTTCGGTTGTGATTCCGGATAGTGTGACAACGATTGGAGGTTCAGCGTTCTATCTTTGCACTGCTCTTACTTCTGTTCGGCTTGGCAGCGGAGTGAAAGCGATTGGAAATTATGCGTTTGGCAGTTGCGACAGTCTTGAAACCGTATATTATAGCGGAAGTCAGGCGGATAGAGAAAACATCGTGTTTGATGATAACAATACCGCTCTTCTTTCCGCAACGTGGGAATACAATGTAGAGGTCAACTAAAAAACGAAAAAACCGCGGTACACAGTCGTGTGCCGCGGTTTTTGCTATGCTCCCAGCGCATTAAATTTGAAAAAATTTACCTTTTTATCGTAAAAAAGCAAACAGATGTGGGTAGTATTGTTAAACCGTTTCATCGGAACGGTTTAACGCCTGTTTTTGCGCGCAAAGCGCCGAACGATTTGTTTAGGAGGAATATCAAATGAAAAAGTCCGGACTAAAAAAGGCAATTGCGGTAATCGCAGCCATCGTGCTGATTATCGGAATTTCGTCGGGCACGACGGTAATCACCAATCAGGTGATCGCTCCTGTTGCCGCCACCGCTACCGTCGAACATGGGCTGTCGGCGTATGAATTAGCAGTGGAACACGGCTATGCGGGAACGGTGCAGGAATGGTTGACTTCTCTTTCGGGAAAGTCGGCTTATGAAGTTGCGGTCGATAGCGGCTATACGGGCAGCGAATCTGAATGGATCACTGCGTTGAATAAGTTGGCGGAAAGTGATATCGTTGGTATTAAAACGGCCTCGTTTAACGGTAAGGGGCAGCTCGTTTTGACGCTTTCGGACGATACGGAACTCAATCTCGGTAATGCGATCGGCGCTGACGGTAAGGATGGCGTTGACGGAGTCGGTATCACGAATGCGGATGTTAATGACAACGGAGAATTGGTCTTGACTTTTTCCAATAACGAGAGCGTTAACTTGGGTAAGATTGTCGGCGCTACCGGCATCCAGGGCGAAAAAGGCGATAAGGGTGACCAAGGTGAGCAGGGCATCCAGGGTGAAAAAGGCGATAAGGGTGACCAAGGCGAGCAAGGCATCCAAGGCGAAAAAGGCGATAAGGGTG
>JAZNKN010000039.1:0-10487 GCA_045578625.1 Acutalibacteraceae bacterium | reverse complement strand
CCCCGCCGATTGGGGTGTCTTTATTAATACGTATGTGGACGGTATCCGTTCATAAACACCAACGCCCACCGCAATGCGGTGGGCGTTTCGCATTGGTGCACCAACAAAAAACGACCGATCGGATGATCGGTCGTTTCGGTTTGTGACGATTAATCGCTCACGAAGGGCATCAGGGCGATCTGACGGGCGCGCTTGATCGCGACGGTCAGATCTCTCTGGTGACGGGCGCAGGTGCCGGTCACGCGGCGGGGCAGGATCTTGGCCCGCTCGGACACGTAGCGGCGCAGACGCGCAACGTCCTTGTAATCGATGCTCTCCACACGGTCCACGCAGAAGCTGCAGACCTTGCGGCGGCCTTTACGTCCGCCACGCGGACGGTCAAAGCGTTCGCTCTTTTCGACTTTATCAGACATGAGGCAATCCTCCTTTTACTTGAGATGAGATGATTTCGGATGGGACGATACTCAGAACGGCAGGTCGTCGTCGCCGACGATCTCCTCGAAATCGCTGCCGGCGGCAGTGGAGAACGCGGGAGCGGCCTCGGTGTATGCCGGCATGGGCTGAGCATCGGTGCGGGGAGCCGAGTTCCCCTTGGATTCGGCAAAGAACGCGTTGTCGATCACGACTTCAAACACGGTGCGGTTGTTACCGTTCTTGTCGGTGTACGACCGGCTCTGCAGAGAACCCTGCAGGGCGATACGCTGACCCTTCTGGAAGTAGCGGCAGATGAATTCCGCCGTGTTCCGCCAGGCAACGCAGTTGATGAAGTCGGTCTGGCGCTCGGCGCCTTTCGGCTGATAGGTGCGGTCCACGGCGACCGAGAAGCTGGTCACCGACACACCGCTCTGGGTGGTCTTGAGTTCGGGGGTCGCCGTGAGGCGGCCCATCAGGCAAACAACGTTCATGATGCAGCCTCCTTACTTGTCCTTGCGGACGACCATCGACCGCAGGACACCTTCGGTGATACCGCTGACACGCTCGAGCTCAGCCGGGAATTCCGGACCGCTCACGAAGTTGTACAGCACGTAGTAACCTTCGGCCTCATCGTTGATCAGGTACGCCAGACGGCGCTTACCCCATTCGTCAACTTCGCCGATTTCGGAATTCTCCGCGATCAGGGCCTTGAACTTCTCCACCATCGCGGGGACGCCTTCTTCTCCCAACGTCAGAGAGAAAATGAAGACGGCTTCGTAGGAACCTTTAACTGTGGGCATAATTTGCACCTCCTCTTGGTCTGTGGCCCCCTCGCTTCGGAAGGGGCAAGGATATGACGGCTTTTCATCACAGAAAAGCGCCATAATATTATAACAACCTCTTATGCTCTCGTCAAGCCTCTTTTTTAAAAAAATTTCTTGACCCGGAGCGCTCGCTATCATATAATAGTTTCAGCGACCGGTCACCCGGTGTGAAAGGATTGTGACTATGCTTCAGTTTGAAGAATTACGCCTTCGGTTGGAAAACACGCTGCCGAAGATCGAAGCGCTGTCCGGGGCTATTGGCCTCGCGGCGATGGAAAAGGAATTGGCTGAGCTGGATATGCGTGCCGCCGAGCCGGGGTTTTGGGATAATATGGAGAACGCCCAGAAGATCACCCAGCGCGCGGCTGCACTCAAGGACAGCATCGAGCGGTATCAGCGTCTGGTGACGGCTTACCACGACAATCTCACGCTCATTGAGCTGGCAGACGAGGAGGAGGATCTTTCGCTGCTTGCGGAGTGCGAGGAGGGCGTCGCTCACGTGGAGAGCGAGCTGGAATCACAACGTCTGGCCACGCTGCTCACCGGCGAGTACGACAAGAAAAACGCCATTGTGACGTTCCATGCCGGTTCCGGCGGCACGGAAGCGCAGGACTGGGCGGAAATGCTGTACCGTATGTATACCCACTGGGCGGAGAAGCGCGGCTTCACCTACAAGCTGCTGGACTATCTGGACGGCGACGAAGCCGGCCTCAAGAGCGCGTGCATTCAGGTCAACGGCGAAAACGCCTACGGCTATCTCAAGGGCGAAGCGGGCGTTCACCGTTTGGTGCGCGTGTCACCGTTTGATGCGGCGGGCCGCCGTCACACCTCCTTCTCGGCGGTGGAGGTGCTGCCCGAGTTGGATGACAGCATCCAGATCGAGATCCGTCCCGAAGACATCAAAATGGACGTGTTCCGTTCCAGCGGTGCGGGCGGTCAGCACATCAACAAGACCTCGTCGGCGGTGCGCTTGACGCACATTCCCACCGGCATCGTGGTCGCGTGTCAGACCGAACGTAGCCAGTTCCAGAACCGTGACACCGCCATGAATATGCTGAAGGCCAAGCTGATGGAGATCAAGGAGCGCGAGCATCTGGATCGCATCGAGGATATCAAGGGTACGCAGGCCCAGATCGCGTGGGGCAGCCAGATCCGTTCGTACGTGTTTATGCCGTACACCTTGGCCAAGGATCACCGTACCGGCTATGAGATGGGTAACATCAACGCGGTGATGGACGGCGAGATCGACGGCTTTATCAACGCCTATCTCACCGCTTCGGCCAACGGCACGCTGGGCTACAAGGAATAAAACAAAAAAACACAATCATTGGCGAGACAGCCGCCCGGCGGCTGTCTTTGCTTGTGTTTTGTTACAAAAAGGTAAATTTCTTGACTTTTTTGAAACATTTTGGTATACTGACCTAACACCTATACGACATCACTTTTGGAAGGATGGATGGCATGGATTTTCAGCAGCTTGCAACCTGCTTTGGAATCACCGATCCGATCATTTCACAGCAAGAGATACATTCCGGTAATATCAACTGTACTTATCTGGTCACGGTTGCCGCTCCCGACAAGGAGCGCCAGTATGTGTTTCAGCGTATTAACTCCTACGTGTTCAAGAAGCCGCAGGAGGTTATGGCCAATATCCTCAGCGTCACGGAGCATATCAAGAAAAAGCTTCTGGAGGAGACCGGCAGCTACGAGCGTCGGGTGCTGTCCTTCCGGCTCACACAGGACGGCAAGCCGTATTATTACAGCAGCAAGCGCCATTTCTGGCGTGTGTATGAGTACGTAGACAACTCCCACGCTTACGATATGGTGCAGACCCCGCAGCAATTCTACGAGGCCGGCTATTCGTTCGGCGAGTTTCAAGCCTGGTTGTCGGATTTTCCGGCAGAGACGCTGCACGAGATCATTCCGCATTTTCACGACACCCCCGTGCGGTATCAAGACTTTTACGCTGCGCTGGAGCGTGATGCCGACGGCCGCTGTGCTGAGGTGCAGGAGGAGATCGATTTCCTGTTGGCGCGCGAGGACGAATGTAGCGTGCTGATGAACGGTCTGCACGACGGCACGCTGCCGTGGCGCGTGACGCATAACGACACCAAGATCAACAACATCTTGTTTGATAAGGATAGTCTGGAAGCCATCTGCGTGATCGATCTGGACACCGTTATGCCCGGTACCTCGCTGTTCGATTTCGGTGACGCGGTGCGCTACGGTGCTGCCACCGCCGCTGAGGACGAGCGCGATCTGTCCAAGGTCTCGCTGGACGTGGGGCTGTATGAGCAGTTTACCCGCGGTTTCCTCAAGGGCGCGCACGATCTGCTGGAGGACAGTGAGGAGGAATTGCTGCTGCAGAGCGTCAAGGTGATGACGCTGGAGCTGGCGGTGCGTTTCCTTACCGACTATCTGAACGGCGATCTGTATTTCAAGATCACCGTGCCGGATCACAATCTGGTGCGCGCCCGCACGCAGATCCGTCTGGTGCAGGACATGGAAGCTAAGTGGGAGCAGCTGTGTGATATCACACGCCGTTGCCGCGCCGAGTAAGCGTAAATACGGGGAGCGTACACCGCGTGTACGCTCTTTTTTTGCAAATAAAAGGTTGTAATCGTTCATAGAATGTGGTAAAGTTAGAGGGATAAGGAGGGGAGAGATATGGATAATCGTCCGATCGGTGTGTTTGATTCCGGCTTGGGCGGCCTGACGGTCGTTCGGGAGCTGCTCTCCCGTCTGCCTCAGGAGGATCTGGTGTACTTTGGCGACACCGGCCGCGTGCCGTACGGTACGCACAGTCCGGAGACGATCGCCCGTTACGCCGCACAGGATTGCCGCTTTTTACAGAACCATGACGTGAAGTTTATCGTCGCGGCCTGCGGCACGGTCAGTACCACGGCACCGCAGGTGCTGTCGCAGTTGCCCATCCCGGCGATGGGTGTGCTGGAGCCTGCCGCGGATGCCGCGCTGGCGGCCACCAAAAACGGCCGCATCGGCGTGCTCGGCACGTCGGCCACGGTGCGCTCCGGCGCGTTTGAACGGTATATGAAGGCGCGGCGTGACGTTGAGGTGTTTTCGCAGGCGTGCCCGCTGTTCGTCTCTCTGGTGGAGAGCGGTTGGATCGAGCGGGACAACGAGGCCACCGTCGCAGTGGCGCGGCGCTATCTGCAGCCGCTGTTGGAGCAGCAGGTCGATACGGTCATTCTCGGCTGCACGCATTTCCCGCTGCTTGCTCCGGTGCTGTCGGATATTTTGGGTGAGGGCGTCACGCTTATCAACTCCGGTGAGGCGTGTGCCAAACGGTGTGAGGAGCTGCTGCGTCAGCAGGACGCTCTGTCCGACCGTGACCGCCCCGGCGTCTGTCAGTTCTACGTCAGCGACCGCCCGCAGGGCTTTACCGCCGTGGCGGATATGTTTTTAGGTCGTCGGGTGGAGCAGGATATCCACCGCGTCGATCCGGAGGAAATGGATCGCGTATGAAGGTGACAGTGGATTTTTTGACCCGCCAGACGATGGACGGCGACTGCGTCGAAACGCGGTTTACGGCGATCGGCTTGCTGGAGGAAACGGAGGCGGGGCTTTGCCTGCGCTACGTTGAGCCGCCGGACGGCGATCCGGAGGAGACCTCCGGTGCAGCGGTGCGTGTGATGGCCGTGGGAGAGCGTGTCTCGGTGGAGCGGCAGAGCTCGACCATCCATTCCCGCATGCTGATGGAGGCGGGGTGCTGTCATCCCTGCCGGTACGATACGCTGTACGGCGCGCTGGATATGCAGATCCGGTGCGATACGGTGACCAATGAGCTGACGCCCCGAGGCGGTCGGATCACCGCGCAGTATCGCGTAGATACGCCGGGCGCGGAAGCATTTGAAAATACGATGGAAATCACGGTTAAGGAAGTGTCTGAATGAACCCCATTGCCAAACAAACCGAACAACAACTGCGTGACGTGTTGAACGCCGCGCTGAAAGCGGCGGTGGCCGCCGGTGAATTGCCGGACGAGCCGTTGCCCGATTTTACCGTGGAGGTGCCGGCAGACCGGTCGCACGGCGATCTCGCTGCCAATGCCGCGATGGTGTCGGCGCGCGCCTTCCGCAAGGCCCCGCGTATGATCGCGGATTGCCTTGTTGCCCATCTGGATCTCGCGGGAACGTATCTGGAGCGCGCCGAAGTGGCGGGTCCCGGCTTCCTCAACTTTTTTCTGTCTCCGGCCTATTATGCCGACGCGGTAGCGGCGGTGTTGGCGGAGGGCGAGGCCTACGGTCGCAGTGACTACGGTGCCGGTAAAAAGGTGATGGTGGAGTTCGTTTCCGCCAACCCCACCGGCCCGATGCACATGGGCAACGCCCGCGGCGGCGCGCTGGGTGATTGTTTGGCGGCGGTGCTGGAGGCGGCCGGTTACGAGGTGTGGCGCGAGTTCTACATCAACGATGCCGGCAACCAGATCGAAAAATTCGGTCTGTCACTGGAGGTGCGCTACCTGCAATTGTATCGCGGCGAGGATGCCGTGCCGATGCCGGAGGATGCGTACCACGGTGACGATATCCGCGAGCACGCCAAAAACTTTGCCGCCATTCACGGCGATCGCTACGTGGAGGCAGACGAGGCCGAGCGCCGCGCGGCGTTGGTGGCGTATGCGCTGCCGCTGAACATTGAGAAAATGAAGCAGGATATGGCCAAGTACCGCATCGTGTACGATCGGTGGTTCACCGAATCCACCCTGCACGAAAACGGTGAGCTGGCGGAGGTCATCGCTCTGTTGACCGAGCGCGGTCTGACCTATGAAAAGGACGGCGCGCTCTGGTATCGTGCCGGCGAATACGGCGAAAAATATCAAGCGAAAAAGCACCTGAACCGCGACGGTGTTGAAGAAGGTATCAAGGACGAGGTGCTGGTGCGCGCCAACGGCAACCCCACCTATTTTGCCGCCGATATTGCTTACCACCGCAACAAATTTGCCCGCGGCTTTGACACCTGCATCGACGTGTGGGGCGCGGATCACCACGGCCACGTGGCGCGTATGAAGGGCGCGATGGATGCCATCGGTCTGGACGGCGAAAAGCTGCAGATCACGCTGATGCAGCTGGTGCGCTTGATGCGCGACGGCGAGATCGTGCGTATGTCCAAGCGCTCCGGTAAGGCGATCCAGTTGGCCGATCTGCTGGATGAGGTGCCGGTGGATGCCGCCCGCTTCTTCTTCAATCTGCGTGAAGCGAATACCCAAATGGACTTTGACCTCGGTCTGGCGATCGAGCAATCCTCCTCCAATCCTGTATACTACGTTCAGTACGCCCATGCACGGCTGTGTTCTATCTTCCGCACACTGGCGGAGGACGGTGTCAGCCTGACCGACACAACGCAGGAAACGCTGAGTCTGCTCACGGCACCGGAGGAGCGTGAGCTGATCCGTCACCTGACCGCGTACGAGGCGGAGGTCGTGGCTTGTGCCAAGGCGCAGGATCCGGCCGGTATGACACGGTATGCGCAGGAATTGGCTACGCTGTTCCACAAATTCTACAATGCCTGCCGCGTCCGCGGTGTCGATGCGGCGCTGCAGCAAGCGCGTTTGGCGCTGTGTCAGGCCACCCGTATCGCTCTCAAAAACGTGCTGACGATGCTCAAGATCGACGCTCCCGAAAGCATGTAACAATCAGTCGCCCGATGACGAAAGTGAGCCGCCCCCAATTGTGCTGTCCGCACAATTGGGGGCGGCTCATTGTTTTCCTGTATCCAAATACTTCGATCGCCGCGATGATCCGCAGCTTGTCGGTATCGATATCCGCGTGCAGCTCACAGACGCTGCTCCTTTCGGTTGGGGAGAGCAATGCCATGTTCCGTAAATGCCGCGTGCAGCTGCTCCATCAGATCATAGTGCAGCGTCCAGTAATCAGCGGCGTTGCACCATACGCGCACGGTGAGGCTCATGGTATGCTCACTGTAGCTGCGCAGCCGCACAAACGGCGCGTCGGGCTCGGCCTTGGTGAGCGGATGCTGCGTGACGACCTCCATGGCAATGCGCTTCGCCGCCTCCACGTCTGCCTCATACGCCAACGGTACCAGTAGATCCAACCGTCGGGTCTTTTCGTGAGAGTAGTTGGTGATGTGGCTGTTGGCGAGGATACCGTTGGGAATGCTGACCTGCTTGTTATCCACCGTCTGGATCACTGTGTGCATCAGATCAATGTTGATGACCGTACCCTCGTCACCGTCGGTGGCGATGTAATCGCCGGTGACAAAGCGGGGGACAAACAGCAGAATGATACCGCCGGCGACGTTGCTCAGCGAATCCTTGAGCGCTACGCCGATGGCCAGCGCCGCACCGGACAGCGTTGCCGCCAGGCTGGTGGTAGGCACACCGAGCGTCGCAAGCGCCGTGACAAACACCAGCACGTAGCCGACGATCTTGATCGCTTTGCGGACGAACCGCACCAGCGAATCGTCAAACTTGGCCCGAACAAACGGACGGCTCACGATGCGGGCCAGCAGCCGCACTAAAAAATAACCGATCACGCACACCAACACGGTATTGGTAAACGGTTGAACAAACGCCCAGACCTTTTCCCAAGTCATCGTAACAGCACCTCACATGGCAGATTACCAGTATAGTATACCGCAATCGACCCCGAAATGCAATCCCTGTGCACCCATCCGCCACCGGCGGCGCTCGCAAGCGTTACCTGGTCCCTCACCCTTGGTTCGGGACACAGACTGCCGCCCCAACTCACGGACGCACAGAATAACAAAACAAAGAAAACCGAGATAAAAGTACAGCATTTAGGAATTTTGTTATAACCATAGAGTTCATATATTTACCAATTCGTAAATCCTAAATCTTTTAATTCGATCCCAACGTATTCTGCTAACATAGCGTTTACTGATGCCAACATTGCTTTGGTTGCTGTTGGGAAAAAACCGTTGACGACCGCTTCTATGGATTCGTCTGTCACGTATGATGGGCAATTATCTCGATAAGTGATTCCCACTACAGAGCAGTCGTCAACATTGACAAGAGTGGTACCGATTGTTCCGTTAGCCGTAATAGTATATCCCAACTCTTCATATGTAAACGATACTGTTTGTGTCACGCTTCCTTCGTACAAATCAAGGGAAACCGACGTTTCTTTGCCGGAGCTATCATGCGAGTAATAAAACGATATTGTATTATCTTGGGCGCAAGAGATGACGGTACAGTTGTTTGTTCCCATCTCAATTATTTGATATATGCCTTGATAATTCGCGCCATTTTCCAGTAAGTATTCGGTTAATTTTTGAACCCCCGTCTTTTCGATGATTACAGACAAAGGATTTTTATCGTTTTCATCATCGTCTTTATGTCTGGATTTTTCGGTATTTTCACATGCAGTTAAACTTAATACCAACATAAAAACTATAATTACCGCTATAATTCTTGTCACTTACTGCTTCCACCTAAAATAAAAAAGTGCGCAGCCGAAGCTACGCACCGAAAAACACATAACTCCGATTGCTGCGACACAACTTCTGACAAACTACAAGAGAAAGCCAAAACAGAGAATGTGTTTTTACCGAAACAAAAAACACTTCTCCTGCAGTTTGCCCCAATATTAAGTTGTGTCGCAGGCTTATTTTATCATAGAGAAAAAATTTATGCAATACTTTTGAATCGTTTCGCTTGGTATGAGCCCTCTTACGGTTCAAGTTCCGCTAGAAAAAGATATTTTCGGCATTTTCGCGCATGAATTCGAACCCTCGTAGTTGTTAGTGAAATCGAATGCTTGCGCTCACGGTGAAATAATTTTCTTGCGGAAATTGTGAAATTTGATGCTGACGCATCAAGTGAAATTAAATCCACCCACTCGCCGTCGAGGCGAATTTCACACGCCGAAGGCGTATTTCACATTGCGAAGCAATATTTCACCCACCCGCAAGGGTGGATTTAGTTGAAAAACCTCCGATGCATAACATCGGAGGTTTTTCTGGTCGGAGTGACGGGACTTGAACCCACGGCCTCTTGGTCCCGAACAGCAAGATATAGTTATCTTTTAGTCGTTTATACTACATATAGTGGTTTTTATTCCGAAAAACCATCGTCTTTGGGCATCTTATCTCCACTGTTTCCGTGTGCTTCATTCGGCTCTGTGGGTTGAAATGTGGTCGTAAAAACAATAAAAATTCCAATCCAAAACAACGGAATAACACAACAAAAATATGTGGTCATTTTAAGACTTACCATCCGTAACGGTATTATACCTTATTGGCGCTGTTTCAGGCATTGTAATAGGCTTGACCTTGACTCTCGTACATATCCTTGGCATTTCCTTCACCGGAACCTCTGTTAACCCTGCTCGTAGCTTCGGCCCCGCTCTATTTGTTGGTGGCGATGCTCTTGCAAATGTTTGGGTGTTCTTGGTAGCACCTTTGGTTGGTGGTGTTCTTGCAGCACTCGTGTATAAATTCCTTGACAGCAAGAAAGCTGAATAAAGCGGAATTAAGAAATATCAACTGAGAATACTTTATCGAAGCTATAAAAGCGGTGTGGTCAAATAAGCCATACCGCTTATTTTTATAACCACGAACAATTAATACTCTTGTTGTTAGAAATAAAATATGGTATAATATTTTACAGAATATTGTTATATAAGGAGGAAATGTAATGAGCTATTCCGAAATTACACCGTATATAAAAGAACTTGCGTCTCTATCAGATATAAGTAATCATATTATTCCGGATATGTATACAAAGCACGATGTAAAGCGTGGACTACGTGACATTGACGGTAATGGCGTTGTTGCCGGACTCACCGAGGTGTCTTGCATAAAAGCCAAGAAAAAGGATGCCGAAGGAAATGATATTCCTTGCGAAGGCCAGCTTTATTACAGAGGCATCAATGTTCGTGACCTTGTAAAAGGTTTTGTTTCTGATAGCCGTCCCGGTTTTGAGGAAACTGTATTTTTGCTTTTGTTTTCTAAACTTCCAACAAGCGATGAATTGAATCGTTTTTGTGAACAACTATCGTTTTACCGTTCTTTGCCGCCTTCCTTTGTACGTGATATGATTCTCAAAGCTCCCGGCAAGGATATGATGAACATTTTGTCAAGAAGTGTATTGGCTCTTTATGCTTATGATGATAACCCTGATGATATTTCCACTGCAAATATCCTACGTCAATGTTTACAGTTAATAGCAGAATTTCCGCTTCTCGCCGTTTATAGTTATCATTCTTACCAGCATTATCACAAAGGGCAAAGTTTATTCATTCATCATCC
>JAZNKN010000038.1:0-2381 GCA_045578625.1 Acutalibacteraceae bacterium | reverse complement strand
CGCAAACGCTGTGTCTGGCGTCGCTGTTTGTGGACAGCGGCGCGGCGGACGTGGCGGCGGCGGTGACCTCGTCGCATTTTTGCACCGCCGAGCGGCAGTTCCGTTTTCCGTTGGAATACGGCGGTCAGCGCACCCCTACGGCGCAGTGGACCGTCACCGGCGCGGGCGCGGTGCTTGTCGGAATGGGCGGCAGCGGTGTGCGCATCGCGGATGTGTGCATCGGCCGCATCGTGGATATGGGCATCCGCGATATGAACAATATGGGCGCGGCGATGGCCCCCGCTGCGGCGGATACCCTGCTGCACTTTTTGCAGGATACCGACACCTCACCGGATGACTACGATTTTATCGCCACCGGCGACCTCGGCTCGGAGGGTAGCGCGCTGTTTAAGATGATGATGGCGCAAGAGGGCAGCAAGATCGGGGACAACCACATGGATTGCGGTCTGCTGATCTACGACCGCGAGTCGCAGGATGTCCACGCGGGTGGCTCGGGCTGCGGTTGCTCCGCCTCGGTGCTTTGCTCGCACATCCTTGGCAAGATGGAGCAGGGGCTGTGGAAAAGCGGGCTGTTTATGGCCACCGGCGCGATGATGTCACCCACCTCCTCACAGCAGGGCGAAAGCATTCCCGGCATCGCGCACCTCATCCACCTGCAAATGGATTAACACGATCGGGCGGCGAGTGTATCTCGCCGCCCGATATTTATACGATATTCTCCGGTGTTGGCAGCTCCTGATCCCACAGCCGTTCCAGCATAATGCGGCAGCGACGTGCCTCGGTGGTAAAATCGTGCGGCTCGCCGTATTGCAGGATGAGCGGCAGGCTCGCCGTGCTTTTCTCCAGCTCCACCAACGCCTGATGCGTCAAAAACAACGCAAAATAGCGGGTGCGCTTGGGGTACTCCTCCGCCAAGGTTTGGGCGGTGACCAGTGCGCCTTCCGTATCACCCGCGCGGTAGCGCTCCTCAGCGGTCTGCGCCAACCCGATGAGATAGTCGAATTCCCGATTCCCCGCCTGCAGCGATACGACGCAGCCGACGACCACCGCCGTCAGCAATACCAGTGCAGCGACGACCCGCTTCACGACGTCACCTCCCGCCGCACGATATACACCTTATGTGTTTTATCCGCGGTCATCAGCAGCACGTCCTGCAATGCGCAGCCGCGTTTTTTCAGCTTGTCCTGTACCCACGCCGCCGACACACCGCACAGCGCGATGCCCCAGTCAATGAGCTTGCCGTCGCTAACGACCGGTACCGGTGCGCCCTCGTCCGCAAGCGGGATCGACAGATCGCCGCGGGTGGCGGTCTGCGCAGCGGGCTTTTGGAAGAAGCTGATCTTGCCGTTGGTCTCCACGATGGCATACTGTACCTCGCGAATATCGAATATCTCCTGCTGTCGCATCGTTTCCATCAGATCCTCCACCGTCAGCCGCAGACGGTGCAGTGCCGCCTGATCCAACGTACCGTTGTTGATGATGACCACCGGATTGCCGCTGACCAGACGCGACAGCCACCGCCATTTCAGCATGAGCGCCGATAGAATCAGCTCAAGCGCCACCAGTACGGTGATCGGGATCAGACCGTTAAGCAGCGGGGTACCGGTATCCTGCATCGGCACTGCGGCGAGATCGGCGATGAGCAGTGTCACCACCAGCTCGCCCGGCTGCAGCTCACCGAGCTGCCGCTTGCCCGCCAGCCGCAGTGCTGCAATGATCACTATGTAAATAATGACCGTCCGCAGTGCCGTGATTGCCATATCCGCATCCCCTTTCACCGTTAGTATGGGTCGGCTTCCGCAGGGATATTCCTGCCGTATCGGGATATGCTGTTGACAGAGGAAGTGATGCGTATGAATCCGAAAACGCCGCTGTCCGCGTCACTTGCGGACAATCTGGCGATGTTGCGCGAGCGGTTTGACGTCAGCGCGGATCTGGTCATCCGTGAGGTGCGTGTTGCGGGCTACGATGCGGCGCTTGTCAGCATCGAGGGGATGATCGACCGTCACATGATGGCCAACGCCGTCGTTCTGCCGCTGATGCGGCTGCGGGAGGGCTACCCCGACGGCGAAGCGCTGATGCGTGAGATCCGCGAGAGCGTCCTCGGTTTTGTGGATCTGCTGGAGGCGACCACCGCGGAGGAGCTCATTGAGCTGATCATCTCGGGTTTCGCCGCCGTGCTGATCGACGGTGTCAGCACCGCCTCGCTCGGCGGTCTGCAGGCGTTTATGATCCGCGGAGTGTCCGAGCCGTCCACCGAGGTCAGCGTGCGTGGCTCGCGCGAGGGCTTTACCGAGGCGATCCGTGTGAACATTTCTATGGTGCGCCGCCGTCTCAAGACCCCGCTGCTGACCTTTGAGATGACCAGTGTGGGTACCGAG
>JAZNKN010000037.1:0-37726 GCA_045578625.1 Acutalibacteraceae bacterium | reverse complement strand
GAGGATATGGTGGTCATCACCGAGAACGGTTGCCGCAATCTCACGCACGCGCCCAAGGAGCTGATTTGTCTGTAATATCGGAAAACGGCGGCACATATACTGTACCAAAGTATCGGAACGGGATGTGTGCGTATGTTTGTTTTTTCGGTAAAAGCGGATCGAAAGCACGTGATCGCGGCGGCGGTCGCGTTGGTGTTGGCCCTTGTCGTGATCGTGCTGGCGATCGTGCTGCCGGGGCGAGATACCCCGACGAACGCCCGCGCGGTGGATTGGCGTGCCGCCACCACCGAGGAGCGGGTACGGCTGGCGCACGAGCTGGGTTATGAGTTGGATCCTGCCAGCGAATGCGTGGAGGAGGTCCGCGTGCCGGACGATCCGGACGCCACGCTGATCGCGTATGATGCACTGCAGGAGAAGATCGGCCTGAGCCTGCTGGAACACAGCGGCAAGCGGGTGAAGCGGTACACCTATACCGTGAACAACACCGCGGATAGCAAAACGACGTGGGTGCATTTCTACGTATACCGCGACCGCGTGGTGGCGGGGGACGTGATGACCGCCGGACCGGGCGGCACGCAAAAAGCCTTGATGTGACAGGAGAATGACGATGGCACAGCGATTGGACAAATTGATCGCCTCCCAAGGGACGCTCAGCCGCAGCGAGACCGTGCGGCTCATCCGTTCGGGACAGGTCACGGTGGACGGTATCGTTTGCCGCGATGCCGCCCGCAAGGTGGAGGAGACCTGCGCCGTAACGGTGGCGGGGGAAGCGCTGTGCTACCGTCGGTATTCCTACTTGATGATGAACAAGCCGGCGGGGATACTGTGTGTCTCGCGTGATCCGCGGGCAAAAACGGTGCTGGATCTGCTGCCCCCTGCGCTGCGGCGTAAGGGGCTGTTTCCCGCCGGACGGCTGGACAAGGATACGGTGGGCTTGGTGCTGCTGACCGATGACGGCGATTTCGCCCATCGGCTGCTGTCGCCCAAAAAGGAGATCCTCAAGCGGTATCTGGTGCGGCTGGACGGTCCGCTGACTGAGGAGCATATTCGCGCGTTTGCCGGCGAGATCATGCTGGCGGACGGCACACGCTGCCGACCGGCGATCCTCAAGATCGTGGAGGACGGCGAGCAGCCGTTGGCCGAGATCGGCATTACTGAGGGACGCTATCACCAGATCAAGCGGATGTTCGGTACGGTGGATCGCGGGGTCGTGTGGCTCAAGCGCATTGCGATGGGTCCGCTGGAGTTGGATCCGTCTCTGGCCGAGGGTGAAGCGCGGCACTTGACCGAAAACGAGTGGTTAAATCTTACAAATTCGACACTTTTTGTGCAAGACAGATAAGTTTGGGGGCAAAAGTTTGTGCATAAAGGATATGGTAAAATCCAAAAATATCTGTTAAAATAAGGAAGAGTGGTAGTGTGCGGAATTGTGTTTCGCACCGGTTTATCTAAGAAAGAGAATATGGAGGTCTTCAAATGGCAAGTCTGTCTCTGAAAAACATCTACAAGAAGTATCCCGGTGGCGTCATCGCTGTCTCCGATTTTAATCTGGAGATCAAGGATCAGGAGTTCATCATTCTGGTCGGCCCTTCCGGCTGCGGTAAGTCCACCACGCTGCGTATGATCGCCGGTCTGGAAGAGATCTCCAGTGGTGAGCTGTACATCGGCGACCGCCTGCTCAACGACGTGGCTCCGAAGGATCGTGACATCGCGATGGTGTTCCAGAACTACGCTCTGTACCCGCACATGACGGTCTACGATAACATGGCGTTCGGTCTGAAGCTCCGCAAGACTCCGAAGGATGAGATCAAGCGCCGCGTGGAAGAGGCTGCCCGCGTTCTGGATATCGCTCACCTGCTCGACAGAAAGCCGAAGGCTCTGTCCGGCGGTCAGCGTCAGCGTGTGGCTCTGGGTCGTGCTATCGTCCGTGAGCCGAAGGTCTTCCTGCTCGACGAACCGCTGTCCAACCTGGATGCTAAGCTGCGTGCGCAGATGAGAACAGAGATCTCCAAGCTGCACCAGAAGCTGGGTACCACGTTCATCTACGTTACCCACGACCAGACCGAAGCTATGACCATGGGCGATCGCATCGTGGTTATGAAGGACGTTTTGATCCAGCAGGTCGACAGCCCGAACAACCTGTACCTGTATCCTTGCAATATGTTCGTTGCCGGCTTCATCGGCAGCCCCCAGATGAACTTCATCGATGCTGTCATCGGCAAGAACGGCGACAAGTACTATGCTGAGTTCGGTTCCGAGGATACCAAGACCCGCAAGGGTATCAAGTATCAGATTCCGCTGCCGGAGTCCAAGAACAAGGACAACGCGCTGGAAGCCTACGTCGGCAAGGAAGTCATCATGGGTATCCGTCCTGAGGACATTCACGATGAAGAGCGCTTTATGGAGCAGTTTACCGATTGCCGCATAAAGGCGAAGGTCGAAGTTACCGAGCTGATGGGCGCCGAGATCTTCCTGTACGTCAACGTAGAAGGCAGCAGCCTGACCGCTCGTGTCGATCCCACCTCCACCGCTCGCCCGGGCGACGAGATCGATATGGTTATCGACAACACCAAGATCCACCTGTTCGACAAGGACACCGAGCAGACCATCTGCAACTGATCTGCCATAAAAGATCCCTCGCGCGTACTGCGCGGGGGATCTTCTTATTTTGTCGTAATGAACCCCGCTGTAACAGCCGTTCGGCGGGGTCTTATCGAGCATACGCGGTGCGGAATGGCAAGGGTCATGCGGTGAAATTTTTGCCATTGTGCTGTTTTATAAAAATGGTGATTATTTTTCGGTTTTTCCTTGCAAATTTGGCTAAAATTGTGTAATATAGAAGTGTGTTTGTTTTGCAATTCTAACAGATGAGGAGAAGAACTATGCCGAATCGTTTGTTTTTGGGTATCATCAATCAAATGAAGGATGCGATCGACCGCAACATCGGTGTGGTCGATGAGAATTGTGCGGTCATCGCGTGCAGCGATCTGGGCTGCATCGGTGAGGTGCGTGAGGACCTATCGGAGGCCTCCTTCAACACGCAGGAGACCTTTGTGCTGGGCGGCTACACCTACCGTGCATTTGGCTCTCACCCCCGTGGTGACTACCTTGTGTTTGTCGAGGGTGAGGATGAGCAGGCGCAGAAGGATGCGACGCTGCTCGGTATCTCCTTTGCCAACGTCAAGCAGTATTACGACGAGAAGTACGATCGCGGCAACTTTGTCAAGAACATCATTCTGGACAACATTTTGCCAGGTGACATTTATCTCAAGGCGCGCGAGCTGCACTTCAACGGTGACGCGACCCGCGTGGTGTTGCTCATTCATATCCACGCGCAGACCGAGGTCTCCGCGTTTGACGTGATCCAGAACCTGTTCCCGGAGCGCAACCGCGATTTTGTTATCAGCATCAACGAGTCGGATATTGCGGTGGTCAAGGAGCTGCGTACGCAGGTCGAGTCCAAGGATCTGGAGAAGCTCGCGCAGTCCATTGCCGATACGCTGGGCAGCGAGTTCTACACGCCGGTCAGCGTCGGTATCGGCACGCCGGTGGAGGGCATCAAGGAGCTGGCGCGTTCCTTTAAGGAGGCGCAGATCTCGCTGGAGGTCGGCAAGGTGTTCGACACTGAAAAGACCATCGTCAGCTACGATCATCTGGGCATTGCCCGCCTGATCTATCAGCTGCCCACCACGCTGTGCGATATGTTCCTGCGTGAGGTGTTCAAGAACGGGTCTATCGAGTCGTTGGATCAGGAAACGCTGTTTACCATCCAGCGCTTCTTTGAAAACAACCTGAACGTGTCCGAGACGTCGCGCCGCCTGTTCGTACACCGCAACACGCTGGTGTACCGTCTTGAGAAGATCAAGCGCCTGACCGGTCTGGATCTGCGTGAGTTTGACGATGCCATCGTGTTCAAGGTGGCGATGATGGTCAAGAAGTATCTGACCGCCGATCCGGTCAAGTACTAAGCCGCGAATTACCAATATATGCAGGTGGCGCTGTCACCTGTGGATGTGTTATAATAGCGTTGCGCCGTCCGTTGGGGCGGCGTAACTGCGACAGGAGGTGTGCCCCGAAGTGATTGAATTTCGGAACGTACATAAGGTATACGATACCGGCATTGAAGCGCTCAAAGGCGTGGATATCAAGATCGACGACGGTGAATTCGTGTTCATCGTGGGTGCGTCGGGCGCCGGTAAGAGTACCTTTATGAAGCTGATCACCCGTGAGGAGGTTGCGACCTCCGGCGAAGTGATCGTGAGCAATTTCAAGCTGTCCAAGCTCAAGCGTCGTCATATTCCGTATCTGCGTCGCTCGATGGGCATTGTGTTTCAGGATTTCCGCCTTATCAACACTATGACGGTGTTTGACAACGTGGCGTTCGCTATGCGCGTGGTGGGTGCGTCCCGCCGTGAGATCCGCCGCCGTGTGCCGTATATTCTTGGTCTGGTCGGGCTGCAGCACAAGGCCAAGAATTTCCCGCTGGAGCTGTCCGGCGGTGAGCAGCAGCGTGTGGGTCTGGCCCGCGCACTGGTCAACAATCCGGCGCTCATCATCGCGGACGAGCCTACCGGTAACGTTGACCCGGAGATGTCGTATGAGATCATGGAGCTGCTGACCGAGATCAACCGCCGCGGCACCACCATTCTGGTAGTCACGCACGAGCACGATCTGGTCAAGTCCTTCCACCGCCGCGTCATCCAGATCAGCGACGGTCTGGTCGTGTCGGATACCAAGGAACCGGAGGTGGAAATGTATGAGATTTAACACTTTCCGCTTCCTCATTGGCGAGGGATTCCGCGGGTTGGTGAAAAACGCCTTTATGTCGGCGGCCTCCGTTCTGGTGCTGGTCTGCTGCCTGCTGATCACCGGTTGCGCGTATCTGGCGATCGAGAACATCGATCACGGCTTCGACGAGGTGTACAAGCAGAACGTGGTCATGGCGTATGCCCGGCAGGGGACGAGCAAGGAAGACCTGGCAAAGATCGAGCAAAAGATCAAGGATACCGATAACGTAGCACAGGTGGAGTTCCGTTCCAAAGAGGAGTTGCTCGACAGCTACCGTAACGATCCCAAGCTCGGTACGCTGCTGGAGGACTTGGAAGAGGATAATCCGCTGCCGGATATCTATGTGATCCATTTCGACGATCTGGGGCTGTTTAGCCAGACGGTCAACAGCATTCGTACTATCCGCGGCATCGAGTCGGTGGACTATAACGAGGCGTTGGCCAAAATGCTGACCAGTGCGCGCACGATGGTGTTTACCATCGGTATCTGGGTGGTGGCGCTGCTGCTGCTCGTGTCATTGTTCATTATCGTAAACACCATTAAGCTGACGGTGTACAGCCGCCGCCTGGAAGTATATATTATGCGGTCGGTGGGTGCGACCCGACGGTTTATCCGCTTCCCCTTTATCGTGGAGGGTATTCTGCTCGGCACCATCGCCGGCGGTCTGTCGTTTGGTATCGTGTACGGACTGTACACGCTGATCGGACGCTATGCCCAGTTCGGCAAGGATTTCCAACTGGTGTCGTTTGCATCGGTCTGGCAGACGCTGCTGATCGGCTTTATGGGTGTCGGTGTGCTGATCGGTATGATCGGCAGTGCGATCTCCCTGTCCCGCTATCTGAAGGAGAACACAGAATAACGGTCGTATAACTTGACGGAGGAACTTGGATGAAAAAACACGGATTACGTCTGGTGACGCTGTTGTCGCTGGTCATCATGATGACATCGCTGATGTTTTCCATGCCGGTCCAGGTGACAGCTGACGAGATCTCGGATAAAAAGGACGAGCTTGCGGAGCTGAAGGAACAGCAGAAGGAGCTGGAGGACGAGATCAACGCACTGGGTGACAGTATTGACGATCAAAAGAAAAAGGTGCAGAACCTGCTCAACCAAGTGAGCAACATGGAAAAGCAGGTGGACGCTTACCGCGTAAAGATCGAGGGGTTGGATGCCGAGATCGCCGAGCAGGAGGCCAGCATTGTAAAGCTCAACGGCGAGATCGCGGTGAAGCAGTTGGAACTGGACGAGATGATGGAGCAGCTGAAAAAACGGCTGCGCGCCATTGAAATGACCGGTAACTATTCCTCGCTGCAGTTGCTGATGGACTCGGATAACTACGAGGATTTTCTGCTGAAAAACAAGATCGTGGAGGTCGTTGCCGCCCACGATCAGGCCTTGATGCAAAAGGCCGAGGCGGAAAAGTCCGCCATTGAGCAGAAGAAGAAAGAAGTTGAAGCACAAAAGGCCGAGACCGAGGCGGAAAAGGCGGAGATGGAGACCATCAAAGCGGAATTGGACGCTAACTACGAAAAACTGGATGCCATGTACGTAAAAGCGCGCAACGAGCGTGATGCGCTGGAAAAGCAGCTGAATACATACGAAAACCGCTTGCAGAAGATCAAGGATGCGGAGGAAAAGCTCGACAAGGAGATCGAGAAGCTGCTGGCGGCAACGCAGGCGACCGGTAAGTACAACGGCACGATGCATTGGCCGGTGCCGGGTGTTTATCGCATTTCGTCGCATTTCGGTTACCGCGCCAGTATGGGCGACTACCACGGCGGTACGGATATTGCGAAGCCCGGTTGTCTGGGCACGCCCATCGTGGCGGCTGCCGACGGTACGGTGCTGAAGGTGCAGGATATGCACTACAGCTACGGTAACTTTGTGATGATCGACCACGGCTTGGATTCGGCGGGTCGTCGTATCGTGACTTTGTATGCCCACATGCGGTATTCCCCTAGTGTGAAGGTGGGGCAGACGGTCGTAGGCGGTCAGACCCAGCTTGGCGTGGTTGGCAATACCGGCAACTCGTACGGCGCTCACTTACACTTTGAGGTGCGTGTGAACAACGTGCGTGTGGATGCGGTCAAGAACGGATACATCAAGCAGCCGTAACAACGGCGGTGATGTGATGAATGAGGTGAGGGAGTATGAACCGAAAAGTTTCGTTGGGAGCAGCGGTTACGGTCGTCATTTTGGCGGTGGCGTTGACGGTTTCGGCTACCATGATGCTTGCTATGCGGCATTTCAGCTCCCTGGTGAGTGATGTGGGTCAGCGTCAAGCGATGTACGATTATCTGGACGAGATCGATTCGGCCGCCCGCGATAAGTACACCATCGACGAGGAGCTGCTGCGCACGGCGTTGGCAAAGGGCTACCTTGAGGGCTTGAACGACCCATATGCGGCATATCTCTCTGCGGAACGCTATAAGGCGGTACAGAGCGAGCTGGCGGGCAACTACACCGGCTTTGGCTTTGAGGTGACGGTGTCGGCGGACAACCAGCTGACGGTGTCGTACGTGGCGGAGACCTCGCCCGCCGCACTTGCCGGCATCCAAAAGGGTGACGTGGTCACAGTCCTTGACAAGGAAGCGATGACCGGTGCTTCGTACACTACCATGGCGGATAAGCTGGATAACGGTCAGACGATGATGCTCACCGTCACGCGCGACGGTGAGGAGTCGGCGGTCGAGCTGGTCGCCAACACCTATACCGATCCCCGTGTTGAGGGTAAGATCGTGGAGAACACAGTGGGCTACATTCGCATCCGCAGTTTTAATAATCTGACGGCGATGCAGTTTAAGAACGTGTATAACGAGCTGACGCGTCAGGGCGCGCATCAGTTTGTGTTTGATCTGCGCGGCAATCCCGGCGGCAGCCTTGCGGCGGTAAAAGAGATCCTCGGATACCTGCTGCCCAGTGGCCCGTATGCCACCTGTGTGCAGAAAAACGCAACCGAGACCTACACGGCGACCGACCCTTATGAGATGACCGCCCGTAGCGTGACACTGGTCAACGGCGACACGGTCGGTGAGGCCGAGTTGTTTGCCGGTGTGCTGCAGGATCTATCCAAGACCACGCTGGTGGGTAACTCCACCGCGGGCAAGGCCGTGGTGCAGGAGTACTTCTCACTGGCCTCGGATAAGGCGGCGGTGCGGTTGACTGTCGGTGAGATCCTGCTGATGAAGAGCGGTAAGAACTGGAAGGATAAGGGCCTGATGCCCGACCGCCTGAAGGATCTGTCGTATGATAAGATGCAGCGGTTTGACCTGCTGGCCTACGGTGAGGACGATCAACTCAAGGCGGCGGTGGATGCACTTTTCAGCAACCAGAGTGTGACGACGCCTGAAAACAGCACGACGACCGGAACGACCACCGCAACAGGTACGGCGACCTCCTCCACGGAGACGGTGGAGACCACCGGTACGGCGGTTGCGGAATAAGTGAATGAAGCAACGAGCAACGCCTTCCCCGCAGATCGCGGGGAAGGCGTTGCTTTTGTTGGGAACACCGGGTGGGAGACTGGGAAAAATCTTGTTTTTTTGCCCCCAAAGGGTTGCAATCGGCAGGGGTATCGGGTACAATGAAAGCAACCAAAACGGTTATAAACGGAGGGATACGGAATGAGTAAAATGATCGAAGCACCGTGGCTTGCCAAAGAGAACGGTATGACCACGTTGGTGTTTGAGGACGATTTCGAGTCTCTGGATACCATCGATCTTGAAAACACCGGTAAAGAGGGGTACAAGTGGTATACCTGCCGTGCTTTCGGCGCGCCGCCGATGAAGCCGGACGACGTTAAGATCGAAAACAGCGTACTGACGCTGGCGTGCGAAAATCCGATCTGGAACTATGGTCTGAGTACCTATAACCCGAACACACTTGCGGGGTGGGCCTTCTTCAAGGGAGTGTTGGAATTCCGTGTGCGTATTCCGCGCCCCCGTGCCAATGACGAGAAAGCCGGTGAAAAGGGCGTTCCCGCCGTGTGGTCGTTTCCGCCGACCAAGATCACCGACGATAGCCTTGATTGGGTCGAGCCGGATTGGATGGAATATTGGGGTGACGGCTATTGGACGCTCACGGTACACCATTCCAAGCGTGCCGTCAGAAAAGGCGAGGAGGTATACTGGATCAGCAACGCTAACCACCGTGCGCCGGTGAGTCTTAACGACGGCGAGTGGCACACACTGACGTATCTGTGGGATGACGGTATCATCCAAGGATACATCGACGGTGAACCGACCGTGAAGGTGACGTATGCGCCGAAGGAACTGGCTCCTGCGCCGTATCTGCATAAAGGTGAGTCCGCCGGCGATGAATATCAGCCGTTGGAGCGTGAGCCGCAGGCTCTCATTCTCGGTGGTTCGTGGTGCAATCCGATGGAACTGGATTGGATCCGCGTGTGGCAGCGCCCGTTGAAGGACGCCAGAGAATAAGACAAAGACCGCCTCACCGAGGTGGTCTTTTTGCTTTCATTTAGCAGCGGTCGGTGAAATACCACGTGGTTTGCCTTCCCTCATTTCCGGCCGTTTTCGGTAAGCCCTTTTACGGCATTGTACTTGACTTTTACAAAAGCAGATAGTACAATGTACTTGAAAAGTAGCACTTTTTAATCAATCTGAAGCGTTTTGGCAGGTTTTTGGGGGGCGAAATTATGGCGATGAATCCCTTTTTTGAACTAAATGAGATCCAAAAGATCTTCAAGGATATTTATCTCATTACCGGCCATCAATGTGCGCTGTTTGACCCCGAATATCACGCGCTGCTGCGCTACCCGACCCAAGCCAATCCGTTTTGTCAGCACATCCAATCCACCGCGGTGGGCAAGTCGAAGTGTGAGGCGTGTGATGTGTACGGTTTCCGTCAGGCCAAGATGACCGGCAAGTTGTGCGTGTACCAGTGCCATGCGGGTCTGATCGAGGTGTGCGTGCCGATCAAATCGGGGCAGCGTAACGACGAGATCCTGGGCTACGTGGTGCTGGGGCATCTGTTGGACGACCAGACCTCGCTCGGCTCGCAGTGGAACACAGTATACGATAACTGCCGTCATTTTATCCGCGATATGTCGGTGCTGAATCACCAGTTTTTCCAGTTGATCCCCACCTCGCGCTCCTGCATTGCGGCGATGTGTGACATTTTGCAGATCTGTATTGAGCATCTACTGCTGCAAAAGCTCATTCAGCGCAACCGCGATGACCTGTGGCAGCGCGCGCAGACGTACATTGACGAAAACCTGCGCGAAAAGCTGTTGGTGTCGGATATCGCGCGGGAACTGTCGGTCAGCGTGTCCACGCTCAATCGCTGCGCGGAAAAGAACGTCAGTATGGCGATCGGTAAATTTATTCTGCAAAAGCGGATCGTGCTGGCGTGTAAATATCTAAAAGACCCGAAGTACAACATATCCGAGATCGCCGGTAACTGCGGCATCTCCGATTATAACTATTTTTCGCGCGTGTTCAAGCTCAAGACCGGTATGACGCCGCGTGAGTACCGCACGGTATTCCTGCGCAGCGGCAACGTGCCGGAGCTGCCGGATCCGGGCAAGCTGACACTGTCCGCGGCGAAGCTGACCGGCGGCGAACAGCCGTAAAAAAGAAAAGCCGCTCCGCTACATACGTTACATACGGAGCGGCTGTTTTTATGTCGTCAGGAGCGGGCTTGCTGAATTGGCGAACGAAGTAATTGACGCCGGTAGATCCCACGCGAGCGGCTGATCGGCAAGCGTGAAGAATTCGTGTACCGCATGTTCCATCGGGATCACCGTCCGTCAAAACAGTACCGCTATTTGCAGAAAACAAGCAAAATTGCCGGATCTTTTTCTATTATAGTTCTCGCCGGGGGATTGCCAACGCGGGAAATGGGCTTTTGAGCAAGGGGATTGCATTTGGCCGGAGAATTTGGTATACTGGAAATATCGTTAATAGGGGAACAACGATGTTGGTATGGAAGAAATACAGGAAAACGACGGGCCTGCCTTCTGGGGTGTCAGCGTGGTAAACGTGCATCACATGGCGTTGTTCCTCGGCGCACACGAGACGTGGCTGATCGAGGTCGATTGGGTGCGTGTGTGGGAATATGAGGACTAACGCAAAAGAGGCATACGGTGTATGGATGTTCTGACATTATTTCTAACGGCGGTGGGGCTGTCGATGGACGCGTTTGCGGTGTCGATCGGCAACGGGATCCTACTGGGTCGTGCCAATGCGGCACAGACCGCGCGCATCGCCGGCGCGTTCGGCGTGTTTCAGGGGATCATGCCGATGATCGGCTATCTGGTCGCCGGCTTATTTGCTAAGCAGATCGTAGCGATCGACCATTGGGTCGCGTTTGGGCTGCTTTTGTTTATCGGCGGCAAGATGCTGTGGGAGGCGATCCGCGGCGAGGAAGAGGTCGCGGAGGGCGACCCCACGCGGTGGGGGACTCTGCTGATGATGGCGGTGGCGACCAGCATCGACGCGATGGCGGTCGGCGTGACGATGGCGCTTGGTCGGACCGGGCTGCTGGAGCCGTGGTACGGATACCTCGTCTGTTGTGCGGTGATCGCTGTCGTTACCTTTGCGACCTGCCTGGCCGGTGTGCAGTTGGGCTGCCATACCGGCAACCGCTACGGCAAGCGGGCGGAGATCGCCGGCGGTATCGTACTGATCGGTATCGGCATTAAGATCTTGTGTGAACATTTGCTGGGGGGTTAAACCGTGGAACAGAGAAAGTTGTATAAAGACGATTACGAAAAGGCGCGCGCCGGTCTGTTGGTGATGCTGCTTCTGACGATCGCGAATCTGGCGATCGTACTGATCGTCAAATCCGAAACGGTGTTTGTGTTTACGGCGGCGATCCCTGAGATCGCGTTGGGCGTGGCGCTGGGTGTGTATTACAGCTCGCAGAAGCTGTATATCATTCTGTTGGCGGGCTTGGCGACACTGGTGGTGCTGACACTGTATTTTCTGTGTTGGCTGTTCAGCAAAAAGAACAGCAAGTGGCTGACGACGGCATTGGTGGTGTTTATCATTGATTGCGTGGTGTTGGTCGTCTGGTTCTTTTGGATCTTGTCCACTATGACGGAAGGCCACGGCAGCATTGACGTGGTGCCGACCACCCTGCGGTTTGTGTTCTCAGCGTGGATCATGTATTATCTGGTGTGCGGTGTGAATGCCGCGAAGCGGTTGAAAAGGTTACCTCCGGAGGAAGAATAAGGAAAACGAACGACCGGTCACGAGACGTGACCGGTCGTTTTTGGTAAGGATCATTCCTTGTTGTAGGTGATTAGCTCGCCGACATCGACCTCCAGATACCAGCACAGTTTGCAGACTAAGCCGGCATCGATGCGGGCAAATTCATTGCGGCAATAGCGATTGAAATTAGAACGAGGGATGTCCAAGTCCTTGCATATTTGGTTTTTGGAAATACCTTTTTCTTGCAAAAGGCGCTCAATGTGAAACGTTAAATTTCCGTATTTCATCGTATTCCCCTCTTTACTTCGCTGACTATATTATATATAATGGGAGCAGATTTAATAATTCACTATTTAGGGAGTCACTATAAAGTTACTCCTCGCGAAGAAGGTTGGGAAATATGGAAAAGATATGCGCGTTTTTCGGTCATCGAGAGGTGTGGAGAGACATTTCTGCCCCATTAGAGCTTGCTGTTCGTAGGGCGGTGGCAGAGGGGTGTACGGTGTTTTGGTGCGGTGGTAGAGGAAATTTTGATACCTATGCAGCGCAGACCGTTGTTCGGTTAAAAAAAGAATTTCCACACATTCGGTTGCTTCTGGTTTTAGCGTATCTGTCAGGAAAGGAAAAACCGTTGGAGATGTATGATGCCACCATCTATCCGGAGGGCTTAGAAATGGTGCCACCAAGGTTTGCTATCGGCCGACGCAACCAATGGATGGCAAAGCATTGTGATCTGGCGATCACCTTTGTTGATCATCCCTATGGAGGAGCGTATGCTGCTTATCGGGTTGTTAAAGCCGGAGGGAAAGTTCTGGAAAATTTAGGAGAATTAGTGACGTGAAAAATGACCGGTCACGTCTCGTGACCGGTCGTTTTTTAGTTTGTGGTAATGTGAGGGTTTGCGGGCGGGGCGTCGAGGGCGCCGCCCCCTACGATGTTTCAATGAGATCGTGCGAATTTGCGAGGGAGCCATGGGCGGGTTGTGCAGGATCACACCGTTTTGAGCAGCAGGTTGAAGGTGAAGTGGCGGGCGTTGAGCTGCCAACGGACGTCCAGCTTGGGGCCGCAGCTGTTCGAGCCGACGCCGCTTTGCATAAAGTCGAGATGCAGCACGGTGCTGTCGCTTTCTTCCAATTCAAATGCGTGCGCGGCGCGGCTGAGTTCTTCCACCGTATAGGGCGAGACCGAGAAGCTGAAGGGATGGGTGGTGGCTTCGGCGGTCAGGCCGCCGAGCGACAGCCACTCGCATTCGGTGTGGTTGCCGTTTTCCTGCGGGAACAGGTAGTCCTCGTGCTGATCGCGTACAGTGCTTTCAAACGTGCCGAACCATGTGGCGTGGCGCTTGTCCACGTAGTTTTCCGTTGGGCCGCGGCCACGGTAGCGAACACGATCGACGCTCTTAGGCAGGTTCAGTGTGAGACCGAAGCGCGGCAGGAACGGTGTGCCGGGCAGCTTGTTGACCTCCATCGACATGGCCACCGCGCCGTCGGGATGCACAGTCCAATCCGTTGCACCGCGCAGCAGCGGCTGACGCGAATCGGCAGCGATCGACCAGACGGTGCGGATATGCAGCGTATTGCCGACCGGCTCACAGGTCGTCTCATAGCCGCGGGGGAGCAGACGGTCGTACCGGCTCTCTTCCCAGGTCGTACGAATAAAGCGTTCGTTGTCAATGGGGGCGCGCCAGATGGCGTAGGTCATCGGCGCGGTCAGGCGGTCGATGCCGTCCTTGACGAGCGAGGTGAACAGACCGGTATCGGTATCGTAGGTGTAACGGAAGCCGTCACCGGTGAGGGTGAGGTAATGGCTGTTCTGCGCGACGTGTGGCGTCTCGCCGTCGGCGGTGTAGGGTGCGCGCGCCGTGAATGGACGCAGCACCAGTTCCTCAAAGCCGAGGGGGTGTCCCGCGTCACACAGCGCACCGGCGTGCTTCAGCCACAGCAGAAAGCGTACACGGCAATGACCCGTCTCCGGCAGGGTGAAGGACAGCGGCAGGGGGGCGGTGGCGTGGGGCGCTACGTTCAGCAAGGTCTCCGGAACGTCGCCGGTGGCGATGACCTCGCCGTCACAGGATACCTCATAGGTGACGGTGAGATAGTCACTGAGCGTCGTAAAATCCAGCAGATTGCGGATGGTAAAGCCGCCGTTGTTGTCCGCGGTGATGCGGGCGGGGCGCAGCACGTTTTTGTAATCCAGCAGACCGGTATGAGGACGGCGATCGGGGTAGACCAGACCGTCCATACAGAAGTTGCCGTCGTGCGGGAATTCGCCCGAGTCGCCGCCGTAGAGATAGCGGGGGCGACCATCGGCGGTCTCGCCGTCATACAGCGCGTGGTCGCACCATTCCCATACGAAGCCGCCGCACAGACCGTCGTGTTCCATAAACAGCTGCTGATACTCCTCCAGATCGCCGGGGCCGTTGCCCATGGCGTGGCAGTATTCGCACAGCACAAAGGGCTTGCGCTCCTCCGGCAGCAGGGCGGCTTGCTTGCGCATATTCTCGCGCAGGAAGTCAGGTGACGAATACATACGGCTGTAGAGATCCAGCGCTTTGAAATTGGGATGTACTGCATCCTCCTCCGGATAGGTGTCGGTGCGGAATTCATCGCAGGTCTCATAATGTGTCAGGCGGGTGGGATCGGTATTCTTGAGCCACGTCCACGCAGCGGTGACCGCCTTGCCGCAGCCGGATTCGTTGCCCACCGACCAGATGACCACGCTGGGGTGGTTTTTGTCGCGGTGGTACAGCAGCGCCATACGGTCAAGAATGGCGTCGTAGAACTGCGGGTCGTTGGTGGCGCGGTTGAACTGATTTTCGCCCTCGTACAGGAAAATGGTACCGTGGGTCTCCAGATCTCCCTCGTCGATGAGATAGAAGCCGTACCGATCGCACAGCTCCGGCATCCACGGGGCGTTGGGATAGTGGCTGGTGCGGATGGCGTTGACATTGTGCTGCTTCATCAGGCGCAGGTCGGTCATGACCTGTTCCTTGCTGACAGCGGGGCCGGTGACGGGGTCACTGTCGTGGCGGTTGACACCGTGGAAGGTGATGTTCTGACCGTTAATGTACAGCACGCCATCCTTGGTGTGTACCTCGCGGATGCCCACCGCGACGGCGATGCGTTCGTCGGCGGTCTCCATCGTCAGCGTGTACAGATAGGGGGCTTCGGTGTTCCACAGGATGGGGGAGGCGACCGGCAGTGAGACGGCATCCGCGCTCTCAGCCTGCGCGATCACGGCACCGTCAGCATCGGTCAGGGTGTACCGTACCGTCAGCGGTGAGCCGCTGAACAGCGGCTCAACCTGCACGCAAGCCCAAGCGAGGTCCGCGGTCAGCGGAGTGGTGACGGTGAAGTCACGCAGATGCTCGGTTGGGCGGTACAGTAGGTACACGTCGCGGAAAATACCCGACGTACGGAATTTGTCCTGATCCTCCAGATAGGTGCCGTCGCACCATTTCAGCACCATGACCGCCAGCTCGTTTTCGCCCTCGCGCAGGTGGTCGGTGACGTCCCATTCGCTGCTGGCGTGGGAGACCTGGCTGTAGCCGACAAACGCGCCGTTGACCCATACTGCAAAGCAGGAGTCCACGCCCTCAAAGTTGAGGTAACAGCGCAGACCGATGTGTGCCGCATCGACGGTAAAAGTGCGGTAGTACGCGCCGCAGGGATTGTCCAGCGGTACGTACGGCGGGTCGTAGGGGATGGGATAATTGATATTGGTATACTGGGGCTGATCGTAGCCGTGGCGCTGCCATACCGATGGCACCGGCAGAGTGGTAAAGTCTGAGCGGTCGGCGTTTTCACCCCAGAACGGCGCGGTCACCTCCCGCACGCTGCGGCGGTAGGCAAACTCCCACATGCCGCTGAGCAGCGCAAACCGGTCGGAAGCCGTGCGATCCTCCCGCACGGCTGCGCCGTCGGCGGCGGAAAACGGAACGTAATACGCACGCGGCGGCTCGGTGCCGACGTGCAGCACGGAAGCGTCTTCATAATACTTAGGAAACAGCATAATACAGTCACTCCTTTTCTGCTTTCAGTATACCGAACGGCGGCAGGATTTCCCATAGGCGCGTTTGACCGAAATATGCACAAATCGGTATTTACAAACAGCGCGAAGGTTGGTATACTGGAGGGGTAGGGGGTGGGAATATGATCAGTCATTCAGGCTACCGCGTGCCGGACGGTGACGCGCCGCCGTATGAGGCGCCGCTGCTGGTGATGAGCGCCGGTCATTATCGGTTTGTGCAGATGACGCGGTTTCATACCTACCGCCCCAAGGGACGTTCCGACTATCAGTTGCTGTATGTCGCCGGCGGTTCGGCGCAGTTTTTCACCGGCGGTGCGTGGCATCGCGTCGGTGAGGGCGGGATGGTGCTGTACCGTCCTAACGAGCGGCAGGAATATACCTACCGTTTGGATGAGGATCCCGATATTTATTGGATCCATTTTACCGGCACAGTGGCGAAGCAGACCGTCTTGCAGTATGGGCTGACCGATGGGGTGGTTCACGCGGTTGGCGTGGACTCCCGCTACGGCGAGCTGTTTGAGGGGATCATCCGTGAGCTGCAGCTTCAGCGACCGCTCGGGGATGAGCTGACAGCGGTACTGCTGCAGGAGCTTCTGGTGCGTATGGCGCGCCGCGATCGAGAATCGCATACCGGCCGACCGCGCTCGGCGATGATCGAGCGGGCGGTGCGGGAGATCCAACGGCGCTTTGCCGAGCCGCTGACCGTGGCGGAGCTGGCGGCGCAGTTTAACGTGGAGGTCTGTTGGTTTTCACGGCTGTTTCGGCGGCAGATGGGTGTCTCGCCGCAGCAGTATTTGATGAACGTGCGGATGATGAAGGCCAGAGAACTGCTCAGCACCACCGATTGTCCCATTGGAGAGGTGGCGCGGCTGTCCGGCTACGATAATCCGTTGTATTTCAGCCGATTGTTCCGTCGGCTGTACGGCTGCCCGCCGCGGGAGTACCGGCGGCGGCAGGAGGGAGAGGCACGATGAAGGCTTGGTTTTATACCTTGGGCTGCAAGGTCAATCAATATGAGACGCAGGCGATGCGTCGGCTGCTTGAGGATGAGGGCTACGATACCGCGGAGTTCACGCCGGGGCAGCCCGACGTCGGTGACGCGGTACTGGTGGTCAATTCCTGTACCGTGACCGGCGAGAGCGACCGCAAGCTGCGGCAGCTGCTGCGGCGCTGTCGGCGGGAGCATCCGCAGGCGCTGCTGGTGCTGACCGGCTGCTTCCCGCAGGCGTTTCCGGACGACGCGGATGCGCTGCCCGAACCCAACGTGGTGCTTGGCAACGCCGCGCGGCGGGAGTTGCCGGAGCGTATTGCGCAGTATCGGCAAAGCGGACAGCGCGTGACGGCCATCGGGGCGCACAAGAGGGAGTATGAGAGCCTGTCCATCTGTGAGTTTCAAGGGCGCACGCGAGCGTTCGTTAAGATCGAGGACGGCTGCGATCGGTTTTGTTCTTATTGTATCATTCCCTACGCCAGAGGGCGGGTGCGCTCCAAGCCGCTTGCCGAATTGGCAGCGGAGGTGCAGAGCCTGGCGCAGCGCGGCTACCGCGAGATCGTGCTGGTGGGTATCAATCTGACGGCATACGGCAAGGACACCGGCGCGAGCATTTGCGATGCAGTGGAGGTTGCCGCCGCGCCGGAGGGCATTTGCCGCGTGCGGTTGGGGTCTATCGAGCCGGATCACCTAACCGATGAGGTGTTACAGCGGCTCGCGGCGTGTGAGAAGCTGTGTCCGCAGTTTCATCTGGCGTTGCAGAGCGGTTGCGACGCGACACTCAAGCGGATGAATCGGCATTATACCGCGGCGGAGTACCGCGCGCTATGCGACAAGCTGCGGGCTGCGTTCCCCGGCTGCGCGCTGACCACCGACGTGATGGTGGGCTTCCCCGGTGAGACCGAGGAGGATCTGCGGGCGTCGTTGGCGTTCGTGGGGGAGATCGGCTTTTCGCGGGTGCATTGCTTCCCGTATTCGCGCCGTGCGGGTACGCCCGCGGCGAAGGCAGCGGATCAGGTGCCGAACGCCGAAAAGGTGCGGCGCAACAAGGCGATGATCGCTGTCGGTGAGCGGGGACGCGTGGCGTACGAGTCGGCACTCGTCGGGCAGACGGTGTCGGTGCTGCCCGAAACGCTGCGCGACGACGGTCGATTGGAGGGATATACCGATACCTACGTGCCGGTGATCGTGAACGGCGGCACGGTCGGTGTGCCGTGCGCGGTGCGTATCACGGCGTATGAGGATGGAACGTGTATGGGAGAGTGTAACGGATAACGCCATCAAAGAGGGAGCGGAGGTGCCTCCCCGTGAATAAAAACAACAAGACCGCCGAGTAGGCGTTGTACTCTAAAGGGCAGTAAAAAAGGAAGCACGAAACTTCGTGCTTCCTTTTTTATTTTGTCTTATGACTGCCATTTCCACTTGTTAAGAGAACCCAAAATCTTTTAAACCATCTTCAAGAAAGTGATATTGTGAGACATTGTCTCACCGTGTTATTTTGTCTAACGGCAAAGTGTTATTGAAGCCTTTCGGTCTCAGTGGTATTTTATTCGCCCTAAACCTGCCGAAGGCAATATCACTTGGGCGAAGCCCAAATATAACGCTTGTTTTCTCAGCCAAATCATGGTATAATGAGTTTGCCCCTCTTGGAGGATGTCAATTATAATTAACAGGAGATCTTTTTATGAAAAGAGTAGTAGTATGCTTGTTGACAGTAGTGTTGCTGATGTCATTGGCTGCTTGCGGAAGCAATCCGACCGCCTCACGGGAAGGAACGAAGGGGACAACGACCACACCCGACAAGGCGGTTGTTTTTCAAAAACCGGCGGATTATGTTTCGGTGGTGTTGGTAACAATTAATCCACAGTTTAGATTGTATTTGGATGCCGCAGGTGCCGTGCTGGCCGTTGAGCCTGTCAACAAGGATGCCGAGCAAGTGGCGGCCAAAATGACGGCAAAAACGGGCAGCGTGGAAACGGTGGTGGACAGCCTGCTTGCCGTGGCAAACGAAGAAGGATTTATAAAAAAAGAAGTGACAGTAAATATTGAAGTCACTGAAACGAGCAGTGAAGCGGTAGATACCGCTGCCGTGTTGCAAACACTGAAGAATACCGTGGAAGCACAAATGAAACAACTTAGCGTACAGGCGGAAATTAAAACGGCGGTTGCCGAAAGCGTACTGGTCACCACCACCGTGACCAAGCCGACTGTCACGACGTCGGCAACCACCACCAAAACACCCACGACCACGGCAACCACCAAAGCGCCGACGACTACTAAGGCGCCCAGTTACACGTCTGTAAAGCAAAAGAACGGATATTGGAAAGCGATGTATTTGAATGGGGATACGTTGCAGATTGTAACCCTGACATTTGTGGGAGAATTGTCGGTGGGATTGGGCCTCGGCGATCCGTTGAACACGTTGCCCGAAGACGTCAGAGAAGAAATGAAACCTGATTGCGATATTTTTCAAGGCGAGTATTATTACGTTGGCCGTGGTGACGGCGACGAGATTGCTTCCGTGGACGAAAACGGCGCAACCGTAACGGTGAAAGATACATCCGGCAACACACTCAGGCTGAAACGTATTAGTGAGACAGAATTGCAAGTGGAGGTCACATTGTCTGCCTTCGCGGTGTTGCAAACAGTGCCGAACGACGTGGTGTTTACGTATCACACCCCCGAAGATTAACAAACGCTCCCAATGCCGCGTGTTATTGTCTTCAGCAAAATAATTATCGCTAAAGCCAAAAGGTTTAATATCACTTTGTCGTTAGACAAAAAAACACTGTGAGACAAAGTCTCACAATATCACTTTCTTGAAGATGGTTTAAAGGATTTTGGATTCTCTTAACAAGTGGAAATGGCAGTCATAAGACAAAATAAAAAAGGAAGCACGAAGTTTCGTGCTTCCTTTTTTACTGCCCTTTAGAGTACAACGCCTATTCGGCGGTCTTACTTTTTGGGTATGTATCAGTCTTTGTCGGCGAATTTCATTTCCGCGAGCTGGGCGATCAGCTCTACAGCGTTTTGGTAGCTGACCGAGCTGGTGTTGATGCACAGGTCATAGTAACCGGCGTTGCCCCACTTCTTACCGGAGTAGAAGTTATAGTAGTTGGCACGCTTCTTGTCGCTGCGGGTGACGCGCGTTTTGGCTTCCTGCGGGGTGATGCCGTCGTGCTCCGACACGCGGGCGATACGCTGCTCCAGATCAGCGTGGATGAACACGCGCACCAGATAGGGGTATTTCTGCAAAACGTAGTCCGCGCAGCGGCCGACGATGACGCAAGCGCCTTTTTCCGACAGCGAACGGATCGCGTCGAACTGCGCCTGGAACACCTGCTGATTGACCGGCATGGAGTAGTTCATCAGACCACCCTCACCAAGCGAGTAGGCGCCGGTGGACAGGGTGTACAGCAGACTGCTGGTGGGCTTTTCGTCAAAGTAGGCGAGAACCTCCTCCGATAGGCCGCTTTCCTGTGCGGCATGGGTCAGCAGCTCCTTGTCGTAGCAAGGGATACCGAGATGCTCTGCCAAACGGCGGCCGATCTCGTGTCCGCCGCTGCCGAACTGCCGCGCGATGGTGATAATGACCGGGTGTTTCATCCAAAGTCTCCTTTCCGATCCGTGGTATCAATAACGGGCGAGATACCGATCCAGCTCCCATTGGGTCACGCGGATTTTGTATTCGTCCCATTCTTCGGTCTTGTGCTGCACATAGCACGAGAAGATGTGATCGCCAAGTGTGTCACGAATGAGGCTGTCTGCCTTCATTGCGCGAACCGCCTCCTTGAGGTTGGAGGGAAGGTTCTTGACGCCCAGCGCTTCGCGCTCGTCCTCGTCCATCTCAAACAGGTTGGCTTCGATGCCCTCCGGCGGGGTCAGCCCGCGTCGGATGCCGTCCAGACCGGCGGCAAGGCACAGTGCCAATACCAGATACGGATTGGCCGAGGGATCGGGGTTGCGCAGCTCGATGCGGGTGCCGGCACCGCGCGAGGCGGGAACGCGCACCAGTGGGCTGCGGTTGGAGCCCGACCAGGCAATATATACCGGCGCTTCATAGCCGGAGACCAGACGCTTGTACGAGTTGACGAGTGGGTTGGTGACGGCGCTCATACCCTTGGCGTGATCCAGAATGCCGGCGATGAATTGATACGCCGTTTTGCTCAGACCCAAACGATCGTCGGGATCGTAAAACGCGTTCTTACCGTTCTTGGTGAGCGACATATTGACGTGCATACCGTTGCCCGCCTTGCCGTACACCGGCTTGGGCATAAAGGTGGCATACATATCGTGCTTGTGGGCGACGGTCTTGACCGCCAGCTTGAAGGTGACGATGTTGTCCGCAGCCTTCAGCGCATCGGCGTATTTGAAGTCGATCTCGTGCTGGCCGTTGGCGTTTTCGTGGTGCGAGGCTTCGATCTCAAAGCCCATATCCTCCAGCGCAAGGCACATCGCCTGACGTACGTCCTCACCGAGGTCGGTGGGGCCAAGCTCAAAATACGCGCCGCGGTCGCGAGTATTGGTGGTGGGGTGGCCTTCCTCGTCGTAATTGAACAGGAAGAATTCACATTCGGGGCCGACGTTGAAGCCGTCGAAACCCATTTCCTCCGCCTGCCGGATGACACGCTTGAGCAGACCGCGGGGGTCACCCGCGAACGGCTTGCCGTCCGGCGTGTACACGTCGCAGATGAGGCGGGCGACCTTGCAGCCCTTCTCCCACGGGAAGATGAGGAAGCTGTCGTAGTCCGGATACAGATACATGTCCGATTCCTCGATGCGGACGAAGCCCTCCACGGAGGAGCCGTCAAACATACACTGGTTGTTCAGCGCTTTTTCGAGCTGGCTCGCCGTGATGGCGATATTCTTGAATTCACCGAAAATATCGGTGAACTGCAACCGGATGAACCGGATGTTTTCTTCCTTGACGATGCGGATGATGTCGGCAGCCGTGTACTTGCTCATGGTGATTCCTCTACCTTCTATTTTTATTCTCATATTATAAAAGTTATCCCGACGGGTTGTCAATAGTTTTTGCATAAATGGGCAGATGATGCACGATACTAATCGAGAAATGCAAAAAAGGGGGAATTTCGATGCCGCGCAAGGACAAACGACCCACGCGCATTTATCCGGACAGCCGCCCAACGAGCGAGCAGCCGGGGCCGACGGTCATCACAGAACGCCGCGCCATACCAGTAGGATCAGAACCAGTGTCACCAACAGAAACAGACTGCTCAGAAGAACCCCGGTGCTGACCGAGCGGCGCGTGGGGGATTCCGCTTTGGGAACGAGGCGCGCCGCGCGCAGAGCCGAGACGACGGATTTGTACAGCAGCACCGTCAGCACCGCATTAAGAGCGGTCTTGAACAGGTTGAACGGCAGAAACGCGGGGAGCAGCAGTTCCACGACCGCCGCCCGCGGGACGCCCATATACAGCGGTGTGATGAGCCAGTTCCACAGCAGCATACCGCCGGTGGCGAGCAGTGCGCCGATCACGAGGCCGAGGATCGCGCTCGGCAGCGTGCGCCGACGGCGGTACAGGATCGACGGGGGCAGCACGAACAGTGCCGTGGACAGCACGTTCATCAGCATGCCGATCGCGCCGGTGTCGCTGATGGTGACCATCTCCAAAAGCGAGATGACCACCGACATCAGCAGCGCCGCGGCAGGGCCGTACAGCATACCGCCGATGGCGAGCAGGCAGTCCTTGGGATCGTATTTGAGCCACAGCACCACCGGAATGCGGAACAGCGCCGTGGCGGTAAACGCCAGAGCGCAGAACAGCGCCATCACGATGAGTTTGCGAGTATCTACCGTTTTTTTCTCAGACATAACCGGACCTCCCGAAAAGTAACAACGCCCCGTAGTAACAACTACGGGGCGTTTGATATAGCGATACCGTTGTCTTCTTACATCCGGACTGTACCGTCGGCTTTGGAATCTCACCAAATCAGCGCATAGACGCTCGCGGGCTTTACCGCCGGTGGGGAATTGCACCCCGCCCCGAAGACGATATGAACTTGTTACACAGTATATACCGATACGGCGGTTCTGTCAAGTCATAACAGCGCGGTGGCGGCACCGAGCAGCATCAGCAGCGACAGCACGTCGACGATGGTGGTGATGAACGGGCCGGCCATGACCGCCGGATCGAATCCCAAGCGCTTGGCGAGGATGGGTAGGGTGCAGCCGAGCAGCTTGGCACATACCACCGTCGCCACCAAGGTCAAGCAGATGACCAACGATTCACCGACCGTCACGGCGGTGCCGAGCAGGAGGCGATCGACCAGCTGCAGCTTAACGTAGACCGCGGCGGCGAGGGTGACGCCGCACAGCAGGGCGATGCGCAGCTCCTTCCACAGAACGCGGCCGACGTCACGCACGTGCAGCTCGCCGAGAGCCAGTACGCGGATGACGGTGGCGGAGGATTGGCTGCCGCTGTTGCCTCCGGTGCCCATTAGCATCGGGATAAAGGCGGTGAGTGCCACCGACGCGGCGAGCGCCGATTCAAAGGCGGTGATGATGATGCCGGTAAAGATCGCGGAGAGCATCAGCAGAAGCAGCCACGGAATGCGGGTGCGGTAGGTCGTCCAGACACCGGTTTTGAGATACGGCTTGTCGGTGGGGATGATGGCCGCCATCTTTTCCATATCCTCAGTGGCTTCCTCTTGCAGGATGTCGATGACGTCATCGACCGTGATGATGCCGATAAGGCGCTCTTCGCTGTCCACGACCGGCAGCGCGATGAGGTCGTACCGCGAGAACAGCTGGGAGACCGTCTCGGTGGGTTCGGTGGTGTGTACCGACCGCACCTGACGCTGCATCAGGTCGCCGATCAGCGCGGTCTCGTCGGCCAACAGCAGATCGCGCGCCGTCAGCACGCCTTGCAGGTGACGGTCGCTGTCGGTGACGTAGCAGGTGTAGATGGTCTCCTTGTCCGGACCGCAGGCGCGGATGTAGCGCAGGGCCGACGCCACCGTCATCGACGCTTTCAGATCGACAAATTCCGTGGTCAGCATACTGCCGGCGCTGTCCTCCGGATATTGCAGCAGCTGGTTCAGCGTGCGGCGATCCTCCGCCGATACAGTGCGCAGCAGGCGCTTGACCACGCCGGCCGGCAGTTCCTCCAGCAAGTCGGCGGCATCGTCGTCGTACAGCCCCGCCATCACGTCTGCCAGTTCACGCGTGGTGAACAGTTGCAGAAGACGCTCCTGCGTGTCGGGTTCCATATAGGCGAACGCCTGCGCCGCCGGCGTTTTGGGCAGCAGGCGGTAGGCCGGCAGCGCCTGCTCCGGCGGCAGTTCTTCGATGAGGGTCGCGATATCGACCGGGTCGAGCGGGAGCAGCAGCGATCGTGCTGCATCAAACCGACGCGCCGTCAGATGTGACTCCAGTTCGGTGCGGATGGGAATGAGCCATGTTGTCATAAAAAAGACCTCCTGTTCTTGTAAAACAGGAGGTCGGGCATAGCACGATAGCGGGGATGACACGGGGTCATCTCCGACGGATGGCTGTGAACGTACAGACCGCCTGTTTTAATGTGCAGTTTCTACTTCGGGGAACGGCTGCGTCCACACGTTTCACTTCCTTTCGGTGATCTGCGTCTATTATACCCCCGCCACAGAGAAAAAGCAAGAAAAAATGGCAAAATCTCTTGCGTTTTTAAGGGTTTTTGGTGTATACTGGAAACAATGTGGCGGAAAGTTTTTCGCCACGGTAGGCGTTTTTTTCTTGGAGCGGCAGGATGCCGCAGGAGGGTATCATCTTGGCGATCGATCTGCACTGTCACACAAAAATCTCCGACGGTTCGCTGGGCATTGAGGAACTGCTCAGCATTGCAAAGCGTCGCGGACTGGGCGCGCTTGCCGTCACCGACCACGATTCCACGGCCGGTGCGACGCGTGCTGTTATTCTGGGAAAGCGGATGGGACTGCGCGTTATTCACGGTGTGGAGTTTTCCACGGTGGATGAACAGCGCGGAAACAAGGCGCACTTGCTGTGCTACCAGTGCGACCATCCAGATCGGTTGGAGGGGCTGTGCCGCCGTATCGGCGAGAGTCGCCGCGCCGCCTCGATGGAGATGATCCGCAAGGTGATGCGCTACTATCCCATTACGCCGGATCTGGTGGTCAGGTGCGCCACCGGCAGTACGAATATTTATCAGCAGCACATTATGCACGCGCTGATGGATGCCGGTTATGCGGACAGCATTTACGGCGACCTGTATGAAAAGCTGTTTGGTGAAAGCGGTAGCGCCAAGGCATCCATGACGCTCCCCGACGTGCGGGACGTGCTGGGGGCCGTCCACGAGGCGGGCGGTATCGCGGTGCTGGCGCATCCGTACGGCTATCACAACGAAGCGCTGCTGGAGGAGCTGATCGAGCAGGGGCTGGACGGTGTGGAGGTGTGGCATCACGCACACACGCCGGAGCAGACGGAGCAACTGCTGACACTCACCCGCGAACGCGGTTTGGTGGCGACCGGCGGCTCAGATTTCCACGGCATGTATGCCCGCACGGTACGGCCGTTGGGCTCGACACCGGTGCCAGACGAGCAGGCGGACGCGTTGTTGGCCTATAAGGAGAAAAAGGTCCGCGCGCAGCGCTCCGGAAAGGATGAATAACAATGACTCACCGTTACATAACGCGCGGCGTATGCTCGCGCTCGGTCACGTTTGATCTGGAGGACGGCACGGTAAAAAACGTCCGATTTGAGGGCGGCTGCGCCGGCAATACGCAGGGCGTGGCGGCGTTGGTCGAGGGGATGCCCGCCGAAGAGGCGATCCGTCGTCTGCAGGGGATCCGTTGTGGTTTCAAACCCACCTCCTGCCCCGATCAGTTGGCGGCTGCGCTGCAGCAGGCGTTGGATGAGTAAACAAAAAAGTAAGGCTCCGAAGGATCGCTTCGGAGCCTTTTGTTTATTGTGTGTATTCTTCTTTGTCAACGAAGGACGGGGTGGGGGCGACGATGTCGTCCTCGTCGCTGTCGTCATCAAAATCGTCCACAAGCGGATCGTCCTGCTCGGTGATCTCCTCTTGCGTGGCGGTTTGCGCCTCCTCGTCATCATCCGAGAGGAGACGGAACACCCGACGGTCTACCGAGCGGGTATAGATGAGGTGGCAGGATACGGTGAGCAACCACGTGATCGGATAGCAGAGGAACAGCATCTGCCAACGGAGTGCGGTGTCGGTAAACAGTGGCAGTACCACCAAGACCCATACGATACGCAGAGCGCAGACACCGGCCAGGGTGACGAACATCGGGACGATGGAAAAGCCCAGACCGCGCAGATGTGCCGATTGAACGTCCATCGCACCGCATAGGAACGTGGAGAGAGCGATGATCCGCAAACGCATCTGTGCCGCCTGAATGGATACCTCCGAGTCCAGGAACAGGTGGAGAAGATGGTGCGAAAACAGCAAAACGATCAGGCCGATCCCGATGGCAAAGGCGGCATCCAGCAGGTGACCGTACACGTTGATCTGACGGATGCGGCGCTTTTTGCGCGCGCCGAAGTTCTGGCTGGTGAATGCCATGGTGGTGGTGTAAAAACCGCTCATAGCGGTGTATATGATATTTTCGATCTGGCCGGAGGCACCGGCGGCCGCCATGTGTGTCGCACCGAAACTGTTGATGGTGGATTGGATGAGCACATTGGAGAAAGAGAACAGCGACGATTGGATACCCGAGGGGATGCCGAGACGTAGGATCTCACCAAGGCGCTTGGGATAGATGCGCAGGTGCGATACCTCCAAGCGGATGTTGCTGGTCTCACGCAGCAGCGCGATAAGTACCAGTATGGCGGAAATATACTGCGAGACGATGGTGGCGATGCCGACACCGGCCACGTCCATACCGCAGACCAACACGAAGAACAGGTTGAGGATGACGTTCGCCATCCCCGAAAAGGCGAGGAACCACAGCGGACGCTTGGTGTCGCCGGCGGCGCGCAGGATGGCAGCGCCGAAGTTATATACCATAAAGCCCGGCATACCGAGGAAGTAGATACGCATATACAGCGTGGCCTTTTCCAGAACCACCGCATTGTCTGCGCCGGTGCCCATCAGTATGAGCAGCGGCTTGGATAGAAGGAAGCCGGCGATCATCAAAAAGAAGCCGCAGATCAGCGAGAGGGTCATCGCGGTGTGGACGCTTTGGCGCACACGCTTTTGGCGGTGGGCGCCGATATGGCGCGCCACAACGGTGAGAACGCCGGTACACAGACCGATGAACAGGTTGACGATGAGATTGGTCAGAGAGCCGGTGGCAGAGATCGCCGCAACGGCGGTGTCGCCCGCCGGAGACAACGCGACAACGAAGGTGTCCGCGGCGTTGTACAGCACCTGCAGAACACCCGTTGCAATGACGGGGAGTGCGTAAAAGAACATCTTGGGAAGCAACGGCCCGGTACACAGGTCACGCTTTGCACGATTGGTCATGGTGTGCCTCCTTAACAGTGTCACTAAAATCGTCGCTTGCCTTGATTGCAGTACGCGGCGGCAAGGGTGTCTTGCCAAATGCTGCTTTATTGGGGTCGTTTTTTGATGTTTTTCGGAGGAAAAACATCCTTACGCGTACACCATACCACATGCAAAAAATTTGTCAATCCCATTACCAGAATATTCCGCGGAAATTTTTGAGGGTAGTGGAAATGCTAACCGTAACAACACAAAAGGAGCTGGGCAGTATGAGCAAAGGGTTTATGAAATTTGCTAAGGGTATGGGTATCGGTATTGCCGTGGGGTGTGTTACCGGCGTCATCGCCAACCAGTATGCGCACACCGGAAAAAAAGGAATGAAAAAGACGGTGGGCAAGGCGCTTAAGAATATGAGTGAGTTGGCGGAGGAGTTAGGGGATCTGTTTTGAGGTTTGCACCGTAGGGTGCGCCAATGTTGGCAGGTCGTCGAAGGCGCCGCCCCCTACGATGTTTTAATGAGAGCGTGTGAATTTGCGGGGGAGCCGGGGTGTTTCTCGCCTACAAATAGCAATGTGAGAGGGAACAGAAAAACCGCGGAGCATCCGGTGGGATGCTCCGCGGTTTTTGGTTTGTGTTACCGCTCTTCGCGGAAGTAGGGGAGGCCGAGACCGGCCGGAGGCTGATGCTCGCGTTTTTTGCGCATACTGGTGATGATGAGTACCACCAAGGTAGCGATGTAGGGGAGCATCTTGAACAGCTCCTGCGTGTTGGTGTCCAGACCGGTGATATAGTTATGTGCATTGCACAGCGCACCGAACAGCAGTGAGCCGACGATCGCCATGTGGGGCTTCCACAAAGCGAAGATGACCAGCGCGATCGCCATCCAGCCACGGTCGCCGAACGCATCGTTTGACCATACGCCGTCGGCGTAGGCCATAACGTATTGCAAGCCGCCCAGACCCGCGATGGCGCTGCCGATGCAGGTAGAAACGTATTTGTACCGCGTGACGTTGATACCCGCGGCATCCGCCGTGGCGGGATCTTCACCCACTGCGCGCAGGTTTAGGCCGATGCGGGTGCGGGTCAGCACGAACGAGGCGATCAGCGCTACGGCAAAGGCGGTGTACGTCAGGAAGTCGTGTGATAAGAAGATCTTACCGAACCAGCCGAGGTCCTCCGCAAAGGGGAGAGAGACGTTGAAAAACGAGCTGGTATTGCTCAGCGTGATGGAGGGCATATCGCTTTCCACCAGCTTGATGAGCGAACCGCCGAAGAAGTTGCCGATACCGATACCGAACGTCGTCAGCGCCAGACCGGTGACGTTCTGGTTGGCACGCAGCGTGACGGTGAGGAAGCTGTAGATCAGACCCATAACGACCGAGCCGATGATGGAAGCTAACAGAGGAATGAGGATGGCCAACAACGGATTCATTGCTGCCAGCTCGTTGCCGCAGGCGGTCTCATACAGGAACGCGCCAATGACACCGCTGATGCCGCCGACGTACATAATGCCGGGGATACCGAGGTTGAGGTGACCGGATTTTTCCGTGATGATCTCACCGGTGGAGCCGAACAAAAGAGGAACGCTCAGCATAATGGCGCGCGTGATCTGGTTAATCATACAATCGCCTCCTCTTTCTTTGTACGACGGAGCTTGACGGTGTAGCGGATCAGGAATTCGCAACCGACCAGCATCAGAACGACGATACCGGCCGTGATGTCAGCAAACGAACTGTTCAGGCCCAGCGAGTCTGCCACCTTGGCGGAGCCGCTGGTGACAAAGGTCAGCAGCGCGGTCATCAGTGCCATAATGAAGGGATTGAACTGGCCGAGCCAAGAGATCATAATGGCGGTGAAGCCTTGACCGCCGATGGTGTTTTTGTTGATGGAATGGTCGTTGCCTGCCACCAGCAGCAGACCGGCAACGCCGCAGATCGCACCCGAGATCAGCATTGTACGGAGCATGACCTTCTTGACGTTGATACCCACGTAGCGCGCCGTGTTCTGGCTTTCGCCCACGACCGCGATCTCATAGCCCTGCTTGCTGTATTTGAGGTATACGAACATTACGACCATCGCCACAACGACGATCAGAATGTTGAGGAGATACTCGTTATCGCCGATGACCGGCAGGGCGCCGGTCTCGACCGGCTGAATGACCTGCGAGCCGCCGCTGGACATACCCACGTAGTAGGAAACGATCTGGGTGGCGACGTAGTTCATCATCAGGGTAAACAGCGTTTCGTTGGTGCCGTACTGTGCCTTGAAGATAGAGGGGATGAGACCCCATGCAGCGCCGGTGACGATGCTTGCCAGAGCAACGATCGGCACGAGCACGATCTCCGGTAGCTTGCCGCCGAGATGCATCATACAGATCATCGCGGCGAGACCGCCGATGAGCGCCTGACCTTCCGCACCGCAGTTCCAGAATTTCATCTTAAACGCGGGGGTCACGGCCAGTGACAGGCAGAGCAGAATGGCGGTATCCTGCAGGAATTTCCACATCATTTGGGTGCGGCCCTCCAGAATACGGCCAAAGGCGCCGAGGAACATCGTGTTATAGATATCTGCAAAGCTTTTCTCGGTGAGCAGCACCGAGATGACACCGATCAGCAGCAGGGCGAGCACGATCGTGGCTCCGCGGATGAGCCACGCCTTCCAACCGGGCAGGTCATCGCGCTTGGCAATGTGGATCAGCGGTTCACGGTGATGTTTTTTCACAGCCTTTTCACGCATTCGGCTCACCTCCATCCGTTGTTTCGGCAGCCTCAACGCCGCCCTTGGTCATCAGCAGACCGATCTCTTCCTTGGTGGTGGTGCGGGCATCGACCAGACCGGTGATCTTGCCCGAGCCGATGACCAGAATGCGGTCACACAGCTCCAACAGCACGTCCAGATCCTCGCCCACGAATATGACGGCAACCCCGTTTTCCTTCTGCTGATTCAGCAGGTTGTAGATGGTGTAGGAGGAGTTGATATCCAGACCGCGCACCGGATACGCCGCCATCAGCACGGTGGGGGAAGCGGCGATCTCACGGCCGACCAGCACCTTTTGTACGTTGCCGCCGGACAGCCGACGCACCGGCGTGTGGGCGCTGGGGGTGACGACCTGCAGATCCTCGATGATATGCTCTGCCAGATCGCGCGGCTTTTTGCGCTGCAGGAACATCGAATGTCCCTTGCGATAGCTGCGGAGCATCATATTATCAATGATATCCATATTGCCGACCAGACCCATACCGAGGCGGTCCTCCGGAACGAAGGAGAGACGCACGCCCAGTTCGCGGATCTGCATGGGGGTCTTGTTGCGGAGCTCCTCCACGTCGCCGGTCTTGGGATTGTGGTAGTAAATATCGCCTTCTTTGAGGTGCTGCAGACCGGCGATGGCCTCCAGCAGTTCGCGTTGGCCCGAGCCGGCGATACCGGCGATACCCAGGATCTCACCCGAGCGGGCGGTGAAGGACACGTCGTCCAACACGCACACACCCTGACGGTTGACGCAGGTGATATCCTGCACCACCAGACGATCGGTAGGGTCTTTGGGTTCACTGCGGTCAATGTTGAGGGTGACTTTCTTGCCCACCATCATTTCGGTCAGCTCGGACTCGCTCGTTTCGGCGGTGTTGACCGTGCCGACGTATTCGCCCTTGCGTAGCACGGCGACGCGGTCGGACAGCGACAGCACCTCGTGCAGCTTATGGGTGATGATGATGATCGCCTTGCCGTCGTCACGCATACGACGCAGGATGGTAAACAGCTTCTGCGTTTCCTGCGGGGTCAGCACGGCGGTGGGCTCGTCCAAAATCAGGATATCGGCACCGCGGTACAGCACCTTGATGATCTCCACCGTCTGCTTTTCCGAAACGGACATGGAGTAGATCTTCTGGGTGGGATCGATGTCGAAGCCGTAACGCTCGCAGATCTCCCGCACGTGTGCGTTGGCGGCTTTCAGATCATACTTGCCGCCCTCGTTCAGGCCCAACACGATATTTTCGGTGGCGGAGAACACGTCCACCAGTTTGAAATGCTGATGGATCATACCGATCTTATAGTCAAACGCATCCTTGGGAGACGCGATGACCGCCGGTTCGCCGTCGATAAAGATCTCGCCCTCGTCGGGGAAATAAATGCCGGAGATCATGTTCATCAGAGTGGTCTTGCCGCTGCCGTTCTCACCCAGGATGGACAGGATCTCGCCCCGATTGGCGATCAGATCCACGTTTTTGTTGGCAACTACCTTGCCGAAGGTCTTGGTGATATGCTTTAGTTCAATAGCTGGTGTAGGTGTCACCGGTGATCCTCCTTTACATAATTCTCAAAACTGCGCTGCCACGGCAGCACACTGTTCAGAATTATGAGATCGCCCCAAAAGGTAAGGCGGGGCGGATAGGCGCCCCGCCTTACCAAGGGTACGATTAGTACTTCTCGTTCAGCAGATTGATGCCGTCGATTCTCAGATCGAAGTACGGGCCGGAGCGATGCTTGGACTCGTAGAACACGCCGTCCTCAACAACCTCGGTGTCGGGGGTGTACTTGTCGTCAAAGTCAACGTCAGCCTTGTGGTCCGCAGCCAGCTTCTTGCCGCCAACGGTGAAGGTGTCGGTGTCGAACACGTGCACCTTACCCTCGATCAGGTCAGCCTTAACTTCGGCCAGCTTCTCAGCAGTGCCGTCCGCCACGTTCTCGCCCAGATCGGTCAGCGCAACAGAGCCGTCTTCCAGCGTGCCGGCCCAGTCGGTGTCAATCGCCTTGCCGTCCTGCACGCACTTGATCATGTACTCGAAGTACGGGACCCAGTTGATGCGGGAGGAGATCAGGAAGGTCTCGGGGCAAGCCTTAGCGGTGGAGCCGTTGTAGGAAACGTTGGGAACGCCGGCTTTCTCGCAAGCGGTGGGAGAACCCATGGAGTCAGCGTGTTGGCTGATGAGGACGCAGCCGCCGTCGATCAGCGCCTGAGCGGCTTCCTTTTCGAGCTGCTCGTCGTACCAGCTACCGGTGAAACGGACGTCCATTTCAACGCTCTCGCAGACGGACTTGGCGCCCAGATAGAAGGAGGTGTAACCGGAGATAACTTCCGCGAAGGTGAATGCGCCGACATAGCCCATCTTGGCTTCGTCAGCCGTGATCTCGCCGTTCTTGATCATCTCGTTGAGCTTCATACCGGCGACAACACCCGCCAGATAACGGCCCTGATAGATGTGCGAAAACGCGTTGTGGAAGTTTTTCAGACCGCTGGTGTGAGCCTGGGTACCGGTGGCGTGGCAGAATTCCACATCCGGATTCTCCTTGGCCGCCTTCATCAGGAAGGACTCGTGGCCGAAGCTGTCGGCGAAGATGATGTCGCAGCCATCGGTCTCGATGAGCTCGACAGCCGCCTCATACGCTTTGTTGGACTCGGGGATCTGGGTCTTCTGAACCATCTCCACGCCCATGTTCTTGCAGGCTTCCTTAGCAGCGTCGATGAAGTTCTTGTCGTAGGTAGAGTTTTCATCGTGCAGGAAAATGAAGCCGACTTTGAGAGTGTCCTTCTTGTCGCTGCAGCCGGTCATGGTCATGCCCATGCCGATCACCATGACGGCGACCAGAAGAAGTGCCAGGATCTTTTTCATGTGTTTTCCCTCCGTTTTTCTTTTATTACAGTTGCGAACCCGCAACAATGTAACCTTAGTCCCGAACGAACGAGATGTTCGAGCCGTCCATCGCGGCGATGCGCGCCAGCGATTCCACACGGATGCCGCGGCTGCGAATGAGATCACCGCCCGGCTGGAAGGCTTTTTCGATCACGATACCGGCACCGACGACGGTGGCACCGGCTTCCTCCACCACTTGGATGAGGCCGTTGAGAGCCTGTCCGTTGGCAAGGAAATCGTCAATGATAAGAATGCGGTCCTCCGGCTGCAGGAAGCGGCTGGAGACGATGATCTGGCTGGTGGTGCCGTGGGTGTAGGACTCCACGGTGGCGGTGTAGACGTCGCCGAAGATGTTGGTGGTCTTGGACTTCTTGGCGAACACCACCGGCACGCCGAAATACTGTGCTGTGAGACAGGCGATGCCGATGCCGGAGGCTTCGATGGTGAGGATCTTGGTGACGCCGCTGTCGTGGAACAGACGCTCAAACTCCTGACCGAGCTTGCAGATGAACTCGACGTCGATCTGATGATTGAGGAAGCTGTCTACTTTGAGTACGTTGCCCGGCAGAAATTCGCCGTCGCGCAGGATGCGGTCCTCCAGCAATTTCACGAAAAAACCACCTCATTGTAATGATGGTATAATTGTAAACTTTTTGCCGAAAAAAGTCAACAGACAAACAAAGGAAAACACCGGCACAAACTGGTGTTTTTTTGTAACAAATCAGCCGTAATTGCGATTGAGCAGATTGATACCGTCGATCTCGACATCAAAGTAGGGCGCGGAGCGATACGTGCACTCGTAGAAAGTAAAGCTATCAACCACCTGAGTATCCGGAGTAAAGGCTGTGTCATAATCCACGTCTGCCATATAGGAGGTCAGCCACGAACCGTTAACGGTAAAGAGGGTTGTGTCGAATACGTGGATCACACCGCGGGACAAGGTGTCCGTTATCTCCTCGACCCGTTCGGCGGTGCCGTCGGCAACGTTCGCGCCCAATTCGCAGATCTCTACCGCATCGTTCCAAAGCGAGCCGCCGATATCGGCATCGAGGGGCCGATCATTTTGTACGCAGGTGATCATTTCGTTAAAGATCGGGACCCAGTTGATACGCGTGGAGATCAGATAGGTCTCGGGACAGGGAGCCGCGGTGGAGCCATTATAGGGTACATTGGGGACGCCCATAGTCTCGCAAGCAGTGGGAGCGCCCATGGAATCGGAGTATTGGCTGATGAGGATGCAGCCGCTGTCGATCAGCGCCAGCGCGGCTTCGCGCTCGAGCACCTCGTCGCACCAGCTGCCGGTGAAGCGGACGTCCATCGTGACGAAGGGGCAGGCGGACTTGGCGCCCAGATAGAACGCCGTATACGCAGAAATGACCTCCGCGTAGGTGAACGCGCCGACAAAGCCGAGCTTGGCTTGTTCGGTAGTGATCTCACCATTGTTGATCATTTCGGTGAGCTTCATACCAGCGGCGACGCCGGTGATATAGCGACCCTGATGGATGGAGGCGTACGTGTTGTGGAAGTTGTCCAGACCCGCCGTGTGCGCCTGCACGCCGCCGGCGTGGCAGAATTCCACGTCCGGATACTCCCTTGCCGCTTTCATCAGGTAGGATTCGTGGCCGTAGCTGTTGGCAAAAATGATGTCGCAGCCATCGGTCTCGATGAGTTCGACCGCCGCCTCGTACGCTTGATTGGATTCGGGGATCCGGGTCTTTTGAACCATCGTCACACCTGCTTGGGCGCAGGCTTCTTTGGCAGCGTCCATGAAATTCCTGTCATAGGTCGAATTTTCATCGCCGATAAAAATAAAGCCTACGGAGAGGGTATCGTCGGGCTGAACCTGCTCAACCTGCTCCTCATTGTAGCCGTCGTTCGCGTTTTCCTCAGGGAAGAGATCGCCCAAACCGGCGTTCATATTTTGGCCGATCGACGGTTTATCGTCATCGTCATCGTCATCACGGTCGCGACGGCGGCTTTCCGTTTTACTGCACGCCGCCAGACTGAGCACCAGAACCAGTGCCAGAAGGATCGCCAACAATCGTTTCATACTACCTACCTCTTTCACATATCAGTATAAGATTACTGTACTCTCCTAGCCGGAAAAAGTCAACCGCTGCGGCAAAAATAGGGTATTGCGGCTTGCTTTTTGTGTGCGGCGGCGGTATACTTGGGAAAAAGAAAGGCGCTTCCGAGGAGGCGTTTTTGTGAATTGTCGGGGATAAAACCCTCTCAGGGTTCGAATCCCCGATAAGATGAAAAGAACGCCACCACCCTAAAGGGTGATCGCGTTCTTTTGGTGAACCATCGGGGATAAAGCCGCTTCGCGTCTTTCGTGCTTGGCGACCGTTCGTGCGAACGGTGCCCGCCGTCGCACTTCGTCGCTGAAAAACAGTCCACCGGACTGTTTTTCGGGCGCTCCTCACCCTCGCAGGGTTCGAATCCCCGATAAAATGAAAAGAACGCTACCACCCTAAAGGGTGATCGCGTTCTTTTGGTGAACCATCGGGGATTCGAACCCCGGACACCCTGATTAAAAGTCAGGTGCTCTGCCAACTGAGCTAATGGTTCGTGTGCATTTGCTATGCTATTATAGCCAACTGTGGCATAATTGTCAAGCAGAAAATCAAAAGATGGGGAAGTCTGAGTGTATGAAGCTGTATTTGATCCGACACGGAGAAAGCGTGACCAATAAGACGCATCAATTCGCCGGGCAGTGGGATGTGCCGCTGACTGCGTTAGGATGTGAGCAGGCGCGGTGCGTGGCGCAGTTTTTTAAGGATATTCCGTTGGATGCGGTGTATTCCTCCGATCTGTCCCGCGCGGTGGACACGATGCGCCCGACGGCGGATGCGCAGGGGCTGACCGTGATCCCCGAGGCCGGTCTGCGTGAGATCTATGCCGGCGAATGGGAGGGTCGGGTCTTTGAGGAGCTGCCGACGCTCTATCCGGAGGATTACAAGCGGTGGTTGGATGACATTGGAGCGGCGCGCTGCACCGGCGGTGAGTCGATGGCGGAGGCGTGTCTGCGCGCGGATGCGGTGCTGCGCCGCATCGCCGAGGCGCATCCGGAAGGAACGGTGGCGGTGGCATCCCATGGCGGTGTGATCCGCGGGGTGTTGACATTGTGGGAGACCGGCAGTATAGCGGCGATGCGCGAGCGACCGTGGGTGCCGAACGCGTCGGTGACCGAGGCAGAGTATGCCGACGCACGGTTTCATGTGCTTCGCAGCGGGGAGACTGCGCATTTAGGTGAGCTGGTGACCGAGCTGCCGAAAACGGTGTGAGCGTCCTTATAATTATGTACTAAAACGGTGGGAATCCCCGGTCGTGCTGAGTGCGGCGGGGCTGTGGATCTCCCGCAAGCGATAAGAATAAAGGATAAGGGTTACGGCGGCAGCCGGTGCGTCAGCACCGGCTGCTGTTTTTTGTGGGGGCGACGCAACGGTGGGCGGACACGCAGGTCCGCCCCTACAGTGTGGATTTCAGGCTGCGGGGAGAAACTCCCTCCGTCGGGCATTCGCCCGACACCAGCTACGCTGTGCTTCGCATAAGTTCCACCAACCAAATCATAGATTTGGGGTGTCACTTATCCCTCGCGGAGGGAGGCGTGTAGGACCCCCTCGGGAAGGGGCTGTGTGGGTGTGGTTGGAATGCGAAGGAGGGAGATTTTTGTGCATAATTGCCAAAGAGAGGATGTCGTTTTCGTCTTTTTTATAAAATTCCGTGTAAACCCCTTGCTTTTCCAAAATTGGAGTGATATACTAAAGATAGCCAATTGTCTGCACAAGGGAATGTTGCCCCCTTTTGCAGTTTGTTGGCCTCCAAACGGACGCAGCACCGCAGTGCATAACGGTCGCTGCGAAGTTCCCGGGGATATCCATTTTGAAAGGGGAAGAGCGTATGAAAACAAACGCACGCCGGATCGTATCGCTAGTGGCAGCATTGACCTTGCTGTTGACCTGCGTTATCAGCGGTCTGGTACTGCCTGCAATGGCAGAAGAGGAAAACATTTTTGTTAACGGCGACTTTGAGAACGGTGCTACCGGTTGGAGTAGCGAGACAGACATTAAGGCAGGCGTCGGTAAGGACGGCACCTGGGGTCTGGAATTGGCCGTAACTGACACCGTGAAGTATGCCAGTAATCTTCACTGGTACAGAGGTGGAAAATTCTTGGCAGATCTGGAGGTCGGCAAGACCTACGTGATCTCTATGGATTATAAGGTTACCAAGGGTGCTAACACCTTTGTTCAGTTTGATGTGGACGGGGCGCTTAGTCCGTGGTTGACTGACCAAGATTTACCTAAAGGTGTGACTGACGGCTGGCAGACGTGGACGCATGAGTTCACGGTCGGCGACAATCTCTCGACAGTTGCCGATAGTCTTAACAAAAACTACACCTTGGAGATCCGTGCGATGAACTATGAGGTCGCATCGGAGGAGAGCATGGCGTATGTTGACAACGTCAAGCTGATCGAGAAGCCTGACGTGGTTTTGGAAGGTATTACGCTGGATAAGACCACGGCAACCGTCGAGGTTGGCAGCACCGTGACGTTGACTGCCACGGCGACTCCCGAGGGCGCCGATATTTCGGAGCTGACTTGGGAAAGCAGCGATGCGACCGTCGCGACGGTGGCAGGCGGCGTTGTTACCGGTGTGAAGGCCGGCACCGCCACCATCACCGCGAAGGTTGGTG
>JAZNKN010000036.1:0-4997 GCA_045578625.1 Acutalibacteraceae bacterium | reverse complement strand
ACCTTCGAGATGATCGGGTTGTCCATCGTGCCGCTGATGTAGACAAGCTTGTCCGCATCACCGTACGCATCGCCTACCGTAATGATCCTCTCACCCGCTGACGTGGTGGGATAGTTATAACCGTTCGCGACCGCATCCGCCCACTGCGAATTGAGTTTTTTCAGTTCGTTCCCCGTAAGTACGCGGTTAACCGTCACCCATCCGTGGTTGGCGTAGGTGCGGCTGTCGTACCGATCCAGTGCGTCATAATCCACATCGGACTCTGCCTCGACATTCAGTGAATACCGCGCTCCACCATCTTGCGTATTACCAGTATACCCTGTTTCAGCCTGTGATGCAAGAGGGGCATTTCCCGCCTGCGTCAGGTCCAGCATCACTTCGCCGTCAAGCAACACGCCGGAGAGCTGGTGGACGGAGGCGGTTTTCTTGTCTCCCCTCGTGTCTAATAAACACAGAAAACCACGCGATAGTTGCGTGGTTTTCGTTTACAATAAAGCAGCGTGTCACGATGTATGACAGAGAGCTTTTTAGACCCAGTGATTTTCATCCTCAGGTCGGCCGGGACGCTCCATCAGCGAGCGCACCGCCTCGATCGGGGCATAGTTTTCATAGCAAATACGGTAGCAGGACTCCACGATGGGCATCGGGATGCCGCCTTTCCGCGCCAGATGATACGCCGTTTCGGCCACCAGATACCCTTCTACCGTGCCCACACGCTCCACCGCTTCGGCCGGCGAAAGTCCCTGGCCAATAAGGATACCTGCACGACGGTTACGCGAATGCATACTGCTGCAGGTCACGATCAGGTCGCCGATACCGGACAGACCGGCAAACGTACCGGCCCTAGCACCGAGGCTGACGCCCAAGCGGGCGATCTCCGCCATGCCGCGGGTCATCAGCGCCGCGCGTGTGTTATCGCCCATATCCAAACCGTCGCAGATGCCCGCCGCCAGAGCGATGACGTTTTTCAGCGCACCACCCAGTTCAACGCCGATGACGTCGTCACTGGTATAGATACGGAAATCAGGGCTCATCAACAGCGTCTGCACGGTTTTAGCCGCTTCGGCATCCCGCGAGGCACTCACCACCAACGTGGGGATACCGCGCCCGACTTCCTCTGCGTGAGACGGTCCCGAAAGTGCCACCGCTCGAATGCCGGGCAGCGACTCCTCAATCACCTCAGTAAACCGGCGGTAGGTGCCTTCCTCCAAGCCTTTACCGGCGTTGGCCACCACGGCGCCGGGGCGCAAAAAGGGACGCAGCTTTGCTGCTGTTGAGGCGATCGCAAAGGACGGTACCGCCATAACAACAAGCTCCGCATCCGCCGTGCAGGACAGATCTGTTGTCAGATCGATCGCCGCAGACACCGCAATACCGGGAAGCAGTTTTTTGTGCTGACCGTGCCGCCGGATGGAATCCAGCTCCTGTTCAAAGGGAGACCAAAGAGATACTGTGTGTCCATGCCGATTAGCGGTCACAGCCAACGCCGTACCCCAACCGCCGGAACCCAAGACCACGATCTTCGCCATTACTTATCCCCCCAAAGCTTGCTCTCAGTGCCTTGGAATATCCGTTTGATATTCGCACCGTGCTTAGCAAGAACGATCGTAGAGATGACACACGCCATAACGGTGCAAAAAGCTACCGTCGGCCATTCCTGCTTATAAATAAAGTTTCGCATCAGGCAGGTCACGATCGGAAGCAGCACCGCAACAACGCAGGAGCCGAGCGACACCATCCGCGAGAGCAGCAGTGTCACCGTAAAGATCACCAGCAGGATCAGTGCCGTTTTCCAGTCCAGCAGCAGCAGCATACCCAAGGTGGTCATCACGCCCTTACCACCGCGGAAACCGAAATACAAGGGATACAGATGGCCTAAAATGCAGCAAACACCCGCCAAATGGAACCCGATGATCCTCAGGTTTTCCGCGTCGTACATCAGCAGACCGGCCTCCGCCACCGTCGCGGGAGACAACTGCAGATTTTGCATCAACCAGCCACCGATAAATACCGACAGCATACTTTTCAGCAGATCACCGATAAAAGTGAAAAGCGCCGGCAGCATTCCCTGCGAACGCAGCACATTGGTCGCACCGGCATTGCCGCTTCCGTAGCTGCGGATATCCGTGCCGTTGAACCATTTGGTCACAAGGATGGCAAAGCTGACACTGCCGAGCAAATAGGCAATCACCGCCGACAGGATCATGGCTAACCAACTGTTTTGCAAAAACGAAAACATACGAGCTCTCTCCTTTACTTACCGCTCTTATCGCCACGTTCTCTTATAATAAATCGCAAGGGAGTCCCCTCAAAGCCGAAGGTCTCGCGCAACTGGTTTTCCAGATAGCGCTGATAGGAAAAATGGAACAGATCCGCACGGTTGACGAAAAACACGAACGTGGGCGGCCGCGTGGAGGGCTGCGTCACGTAATAGATCTTCAACCGGTGTCCTTTATCCGTAGGCGGCTGCACGCGAGCCGTTGCTTGCGCCAGCACGTCGTTCAACGCGCCGGTAGAGACACGCATCGCGTTTTGCTCGTTGACGTATTTCACGAGGTCCAGCAACCGATCCAGACGCTGTCCGGTCTTGGCCGAGATAAAGATAAACGGCGCGTACGCCATAAAACTGAAATCGTTTTCCAGCTTCTTGCGCGTTAAGTTCATAGTGCGGTCGTTTTTCTCCACCGCATCCCACTTGTTCACCGCGATGATACACGCTTTTCCTTTTTCGTGCGCAATACCGGCCACCTTGCTGTCCTGCTCGGTAAATCCCTCGGTACCGTCAATGAGGATGACGCACACGTCGGCGCGTTCCACCGCCATTTCCGCCCGCAGGATGCTGTACTTTTCAATAGCATCATCCACGCGACTCCGACGGCGCAGACCCGCCGTGTCGATCAGCAGGAATTTGCCCTTCGGCGTTTTGATCTCGGTATCAATGGCATCGCGCGTCGTACCGGCAATGTCGGATACGATACTGCGTTCCTCCCCTGCCAGCTTGTTAACAAGCGAGGATTTGCCGGCGTTGGGCTTACCGATGACCGCGACCTTGATCACGTCATCCTCGTCCTCTTCCTCATCCTCTGCCGGAAAATACTCAAACACCGCATCCAGCAGGTCACCGGTACCGGTGCCGTGCAGCGAGGAAACACCGACAGGATCGCCAAGGCCCAGATTGTAAAACTCGTAAAACTCCGGTGGAGGCGCACCGATACGGTCACACTTGTTGACACACAGTACGACCGGCTTGCCGCTCTTTTGCAGCATGACCGCTACGTCGGCGTCATTAGCCGTCACACCGGCCTGCAGATCCGTCACCAGTACGATTACGTCCGCCTGGTCAATGGCAAGCTGTGCCTGACGGCGCATCTGCGACAGAATGATATCATCGGAATGCGGCTCGATACCGCCGGTATCCACCAGTAAAAACGTGCGACCGCGCCACTCGCAGGGTGACAAAATGCGGTCACGCGTAACGCCCGGCGTGTCCTTGACAATGGACAGCCGCTTGCCGATCAGCTTATTGAATAACGTGGATTTCCCCACGTTGGGGCGGCCAACCACCGCCACGACGGGCTTCGCCATATTCTCACCTCGTTGAGACTTACTCCAGCAGCGCTGTCAACAGAGAATCGCCGTCTGCGGCGATCACCTGTACATGGACCCCCAGCGCCTGCTCCAATTCCTCTGGGGTCATATCATCCAGAAAGCGATCCTGCTCATGCCGCAGCATCGTATCCGGAACAAGCACACGCTCACACGAAATACCGGCAAGCTGTGCCTTCAGATCGCGACCGGTCACCAAGCCGGCCACGGTGATCGTTTCACCGAAAAAGTCGTTACGGATCGCCTGCACCTGCACATTGATCTGCGGATAGGTATCCTTGGCCAGTGCCACGAGCTCGCGGATCAGCGACTCTGCCGCCACGCCGGTCGCCAACACGGTATCCGTACCGCGAGCCGTATTCGCATTGCATTGCTCCAACGCTTCGGTAAACTGAGCACGCAGCAAGGCGGACATCCCCACACCATTTTCCAACTGGGACATTTCCTCATAAAACGCCTCGTTCGGGATGGGGCGTTCTGCCTTGATATACCACTCATCCGCCGGATAGACTAACCGCGTGCCGATCTCCTGCAGCATCCGATCGCCGAAGCTCTCCACCATATCCAGTACGGTGACTGCTTCCTCCTTGGTGAAGGGACGCAGCGGTGTCAGGCCATCGCGGTATTTTGTCAGACCGACAGGTACAACGGCAACGCTTTCCACCGCCGGTGCCAGCGCTGCCAGATCACGCATACTGCGCTCCAGCTCCGCGCCGTCATTCCAACCGGGGCAAAGTACCAACTGGCAATCCATGTGAATACCGGCATCCGCGAAGCGCCGCAACAGTTGCAGCGTCTCTCCGGCGAAGCGGTTGTTCATCATCCGACAACGCAGGTCTGGATTGGTAGTATGCACCGAAATATTAATGGGCGTAATATGCAGCGCCATAATGCGGTCGATCTCATGCTCGGACAGATTGGTCAGCGTGATATAGTTGCCGAACAGGAAGGATAAACGGCTGTCGTCGTCCTTAACATACAAGCTCTCGCGCATGCCGGGCGGCATTTGGTCGATAAAGCAAAATACACACTGATTGCGGCAGGTGTGCTGCTTATCCATCAGATAGGTCTCAAATTCCAGGCCGATATCCGCGTATTCCGGCTTGCGTAGCTTGACCGTACGCAGCCCTTTCGGTGTCTCCAACGCCAACGTCAGACGCTCCTCGACCTCGTAAAAGCGATAGTCCAGAACGTCCACGATCGGCTGTCCGTTCACCGAAACCAAACGATCACCGGCGTGTATTCTTTTTTTGGCTGCCGGACTGCCCGGCGTGACCGCTGTGATCGTTACCGCCATACGGTGATTCCTCCAAAAACAAAGGGTGCGACCCGACCGGGACGCACCCTCTATTCTTCCTTGATTGGGGGCATATTGACCGGTGGGTCTGCTT
>JAZNKN010000035.1:0-28967 GCA_045578625.1 Acutalibacteraceae bacterium | reverse complement strand
GAATGGCAAGGTAATTTTTTTGTAAGTGATGGAGGAGCCATGATTACCGTATCGGATCTGGGAATCAATTTCAGTGGACAGAACCTGTTCACACACGTCAATCTGCTGTTTACGCCGGGCAACTGCTACGGCGTTATCGGTGCTAACGGTGCCGGTAAATCCACCTTCCTGCGCATTTTGTCGGGTGATCTGGAGCCGTCTGCCGGCGAGGTCATCATTGACAAAAACAACCGTATGTCGGTGCTGAAGCAGGATCACTACGCCTACGACGAATTCACCGTGCTGGATACCATCCTGCAGGGCAATCCGCGTCTGTATGAGATCATTCAGCAGAAGGACGCGCTGTACGCCAAGGAGGATTTCACGGAGGAGGACGGCGTTCTGGCTTCCGAGCTGGAGGGTGAGTTCGCCGAGCTGAACGGCTGGGAGGCCGAGACCGAGGCCGGTCAGATCCTGCAGGGCCTGGGGCTGTCGGTGGATCTGTTGTATCAACCGATGACCGCGCTGGCCGACAAGGAAAAGGTCAAGGTGCTGTTGGCGCAGGCGCTGTTCGGACAGCCGGATATCATCCTGCTCGACGAGCCGACCAACCATCTGGATATCGCTTCCATCGCGTGGCTTGAGGATTTCCTGATGGATTACATCGGTACGGTCATCGTGGTATCCCACGACCGTCACTTCCTCAACAACGTGTGTACCCATATCGTGGACGTGGACTATAACAAGATCAAGATCTACGTCGGTAACTACGACTTCTGGTACGATTCCAGCCAGCTGATGCAGCGCCTGATGCGTGAGCAGAATAAGAAGGCCGAGGATAAGATCCGCGAGCTGCAGAACTTTATCCAGCGCTTCTCCGCCAACAAATCCAAGTCGCGGCAGGCGACCTCCCGTAAAAAACTCATTGAAAAGCTGTCGGTGGAGGAAATGCCCGCGTCGTCCCGTCGGTATCCGTTCGTGGGCTTCTCCATGGACCGTGAGGCCGGCAAGGAGATCCTCGTCGCCGAGGACCTATGCCTCAAACAGGGCGACACCACGGTGCTGGATCACGTATCCTTCCGCGTCAACAAGGGCGATAAGATCGCTTTCGTCGGCGAAAACGAACTGGCCATCACCGCGCTGTTCCGCATCCTGATGGAAGAGATCCAACCCGATTCCGGTTCGTTCAAGTGGGGCGGCACGACCTCGCAGTCCTACTTCCCCAAGGACAACTCCGAGTTCTTCGAAGGCTGTGATCTCAACCTCATCCAGTGGCTAAATCAGTACGCGTCGGACAACACCGAAACGTATCTGCGCGGCTTCCTCGGTAAGATGCTGTTCTCCGGTGACGACGTGCTCAAGCCTGTGAAGGTGCTGTCCGGTGGCGAAAAGGTGCGTTGCATGCTGTCCCGTATGATGATGTTCGGTGCTAATGTGCTGCTGCTCGATCAGCCCACCAACCACCTCGACCTCGAATCCATCACCGCCGTCAATGACGGCCTGATCGAATTTAAGGGCAACGTGCTTTTCTCCTCGTATGACCATCAGTTTATCCAGACGGTAGCCAACCGCATCATTGAATTCAAGGCGGACGGCACCATCGTGGACAAGACGATGACCTACGACGATTATCTGGAATGGAAGCACGCACAGGGCAACTGATATACAAATCAAAAGGCACCCCAAGAGGCACACTTCGTAAGGAAGTGTGCCTCAGTTATATTCGCCTAAAGGCGAGTTATATCGCTACGCAGTTACATGATGATTCGCATCGTGATATTGTTCTTCGAACAGTTTTAGGGCGAATATAATATCACGAAAGCCGCAAGTCTTTCATATCACTTTTCCGAAAGGTAAAATGTCACTGTGAGACAGGTCTCACAATATCACTTTTTGTTTTTTATCTTTGAGATAGATAAAAATTCAAAGTATGTAGCCCACTATGACACTTTCAAACCGAAAGTGTCTTTTTTAATATAAAAAAGTTGGGAGAAACTTCTTTACGAAGTTTCTCCCAAACAAGGGTGCTTTCTTAATCTCGAAAATACAGATCGCGGGTATAGACCTTTTCCATCACATCAGCGAGCTCCTCGTGACAGCGATTCGCAACAATGATGTCTGCCTTGCGTTTAAATTCCTCCAGATCGCGCACAACACGGCTGCCGAAAAAGGTATCGTCACGCATCGTAGGCTCATACACAATAACTTCTATCCCATTGGCTTTGATGCGTTTCATCACACCTTGAATAGAGCTTTGGCGGAAATTGTCACTGCCCGACTTCATCGTCAGACGGTAGATCCCGACCACAGAGGGGTCGCGCATGATGATCTGATCGGCAATAAAATCCTTGCGCGTGGTGTTCGCATCCACAATGGCGGAAATAATGTTCTGCGGAATATCTCGGTAATTCGCCAACAACTGTTTCGTATCCTTTGGTAAGCAATATCCGCCGTAACCGAACGATGGATTGTTATAGTGCGATCCGATACGCGGATCAAGACCGACGCCCTCTATGATAGCGCGGGCATCCAACCCGCGGGTAACGGCATAGGTATCCAACTCGTTGAAAAAGGAAACGCGCAACGCCAGATACGTATTGGCAAACAGTTTTACCGCTTCGGCCTCGGTGGAATTCATATAGCGCACTTCAATATCTTGTTTTTCCGCGCCTTCACGCAACAACCCCACAAAACGCTCTGCTGCCGGTCGAAGATGGGCATCCTTTTCCGGTACGCCGACAATGATACGACTGGGATACAAATTATCGTACAGCGCCTTTCCCTCTCGCAGGAATTCCGGACTGAACAAAAGATTGTTGCAGCCGAGTTTTTCGCGTATGTGCTCCGTAAATCCGACCGGAACGGTACTCTTAATGACCATGATGACATCAGGATTGACAGCCATCACTTGACGAATGACCGCCTCCACGGTAGAGGTATCAAAAAAGTTTTTACGGTCGTCGTAATTGGTGGGCGTGGAAATGATCACCAGCTCCGCGTTACGATATGCCGTATCGCCATCCAAGGTTGCGGTCAGATCCAACGTCTTGCTCTGCAAAAACCGTTCGATCTCGGTATCTCGGATCGGTGAACGGCGGTCATTGATCATTTCCACCTTTTCGGGAACGATATCCACGGCGGTGACCGTATGATGCTGTGATAAAAGCACAGCCATAGAAAGGCCGACATAGCCGGTCCCTGCAACAACAATATTCATAGGTAAAACCCCTTTCGGTTCATTACTTGTAGTTTATCCGACATCTCTGTGATAAACCCAAGCAGCAGTGCCTATTGCGTCACTCGTCCCTATGGTGTATCCTATGGCAACGACGATGCAAGCCTACCGAACTGCTCTCCTTTTATCGAATACTTAAAATATATCACAAATTGACCGTCATGTCAATCAAAGTAATGCCCCGCATCAAAAAAGGATGATGCGGGGCAATGGTACGTCGGATCGTTATTCTGTCATATACTTTTCTGCCTGAAGGTTGAACATCTCGGCATATTTACCGCCGCGTGCCATCAGTTCCTCGTGTGAGCCGACCTCGACCAGTTCGCCTTGCGCAAACATATATATGCGGTCGGCCATGCGCGTGGTAGACAGTCGATGTGAAATGAATATGACTGTTTTGTCCGCTGCGTAGCGCAGGATGGCTTGATTCAGCTCATACTCCGCCACCGGATCCAAAGCACTGGACGGCTCGTCCATGATAATAAGCTCAAACGGCTTTGCAAATACTCTTGCGATCGCAATTTTTTGCGATTCACCGCCGGAAAGGTTGATGCCTTTATCGTCGAACTCACGCGTCAGCAGTGTATCGATGCCGTTCTCCATTTTAGACAACCGCTCAGTAAAGCCCGCGGCGTTCAGCGCGGTCAGTACTGTTTCGCGGTCACTCGCCTCGTCGTAAATACCGTTGACCACGTTTTCTGCAACGCTGGCGGCAAAAATGCGGAAATCCTGAAACACCGTGCCGATACGGTTACGGTACTCCTCCATCTTGTATTCCCGAACGTCCACGCCGTTCAGAAGTATTTGACCCTCGGTGGGGTCGTAAAGACGCATCAACAGCTTGATGAGGGTCGTTTTTCCGGCGCCGTTATAACCGACAATGGCGATCTTTTCTCCGCGCTTGAGCGACATATTCACGCCCCGCAGCGCTTCCACACTGCCACCGGAGACTTTTTTGGCGTCTTGGCCAGTATCACGGAACCGATACCGCGGATTATCGGAAAAATCGTAGGTAAAAGCGACCTCTCGCAGCTCCAGCGACTCAAAAGCGGGTACCTCGCGCTCACCCGAAACGGTTTTCGGCTCATAGGCAAGGAAGCCATAATACTTTTCCAAATACAGCGAATGCTTGGGGAATTTCGTGATATGCTCCACAAAGGTGCGCAGTATTCCGCGAACACGCCAGATCATACCAACCGTAGCGGCAAACGCGCCGATGAGCACCTCGCCGCTAAGTAGCTTGGAAAACATAAACAGCAGGATGCCATAGTAAACACCCTGGTTAAGCAAGGTGGAGCACAGACCGTGCAGAAAAAAGAACTTCTTGCCGTATTTTACCGTAACGTCCACGGTCCTTTCGGTGTTCTCATCCATCGTCTGCATCAACACCTCTTCAACGCGGCTGATGCGGATCTCCTTGGCATATTCGGGAAGATGAAAAATACGGTTCAAATAGTCTCTCACCCGATCGAGGGGCTTGATCTCCTTTTGCTGCTCAAAGTGCAGCTTATTACTGATCTGGTTGATGACGATGGACAGCACAGACGTCACCAACAGCACGATCGCCACGCCGGTATCAATCGAAAACAGAAGCGTAAACAGTGTCGTACCGGAAACGATGCGGTTGATTATCATACCGAAATCACGCATCAGGTCGGCAACATCGTTTCCGATTCCTTGCATTGACCACGTAAAATCGTTGTAAAATTCCGGATCATCGTAACAGGCGATATCCATTGCCTTGGTTTTTACAAACAGTTCTTCGTGGAGACGAAACTCCATCTTTTTGCGCTGTATCTGCCAAAAATATTCCCAGTACCACGCATCCGTTGAGTAGACCACAGTGTAGACGACCGCCATCAAAAGGATGATTCCGGCGATCTCGGAAAACGGCGCACCGGCATCCAACGCGTTAAACAGATTCAAGGTAAAGATCGCTTCGGCCGATCCCATGGCACCCCACGTCAGTCCGGAAATAACAACGCCTACGAAATACAGCGGGGCAACGCGTGCCACCTTAAAGATCATGCGAAAGCAATTGGTGAATACCTTTCCAAATCGCTGACGCGGTTTTTTCGCGTTATTCATACGCATGCCGCCTCCTTCCCGACATAGTTTTCTGCCTGGAAACGGAACATCTCAGCATAGCGCCCATTTTTCTGCATCAGCTCATGATGAGTACCTACCTCGACAATGCGTCCATCCTCCATCAGATAGATGCGGTCAGCATCCACCGCAGAGGACAAGCGGTGCGAAATGAAAATAACACTGCGACCGCGAGCAGCACGCATCATATTTTCGAACATTGTGTGTTCGGCAATGGGATCCAACGCGCTGGACGGCTCGTCCAGAATAATGCACGACGCGTTTTCGGCAAACACGCGTGCCAACGAGACCTTCTGCTGCTCACCGACCGAAAGATTTGCTCCGTTATCGTCAAATTCGCGTGTCAGCGTGGTCTCGATGCCCTGATCCAAAGTTATGATCTTATCGTAAGCACCGCTGTCTCGCAGCGCTTGCTTGACCAAGTCAGCATCGCCCTCACGGCGACGGCGCAGGATGACGTTTTCAAGAACAGGCAACGAAAACACCTTAAAATCTTGAAAAACACAACTAAAGTCGCTACGGTACGAGGATAACCGATAGTCCCTGATATCGCGTCCGTCCAGCACCACACGACCCGACGTAGGATCGTACAGCCGCAGCAACAGCTTGACAAGCGTGGTCTTCCCGGAACCGTTTTGCCCCACCAGAGCAATACGCTCCCCTTTCTTGACGTGCAGGGATACGTCGTGAAGGACGTCGCTGTCGCAGCCATCATAGCGAAACGACACGTTTTCCAAACAAATATCGCCACCGGTCGCCTGCGGCGCATCCTCGTTTTCCTGCATACGCGGCTGATAATCCAAGAACGTGCGCACGTCCTCCAAGAACAACGCATGCTCACTGAATTCGGCGGCAGTCTGTACCATACTGCTCAAGCAATAGGAGATCGTACCGATGGAGTTCAGGATAATAAGGCAGTCGCCGATCGACATGCTGCCGTCCCCTACGGTGCGCCACACGGCATACATCATTGTGCCCAGAATGGTGACCACCTCAAGCCCCAAGGACTGCAAGGCACGCGCCAAAGCGCATTTCAGGCCATAGGTATTCCACAGCTTTTTGAACTCAACAAAGGTAAGCGACAGTTCACGGTACATCCGCTGATACATCCCGCCGATGCGCATCTCCTTGGCGTACTCGTTGCAATAAAAGGTACGCGTGACGTAGTTAACGCGGCGTTCGATCGGCACTCGTTTTTCGGTATGCTCTTTATTGATACGCGCTCGCCAACGTCGGATAAAACCAAGCAAAAGAGGAAACAATCCGAACACGATAAGCAGAGGATCAATGGCAAACAGTAAAAACGAGTTGCACAGCAAGGTGATAACGCGCCAGATCAAATTATTCACGGTGTTCATTACCTGCATAACACGATTGTACGCTTGATCCATCGCTTTAACATAGCGATCATAGAATTCGGGATTTTCGTAGCAAGCCAGCTCCACCGATGCCGCTTGATGAAACAGTTTTTTCTGTATATTCGCACCAATGCGGGCGTTCTGGCTCGGCGACACCAAGTTCCAATAGCAAGCCGTGATCATTTGAATGAGAATGCTGAGGATCCCGATAACCACAATATACGTAACGATGGTGGATGTCGGTGTTTGCTTCTCAACGCCGTTGACGATCAATCGTAACAGATAGGAATCCGAAAAAAAGTTCAGCGGCGCATAAATGAACGTCATAAGATAGTACATGATAAAATAGCCGTGGGATGACTCCCATACTTGCTGCAAGGCAAATCCGATATTGGCCGCGGTGCGGTTAAGGGAAAGCTTTTTCTTTTTGTCCTTTTCTTTCTTGCTCATTCTACAGTCCTTTCTAACAAAAAACGGTGTACCCCCCTGGAAGGTACACCGCAAGCAAGCCTATACTTACCGGTACACACCGCACCCGGTAGCGAATATTCGGCACAACAGGAGGTTCCTTCCAAGAAAATGCAAACCTATCTTCATTGTCAGTTGCCTCCTTCCTGTTATCGTGTGGTTAATCATACCAAATCGCTTTACACTTTGTCAAGAGGCTGTGAAATATCGGTTTGTCCAGTTACAAGACAGATAAAAGGTGAAAATAGAATATCATAAGAATTGTCCGATGTCAAGACAATTCTTATGAAAACGAGGAACTGTTTTTATGGCGAGAATACTTGATGGAACCCGCTTAAACCTAGTAGGAGACAACGTTCGGAAATACCGGCAGGCGATGAATATGAGCCAGCAGACATTATCCAATAAACTGGAGTTGTTGGGTGTGTACGTTTGTCGCGGCTCCATATCCCGCATCGAGGATCTGTCACGTACCGTAACGGACGTGGAGCTGTGTGCGATAGCAAAAGTACTCAACGTCCAGGTTACCGCACTGTTGGATCGGCCGCTCCTCTTTGACGATCAATAAGCTCTATTTTCAACACGCCGCATCGGGAAAGCCGGTGCGGCGTGTTTACCCGGTGGACCAATAAAGAACACCGCCCGAAGTGCTGACTTCGGGCGGTGTTCTGCGTTTTGGGACAAGCGATCACTTGTCGCTGCTGTTTTGCGGATGGCAGGTATCCTTCATACCACATCCGGAACAGCCGCAGGAACAGGAGCTTTTCCCCTTTTTCTTATTGCGGATACCGGTGACGACGATGGCTAGGAACACCGCCGCCACGATCGCCGCTACGATGATCGTTGGCCACATAGTCAATTCTCCTTATTTCGCAGTCAGCCTGACCGTGAGTTGATTTTGATTGTACTTATTGGGGCGAACCAGAAGGTGGATCAGTGCCGCCAGCACCAGGAAGGCAACGACCGTCCAGGCGGTGAACACACCGGCGAACAGCATACCAAGCTGATAGACGATAAGCGAGATCGCATAGGCGAACACGCACATATATCCAATAGCGAAGAAGGTCCACTTGCCGTTGTTCATCTCACGCTTGATGGCACCCATCGCCGCAAAGCAGGGAGCGCACAGCAGGTTGAAGATGAGGAACGAGAAGCCGGCAAGCTGACTGCCGCCGAAGATCTCCTTGCCGATAACAGCAAGCGCCGAGCTGCCTTCCTCCACCGCGGCAAACGCCATATCGGCGTCCGCCATCGAGGAGAGCGAACCGAACACGCCGACGACCTCCTCCTTGGCCACCAGACCAAGCACCGTCGCCACCGCAGACTGCCATTGGCCGAAGCCAAGCGGCCGGAAGATCACGGCGATCCATTCGCCGACAACGTTCAGAATGGATTTCTCATCGCCGGTGATGTAGTGGAAACCGCCCTCAAAGGTCAAGCTGTTGAGTGTCCAGATGATCACGCTCGCCGCCAGAATGACCGTACCGGCGCGCTTGATAAAGCCCCACCCACGGTCCCACGTGGTACGCAGAACGTTCGACGCGACAGGCGCGTGGTATGCCGGAAGCTCCATCACGAAGGGCGCCGGATCACCCGCAAAGGGGCGGGTCTTTTTGAGCAGGATACCCGAAACGACGACCGCGCCGATACCCACAAGGTACGCCGCCGTGGCGATCAGGCCGCTGCCGCCGAACAGGGCGCCGGCGATCAAACCAACGATGGGCATCTTCGCACCGCAAGGGATAAAGCCGGTGGTCATAATGGTCATCTTACGGTCGCGGTCCTGCTCGATGGTGCGGGACGCCATAATGCCGGGCACACCGCAGCCGGAGGCCACCAACATCGGAATAAACGACTTGCCGGACAGACCGAATTTGCGGAAGATACGGTCCATAATGAACGCGATACGCGACATATAGCCGCAATCCTCAAGCAGCGAGAGCAACAGAAACAGCACCATCATCTGCGGCACAAAGCCCAGAACCGCACCGACACCTCCGACGATACCGTCCATAATGAGGCTGTACAGCCACTCGGCAATGATCGGTGTGCCGTTCTTTACCAGAACCAAATTCAGCAGGTCGGGAATGCTGTACCAGCCCTGCATAAACGTGCCGGGATAGGTCTCGGAAAAAGAGCCGAACAGACCGTCGTTCATAAAGGTGACCGTGAAATCACCGACGGTGCCGATAGACAGCGTATATACAAGCCACATCACCGCCGCGAATATCGGCAACGCCAAAATGCGGTTGGTCACCACACGGTCGATCTTATCCGACAGCGTCATGCCGTTGTGCTTGCGACGGTAGCAATCCTTCAGCAAACGGGCGATGTACTCGTACCGTTCGTTGGTGATGATGCTCTCCGCATCGTCATCCATCGCCTTTTCCACAGCAACAATGTCATTCTCGATGTGCGCACGGGTGACCTCGTCAATGTTCAGTTGCGCTATCACCTTGTCGTCACGCTCAAAGATCTTGATAGCATACCAACGCTGCTGCTCCGCCGGCATGGAATGCACCGCGGTTGCCTCTTCCAAGTGCGCCAGCGTGTGTTCCAACGTTCCCGAGAATATGTAGGGAGGCAGCTTATGCTCTGCCTTGGCAACCTGGATCGCACGCTCGGCCGCCTCGGTAATGCCGTCGCCCTTGAGGGCGGAGATCTCCACGATCGGGCAGCCCAGCTTGGTGCTGAGCAGCTCGATATCAATGCGGTCGCCGCGCTTGCGCACGATGTCCATCATATTAATGGCGATCACGACCGGAATTCCCAGCTCCATCAGCTGCGTGGTCAGGTACAGGTTACGCTCCAGATTGGTGCCGTCCACGATGTTGAGGATCACGTCCGGACGTTCCCCGACGAGGTAATTTCGCGCGACGACCTCCTCCAGTGTGTACGGTGACAAGGAATAGATGCCGGGCAGATCGGTCACGATCACACCGGCGTGCTTCTTCATCTTGCCTTCCTTCTTTTCCACCGTGACGCCCGGCCAGTTGCCGACGTACTGGTTGGCACCGGTCAACGCGTTGAACAAGGTCGTCTTACCGCTGTTCGGGTTACCGGCGAGTGCAATTCGCAGTTCCATTTTCCCACTCCTTCTAGCGTTAGCAGTCGCTAACTGTTGGCCTAAAAAGCACCGGGCAGCGCCCGGTTTACTCTACCTCGATCATACCAGCGTCCGCCTTGCGGAGTGATAGCTCGTAACCGCGTACTGTCAATTCCATGGGATCGCCCAACGGCGCCAGCTTGCGAACACGAATCACAACACCCTTGGTAATGCCCATATCCATGATGCGGCGCTTGACCGCTCCCTCGCCGTGCAGCTTAACCACCGTAGCGGTATGCCCCACGGCAACGTCCTTCAGCGTCTTCACAGTTTGCTCCCCCTTTTTGGCAAGCGCGTTTTGTGTTAGCATATGCTAACTGCATACAATAATACACGCCTTGGCAGGATTTGTCAAGAGATTTTTTATCTTTTTTTGGAGAAAAATACACCGCCGGAGGAGTTCTCCGGCGGTGTTACGTTTGGTTTGCTTATTTCGCCATGGCAGCGACTTCGGCAGCGAAGTCATCCTCGCGCTTCTCGATGCCCTCACCCATCACGTAATGGATGGCATCGGCGAAGGTCACGGTGCCGCCCAGCTTCTTGGCAGCGTCGGCAATGTAGCCGGCGACGTCGCCCTTGAACAGGTCGGAACGGACAAACTCCTGCTGCAGCAGGCAGGACTCCTTGTAGAAAGCGTTCATCTTACCTGCAGCGATCTTCTCCTTCACAGCGTCCGGCTTGGAAGCCATGTTGGGATCGTTGTTCATCAGAGCGATCTGCACCTGCAGCTCCTTGTCGGCATCCGCCTGCGGAACCTGCGCCTTATCCCAATACTTGGGATTCATAGCAGCGATCTGCATCGCAACGTTCTTGCCGATCTCGGTTGCATCGATACCACCCTCGACAGCCAGATTCACCAGCACGGCGTGGGTACCGCCCGCGTGGACGTACGCCACAGAGGTGTTCTCAGCAAAACGGTCGAAGCGGCGGATCTGCATATTCTCGCCGATGGACATGACCTTCTCCTGCATGATCTCGGTAACGGTCAGCGTGGAGTTCGGATAGGTGCAGCCCTTCAGAGCATCAACGTCCGCGGGAGCCTGAGTCGCAACGACCTCGGCCAGATTCTTGACCAGATCCTGGAACGCTTCAGTCTTGGCGGCAAAGTCGGTCTCGGAGTTGACTTCGATCACGACGCCGACGCCGTTCACGACGGTGGCATAGGCAACGCCCATAGCCGCCACGCGGTCCGCCTTCTTGGCAGCCTTGGCCAGGCCCTTTTCGCGCAGCCAGTCAACAGCCTTGTCCATATCGCCGTCGGTCTCCTGGAGAGCCTTCTTGCAGTCCATCATACCGACGTTGGTCATTTCACGGAGTTTCTTAACATCTAAAGCAGTAAAAGCCATGGCTTGTTTACCTCCTGATTCTTCTTATTCCGCAGCGGGAGCTTGGACAGCTTCCTCGGCGGCTTCGGGAGCAGCCTCCTCAGCGGCAGCCTGCTCGCCCTGACGGCCCTCGATGATGGCGCTGGCCATCGCACCGGCGATCAGCTTGACAGCGCGGATCGCGTCGTCGTTGCCGGGGATGACATAATCGACATCGTCGGGATCGCAGTTGGTGTCAACGATAGCAACGATCGGAATACCCAGCTTCTTCGCTTCAGCAACGGCGATCTTCTCCTTGCGGGGATCGACGATGAACAGAGCGCCGGGGATCTTGTCCATACCCTTGATGCCGCCCAGGAACTTCTCGAGCTTTTCGATCTCGTGGTTCAGCTTGACGACTTCCTTCTTGGGCAGGAGGCTGAACGTGCCGTCCTCAGCCATGGTCTTGAGCTGTTTCAGGCGGGCGATACGGCCACGGATGGTGCGGAAGTTGGTGAGCATACCGCCCAGCCAACGAGCATTGACATAGTACGCGCCGGCACGGACCGCTTCCTCAGCGATGGAATCCTGCGCCTGCTTCTTGGTGCCGACGAACAGAACGGACTTGCCCTCAGCGGAAAGATCGCGGATGAACATATACGCTTCTTCCAGCTTGCGGACCGTCTTCTGGAGGTCAATGATATAGATACCATTGCGCTCCGTAAAGATGTACGGCGCCATTTTGGGGTTCCAGCGGCGGGTCTGGTGACCGAAGTGGACACCGGCCTCAAGCAGCTGTTTCATAGATACGACTGACATACAATATTTCCTCCCGGTTTTTACCTCTACAAGCGCTACGAACGATTGCAAAATTTTCGCCCGCATCTCCGGAACCGCAGGGCGGCACCGCCGGAGCGCAACACGCTTGTATGCATATTGCCGTAGTATTGTACCACAAAGTATCAGAAAAGGCAAGTCCTTTTTTTAGAATTTTTAATTGCCGAATATTCCCTGTAATACGCTGCTCTTGCGGCGTCTGCCGTCGCCGATCCGAGTCGGCATCGGGTGGTTGACAAGGATGGTCTGCTCACCTATCACCTCGATCTCGTTCCAACCGATGATGATATCCTCCTCGCGCCCCATCAGCCCCAAGCCCTTGGAGCGGCCGAAGATGACGAGCGATACTAGCTGCGCGGTGCAGGTGTCGATCTCGACGTCGTCCACGCAGCCGAGCCGCATACCGTCGCAGATATTGATGACCTCTTTGTCGTGCATGTCCGTGACCTTACAAATCATAAATAAACACCTCCGCAGAAAGATATGCAACCCCGCGCCAAAACATACCAACTGAATGGCAGCGCGGATTTCTACCCATACTGGTGTGGAAAGGAAGTGACCGGCGTTTGTACAATAAGGTGGAGATCTGTGGGGTCAACACGGCGACGCTGAAGGTGCTCAGCGAAAGCGAGAAAATGCGGCTGCTGCGGCTGACCAAGGCGGGTGACAAGAGCGCCCGTGAGGAGCTGGTGAGCGGCAATCTGCGGTTGGTGCTGAGCGTCATACAGCGGTTTACGCAGCGCGGCGAAAACCTGGACGATCTGTTTCAGGTGGGTTGTATCGGGCTGATCAAGTCGATCGATAATTTTGATATTTCGCAGAACGTGCGGTTTTCCACCTACGCGGTGCCTATGATCATCGGTGAGATCCGGCGCTATCTGCGCGATAACAACGCCATCCGTATCACCCGCAGTATGCGGGACACTGCCTATCGGGCGATGCAGATGAAGGAACTGCTGACCGCGAAAAACCTGCGCGAACCGACGGTGGAGGAGATCGCCGAGGCGTTAGAGCTGCCGCGTGAGGACGTAGTACTGGCATTGGAGGCGATCGTAGAGCCGGTGTCACTTTACGAGCCGGTATATGCCGACAGCGGCGATACCATTTACGTGATGGACCAGGTCGGTGACACCAACGACGACCGCAACTGGCTGGACGAGCTGGCACTGAAGGAGGCCATCCGCGGATTGAACGACCGTGAGAAAAAGATCCTCAATCTGCGGTTTTTCAAGGGAATGACGCAGATCGAGGTATCGGCGGAGATCGGGATCTCGCAGGCACAGGTGTCGCGGTTGGAAAAGGGTGCGTTAGAGCGTATCAAGGGGCAGTTATGAGCATCGGCGAGGGAGCCTTATCTCGCCCCTGCACACAGGCAGAACGCTAACCGGCGCGTTCGATGTCGCGGCGGAGGCGTTTGATGATCTTCTTTTCCAGGCGGGAAATGTAGGATTGCGAGATACCGAGCAGGTCGGCGACCTCCTTTTGCGTATGCTCCTTTTCGCCGTTGATGCCGAAGCGCAGACGCATGATCGTCTGCTCCCGCTGCGGCAGGTTGGCCACACATTCCAAGAGCAGATCGCGCTCCGCTTCCTGCTCGACCCCGCGGTTGACGATATCGGGATCGCTGCCGAGGATATCCGACAGCAGCAGCTCGTTGCCGTCCCAATCCACATTGAGCGGCTCGTCGATGGACAGCTCGTGCCGCAGTTGGGCGCTCTTGCGCAGGAACATCAATATCTCGTTCTCGATACAACGCGAGGAATAGGTCGCGAGCTTGATATTTTTATCCGTACGAAAGGTGCTGACCGCCTTGATCAGCCCGATGGTGCCGATGGAGATCAGATCCTCGATGCCGATGCCGGAGTTTTCAAATTTGCGGGCGATATACACTACCAGACGCAGATTGTGGGTGATGAGGGTATCCCTCGCGCTGACCTCCCCCGCCGCGGCGGCGCTGAGGGCTTTGGCCTCCTCCTCGGCGGTCAGGGGCGGCGGCAGCGTATCCGCGCCGTGTATGTAGTACACGCCCTCGCACATCCGCTTGAAAAACCGCAGACGCAGGCGCTGCCACAGAATAAGCCATCGGTTTTGCATAGCTGTTCCTTCTTTCTCAAAGATCAGTAACGTCGCTGCCGATCAGCGCGGTATAGTCACCGCGGTCAAGGGTTTCCGACAGCGCCACGTACACGCCGGTAATATCTCGCGGGGGACGCCCAAGTGCCCGCAAGGTGACCTTATTCGGCACAAAGGCCGGCAGCAGCCCCTCACCGCTGACGGTGCGATACGGTATCAGCCGCAGACGCACCGTCGGGCATACCGCCACGCCACCGGCACTGCTCAGTGCTTCACACAGCGTCGGCGGCAGATACGGCAGCAGCGCGTCGCGGCACACCACGATGACCGGTGAGCCGGAAAACGGCTCGCGCAGGTGCAGACCGGTATCGTACAGCGCCCGACATTCGCACACACCGCAGCCGTCGTCCACCGTCAGCACGTAGTCCAAACCTTGCGGCGTCGGCTTGTGCGTCAGCCGCTCGTACCAACATATCACGCCGTAGCTGATTACCGCAAATGCCGTCAGCATCAGCGGCGAAATATCAAAATAGATCACACCGTTTTTGGTCAGCACCGCTTCGCTGCCGGTGAGATACCACAGCGCGGTCACGACCCCCGACAGCAACGCCGACAGGCAAAAAAATACCACGACCTGCCGCGCGAAGCCTTTTGCCGAATGATAGCGAAACGCGATGAGCATAATAAGAGCAGCGGTGAGTGTATGTAACAATACCGAGATCGCCGTCGGCACGGTAAGCAGCAGTTGACACGCGCTGACCCCGCCCACCAAAGCGCCCAACACCATCCGTATACGGCGCGTCGGCAAGCGGAGCAGACGGGCCGTCAGCGACAAAAGCAGGTAGTCGATAAACCAATTCAGCACGATCAGCACGTCGAGATAGATCACCGGCATACGCTCACCTCCCTTTTATTATAGCGGCGAAACGGCGGCGTTTATGCCGAAAAACAAAAGGTAAAAAATTTTTGAACACTATTTCCCAAATCTTGAATATTCTGACAAGATGTGCTATTCTAAAATCACCAAGGAGGTATGGAATCATGAAAGTTGCTATGAAAAAAGGAACCATCGTTCTGTTGTCTGTCGTCGCCGTGTTGGCGATCATCCTGATCTGGGGTATCAGCGCATACAACGGTCTGGTCAACGCGGAGGAAGCTGCCAATACAGCGTTGTCTAACATTGACACCCGTCTGTCCGAGCGTGCCGCTAAGATCCCGAATTTGGTGGATTCGGCAAAAATTTATATCGACCAGGAAAACGCCATCTACGATAAGATCACCGAAGCGCGTGCTGCACTGGCTGCCAGCACCTCGATGGACGACAAGTTGGCTGCCGATGCCGAGTTGAGTACGGCGGTCAACCAGCTGTTGGCTCTGATGGAGTCTAACCCCGAGATCAAGTCTGACAAACCGGTCCTTGCTCTGATGGATGAGGTGTCCGAGGCTGAAAACAAGATCAGCACAGCACGCAGGGACTACAACAGCACCGTGCAGACCTACAACGTAAAGCTGCGTCGCTTCCCCACCAGTCTCATTGCCGGTATGTTCGGTTTTGAGAAAATGGAACTGTACGAAGCACCCATCGAGGATACTACGACGCCCGATATCTCTGAACTGTATAAGTAAGTGCTATGAAACGTTGGAAGTTTGTTTTGAGTGTGGGGCTGGTTGCGGTACTGGTGCTGTGTCTGCCCGTACTGTCCGGCTGCTCAGAAGAAGAGGATAAGTATCCCGAGCCGACCGAGGCGTTTTATGTGAACGATTATGCGGATATCCTGTCGGCGGAGACCGAGCAGATCGTTTTGAACAAAGGTGTGGCGCTGGCGGAAAAAACCAAGGCGCAAATCGTTGTACTGACGATCTCCTCCATGAACGGCGAAGATATTGAAACCTACGCATTGAATCTGGGACGCGAATGGGGCATCGGTGACGAAGAGGAAGATACCGGTGTTTTACTTCTGGTGGCATTGGAGGAACGCGAAGCGCGCATTGAAGTCGGTTACGGTTTGGAGGGCGCTATCACCGCGACTCAGGCCGGACAATTTCTGGACAATTATGCCGTACCCTACTTTGAAAATGACGATTTTGACACCGGTGTGCGCGAGACCTATGAAGCGCTTATCAACGAGGTGTATCTGGAATTCGGTCTGGAGGCAGAGGTCGACCCCGACTATGTACCGATCGACGAGGTGCAGGCCGAGGATGATCTCGACCCCATCACCATGCTGATCCTGCTCGGTGTTGTGCTGGCGTTTGTCGGTATCTTCACCATGCTGAGCGTGGTGGGCAGACGCCGCGGATGGCCTATCTTCATCAATATGGGCGGTTTCCATCATCACCACGGCGGCTTTGGCGGCTTTGGCGGCGGCAGTTTCCGCGGTGGCGGAGGCGGCTTTGGCGGCGGCGGTGCTTCCCGCGGATTTTAAGCGACAAAAAACGGCTGTTTGGATGCTCCAAACAGCCGTTTTCTTATTCTCATTCTTGTCGATACTTTTGCTGATACGCCGACGCGGCGATCAGTTCCACACGGATGGGCAAAGCGCAATTGCGCCAGACGCAGTCCGGCTCCCAACATTGGTTCATGTTTCGATAAAAATTTTTCTTTCCTTTTCCTTCCTGTTGTTGTATAATAAAAGCAATGCAAGGAGGATTGAGCATGAGCAGTACCAAAGAACTCATGGCCGCGCTGAATGCAGGGCAATTTGACGCGACCTTTACCAAGCTGTACGGCAAGGATGCCGTGATGCATCAGCGTACTCGCTATCAGAACGCTTTGGAGACCTATGCCGAGCTGTACGGTGAAGCGGATGATGTGTTTTTCTTCTCCGCACCCGGCCGCACCGAGATCGGCGGCAACCACACCGACCACAACCACGGCTGCGTGGTGGCGGGCAGCGTCGATCTCGACGTCATCGCCGTTGCTGCGATGACGGAGGAGCCTGTCATCCACGTCAAGTCCGCGGGCTACAAGCCGGACGTTATTGACCTTACCGATCTGGCAGTACGCGAAAGCGAATACAACCGTTCCTCATCGCTGATCCGCGGCGTGGCGGCGCGGTTTGAGCAGCTGGGCTATACGGTCGGCGGTATGCGCGCGTACACCACCTCCGAGGTGCTGAAGGGCTCAGGTCTCTCCTCCTCGGCGGCATTCGAGGTGCTGATCGGCACCGCGCTGAACCATCTGTACAACGGCGGTCGCGTGAGCGCCGTGGAGATCGCGCAGATCGCCCAGTATGCGGAAAACGTGCATTTCGGCAAGCCATGCGGCCTGATGGATCAGATGGCGTCCTCGGTGGGCGGTATCATCACCATCGATTTCGCCGATACCCAGCACCCCGTCGTCCAAAAGGTGGACTTTGACTTTGCGCAGAGCGGACACCGTCTGTGCATCGTAGATACCGCCGGCAACCACGCCGCGCTGACCCACGAATACGCGGCGGTCACCGACGAGATGAAAAAGATCTCCCACGCTATGGGCGTGGAATTCCTGCGAGAGACTTCCTACGAAGCCGTGCTGGCTAAACTGCCGGAGCTGCGCAGCACCTGCGGCGACCGCGCGGTGCTGCGTGCGCTGCACTTCTTCGGCGACAACGAGCGTGTCGGCAAGGAGGTCGCGGCGCTGCAGGACGGCGATTTCGATGCTTTCCTGCGGCTGATTACCGAATCGGGACATTCCTCGTTTGAGTATCTGCAGAACATCTACTCCAATAGCGCGGTGCATTTCCAAGGGCTGTCTGTGGCGTTGGCATTGGCACAGCGCGTGCTGGACGGCGAGGGGGCTTGCCGCGTTCACGGCGGCGGCTTCGGCGGAACCACGCAAAACTTCGTGCCGGAGCACAAGCTGCAGGCCTTTACCCAAACGTTGGAGAGCGTTTTCGGCAAGGGAAGCTGCCATATCCTCATCATCCGCCCCTGCGGCGGTGTGGCGGTCACGGCCGACTGAACGGTATAACAAGCAGCCGTGGTATCCAAGTGCGGATACCACGGCTGTTTTATTGCGCAAAAAAGAAAACCGCCCGAGTGGGCGGTTTTGGAAAACCAAAATTAGTTTTCGCCTCTCATGCTGGCGAAGCACTCGCTGCAGTATACAGGGCGATCCTCACGGGGTTTGAAGGGCACCTTCGCCTCTTTGCCGCAGTTGGCGCAGATGGCAACGTGCATTTCGCGCTCGGGTCTCGCAGCGTTCTTGCGCGCGTCGCGGCAAGCCTTGCAGCGCTGGGGCTCGTTCACAAAGCCTTTCTCAGCATAGAACTCCTGCTCACCGGCGGTGAACACGAATTCCGCGCCACATTCCTTGCATACCAGGGTCTTGTCTTCGTACATAGTTTTTACCTCGCTTTGATGTATTGTTTGCCCTGCGACGTACTAAGACCGACACCTTTGCAAGCAGCGCTCTTATTCAGCTACTCGGGCAAAATTATTGCTAAACGGCGATGCCGTTACAGCCGGGATGGAGAAAAAGAAACCGCCAGTTTACGCCGCAGACGCTGCAACGCGTTGTCTACCGCCTTGCGGCTGATCGACAGTGAGGAGGCGATCTCCTCATACGAATAGGCACCCAGATACCGCATCAGCACTTGGTATTCCAGTTCGGTCAGTGCTGAGCGCAGATGCGTACGCAGTGCTTCCAGCTCCTCTTGACGGACCAGCAACGCAGCGGGGTCATCCGCGGCGGCTTCCGTGGCAGGAGGCTCGTCCGGGTCGCTCAGTAAGGGCGGGATCCCCTGCGACCGACGAACGGCAGACAGCATACGGTTGCGCATACAGGTGCAGGCGTAGGTACCGAACGCGGCACCGCCGCCGGAGCGGTACGTCCGCACGGCGGACAGGAGACCAAGCAGGCCCTCCTGCGCCAGATCCTCGGCATCCAGCGGAGATGTGCCGCTGTACTGCGCCGACAGGCGATGCAACAAGGCCGAATAGCGGGATACCAAGCGGGCAAACGCTTCCTCATTTTCAGCACAAGCCAGGGTGACCAGTTCCTCATCGCTGCATTCCCGATATGCGGGAACAGCTGTAGCAGAATGCAACCGACTTCACCTCGCGCCAAATTACCGAAAAGTATTCGTATATAATCGTAGTATATCGTGACCGTTTGAAAAAGTCAACCTCTTTTTTTAAAAAAATATTCAAATTGTTGAAAAAGCACTGACGGGGTGTGAAAATTTTTGCAGTTTTGCATAAATCGACCAAATTCGTCAGGATTTTCCACCCAGATACTCGTGGATGGAGGCGGCTGCCTTCTTCCCAGCCCCCATCGCCAGGATCACCGTGGCAGCGCCGGTCACGGCGTCACCGCCGGCATAGATGCCCTCACGGGTGGTCTGCAGCGTTTCCTCGTTGACGATCAGGCACCCGCGGCGGTTGGCCTCCAGCCCCGGCGTGGTGGTGCGGATCAGCGGGTTGGGCGAATTGCCGATGGCGGCGATCACCATATCCACCTCAATACGGTGGTTACTGCCGGCGATCTCCTGCGGACGGCGGCGACCGGACACATCCGGCTCACCCAGCTCCATCGACACGCACTCCAGTGCGCTGACGAAGCCGTCCTCGTTGCCGTGTACCACGACCGGCGCGGTGAGGAAGCGAAACGAAACGCCCTCCTCCTTGGCATGCCGGATCTCCTCCAGACGCGCGGGCATCTCGGCCTCACTGCGGCGGTATACCACCGTCACCTCTTGGGCACCCAGACGCTTGGCACAGCGGGCGGCATCCATCGCGACGTTGCCGCCGCCGACCACTGCCACGCGTTTGGCGCGCTGCACGGGCGTGTCGTATTCCGGACGGTAGGCTTTCATCAAATTGATACGCGTGAGAAACTCATTGGCGGACAGCACACCGAGCAGACCCTCGCCGGGGATGCCGAGAAAGCTCGGCAGGCCGGCACCGCTACCGACAAACACCGCTTCGTAGCCCTGCTCCATCAGCTCGTCGATGGACAGCACCTTGCCGATGACCATATTGGTCTGCATGTCCACACCGGCCGCACGCAGGGTGTCGATCTCCTGTTGCACGATGGCCTTGGGCAGACGAAACTCGGGGATGCCGTACATCAGCACACCGCCGGCAGTGTGGAATGCCTCAAACACCGTGACCTCATAGCCCAAGCGATTGAGATCGCCCGCACAGGTAAGCCCCGCAGGACCGGAGCCCACCACTGCGACGCGGTGGCCGTTGCGAGCGATGGGCTTGGCAGTAGCGGTCGCTTCCCCCGTGCGGTGAAAATCGGCTGCAAAACGCTCCAGACGACCGATAGCAACCGCTTCGCCCTTGATGGCGCGAACGCAGCGGGACTCACACTGGTTTTCCTGCGGACACACACGACCGCACACGGCGGGCAGCGCGTTCGTGCTGCTGATGATCTGATACGCGTCCTCAAACGCGCCCTCACGGATCTTCGCGATAAAATCGGGGATCTGCACGTTGACCGGACAGCCCTCCACGCACGGACGCGTCTTGCAGTTCAAGCAGCGCTGTGCCTCCGATACTGCCATTTCCGTGGTGTAGCCCAACGCAACCTCATCAAAATTCGCCGCCCGTACCTGCGGGTCCTGCTCCGGCATCGGCGTTTTGGTCAACTGATTGTTAACAGCCATGGCTCTGCTCCTCCAAAAACGCCATGCGGCACTCGTGCTCCTGCTCGTGATACTGACGCAGGCGCTTCATCGACTCATCCCAATCGATCTGATGCGCGTCAAACTCCGGACCGTCCACGCAAGCAAACTTGGTCTCGCCGCCGACAGTCAGACGACAACCGCCGCACATACCGGTGCCGTCGATCATGATGGGGTTCATCGAGACGATCGTTTTAATACCGTACGGCTCGGTCACGCGAGCGACCGCACGCATCATCGGCAGCGGGCCGATGGCGATAACCAGATCGTACGTCTCCCCCGCATCCAGCAGCTCCTGCAGCTTGGCAGTAACAAAGCCCTTGTTGCCGTTGGAGCCGTCGTCCGTCATCACAAACAAGCGGGTGCTGACCTCGGCCAGCTCCTGCTCCAGCATAATGATCTCTTTATTTCGGAAGCCCGCGATCATATCCACGTGAGCGCCGAGACGGTGTGCCGCCTTAGCCTCCGGATACGCAATGGCGCAGCCCACGCCGCCGCCGACCACCGCCACGCGGCGGTAGCCCTCAAGCTCGGTGGCGCGGCCAAGCGGTCCGACCACGTCCAGAATGGTATCACCGACCGCGAGCGTATCCAACAGCTCGGTGGTCTTACCCACCTTCTGGTACATAATGGTGATCGTGCCGCGCTCGGGATCCTCGTCCGCGAGCGTCAACGGAATGCGCTCACCGGTCTCGTTGACGCGCAGGATGATAAACTGTCCGGCGCGACCTTTGGCGGCAATGAGCGGTGCTTCGATCTCCATCAGCGAAACAAAGGGATTGAGCGGCTTTTTATTCACGACAGTAAACATTAGGAACACCTCGGATTTAATGCTTTTTGACCCACGTAGAGGGCGCAAAAATGACAAGCAGCGGATAGATCTCCAGGCGGCCGAGCAGCATCGCAAACGACAGCACAAGCTTGGAGCCCGCACTGTATCCGGCAAAGCTGGAGGCCGGTCCGACACCGGCAAGACCGGGGCCGATATTGTTAAAACAGGCGACAGCCGCGGTAAAGTTTGTTTCCAGATCAAACGGCTCCAGCGACAGAACCAAGAACACCGCGGCGATACACATAACGTACACCACGAAATACGCACTCACTCCGGTGAGGGTCTGGTCGTCCACCCGTTTTCCCTCCAGCCGCACACTGCCGACCGAACGTGGATGCATCATACGCCGCAGATCGCGACGCACGCTCTTGAACAGCAGCATCACGCGGGAGACCTTCAGACCGCCCGCCGTAGAGCCGGCACACGCGCCGATAAACATAAGCAGCACCAACACCGTCTTGGAAAAGCCCGGCCACAGGTTAAAATCCACCGTGGAGTAGCCGGTCGTGGTGGAGACGGAGGTGACTTGAAAAAAGGCGTGGCGCAGCGCCACGGACAGATCGTTGTCAAACAGCGGCAGAATGTTGACCGTGACCAGTGTGACTGCCACGGCAACGATGGCAAAGTAGCACCACATCTCGCTGCTGCGCAGTGCCGTGCGGGCGCGACGCATCACGATGAGCTGATAGACGTTGAAGTTGACACCGAACAGCATCATAAAGATGGCGATGACCCACTGGCAATAGACATTGTAGCTGCCGACGCTGTCCGGCTTGATGCCAAAGCCGCCGGTACCCGCCGATCCAAAAGCGTAGAGCGTGCTGTCGAACGGCGGCATACCGCCGCACACTAACAGCACGATCTGCGCCGCGGTCATCACGATGTAGATGATATACAATATCTTGGCGGTGTCACGCAGACGCGGCACGAGCTTACCGATGATCGGCCCGGGCATCTCCGCACGCAGAATGTGGATGGAGCGGCCGGATTCCGCCGGCAGGATCGCCATCATCAGCACGATAACGCCCATACCGCCGATCCAGTGTGTAAAGCTGCGCCAGAACAGCGAGCCGTGATATAACACGGTGGGATCGGGCAGAATGGACGAGCCGGTGGTGGTAAAGCCGCTGACCGTCTCAAAGAACGCGTCTACATAGGAGGTAATATCCCCGCTGAGTACGAACGGCAGCGCGCCGATCAAGGACAGCGACACCCACGACAGCGCCACGCTGACGAGGCCGCCCCGCGCAAAAATGCGACGGTCGCCGCGCTTGTTGGTCAGCGTGAGCAGCAGCCCGATCGCAAACGCAACGGCAGCGGTCACGGCAAAGGCCAACGCACAGCGCCATTCACGGTAGTACAAAGAGACCGCAAGCGGCAGCAACAGCAATACCGCTTCCAGTTGAATGATCCGTCCGACGGTGTATAGGATCACACGACGATTCATAACAGCTGCGCGCTCCTTACTTGTCCAGAATATCCGAGAGATCCTGCAGACGGCGCTCGGCCGCGAGCACGATCACGTGGTCACCCGCCAAGATCATATCGTCACCGGCGGGAATGATAGTCTTACGGTCGCGGATGATACCGGCGATCAGCGTGTTGGGCTTGGTACGCAGCGACTTGAGCGGGATGCCTATCACATCCGGCTCCTCACGCACCAGAAACTCCAAGGCTTCCGCCTTGCCGTCCATCAGCTTGTACAGTGTTTCCACGCTGCTTCCGACGGAATTCTGCAGTGCGCGGGCATACCGTACCAGTACGTCGGCAATGATCCGACGGGGCGACACGATGCTGTCCAGACCCAGTTTTTCCGCCAGAACGGCCAGCTCGTCACGGTTGACCTTGGCGATGACCTTGGGGACGTTTTGCGAGGCGGCAAAGATCGACATCAGGATGTTTTCCTCATCGATGCCGGTCAGCGCGACCAATGCATCCTGCGACTGCAGATCCTCCTCCAGCAGCAGCTCTTGCTGCGTGCCGTCGCCCTGCACCACGGTGGTCTTGGGAAGCAGATCGCTCAGCTCCCGCGCCGCGGTCGGGTCTTTTTCAATGAGGGTCACGGCGTTGCCGCCCGCCTCCAACAAATGCGCCAGATAAAACGCGGTGCGGCTGCCGCCGAGGATCATCACGCTGCGGGCTTTCTTTTGCAGCACGCCCATCTCACGCAGCAACTTTTGCATCTCGGCCGGCGCGGCGGTGATACCGATCTTATCGCCGCTTTTCAGCACAAAGCGGCCGTCCGGAATATAGACCTCTTCCCCGCGTTGCACCACGCAGACCAGAAACATCGCCTTGAACTTGTTGCGCAGCTCATACAGCGCCATACCGTCCAGTACCGAATCGTCCTTGAGACGCAGCTCGATCATTTCAAAATTGCGGTGTGAAAAGGTATCCACCTTAACGGCGGAGGGGAATTTCAAAATATTGAGCAGCTCCTTAGCCGCCAGCAGCTCGGGATTGATCGCCATGGACAGATCCAGATGCTGCTTCATAAAGTTTAAGCTGCTGTCGTTGTATTCGGGGTTGCGGATGCGCGCGATGGTATGCTTCGCGCCCATTTTCCGCGCCAAAAAGCAGCTGAGCATATTGGTCTCGTCCGAGCCGGTGACCGCCACGAACAGGTCCGCGTTTGCCACGTCCGCTTCCTCCAGCACGTCACAATCCGCGCCGTTGCCGCAGACACCCATGACGTCGTAAACGTTGGTGATATCCGTCACGTAATCGTTAAGATTATCAATGGCCGTTACGTTGTGACCCTCAGCCGCCAGACTGTCCACGATGGTGGTGCCGATCTTGCCGCAGCCAACTACCACAATGTTCATAACGTCCCTCCTCTGCCAATATATAGTTATTATAGCATCATAGCACAACTTTTCACCGTAGTCAATTAGGCTTGCAAAAAGTTTGGGTTTCTTGTAGAATAACAGTATAACATCGTGAAAGGATGAGATCGATGGAATTTTTGCGGGTTTTGGAGGGGCTGCGGACGCCGTGGCTCGATCAGATCATGCTGTTTATCACCAGTTTCGGTGAGGAGCTTGTATTCATCGGCGTGGCGGTAGCGCTGCTGTGGTGCATCAATAAATATCAGGGCTATTATATGCTGTCCGTCGGGTTTGTCGGTATGCAGCTCAATCAGCTGCTCAAGGTGCTGTTCCGCATCGAACGGCCGTGGGTGCGCGATCCGTCCTTTTCGGCGGTGGAGGCCGCCAAGGCGCAGGCAACCGGCTATTCCTTCCCCAGCGGTCACACGCAGAACGCGGTCGGCACGTTTGGCTCGATCGCCCGTTGGAGCAAGACAGTCGGCGTGAAGATCGCCTGCTGGGTACTGGCGCTGCTGGTGGCTTTTTCCCGTATGTATCTGGGCGTACATACCCCCGCGGACGTACTGGTGTCCCTTGGGATCGCGATCGTTCTGGTATTTGCGCTGTATCCGGTGTTTAAGGACGCGGATAAAAACCCCCGCCGCGTGCAGATCCTGCTGTGCGTTCTGCTGGTGTGGTCGGTGGCGCAGATCCTGTTTATGGAGCTATTTCCCTTCCCTGCCGCCGCGCAGGGCGAGCGCCTGTACGAAGGATTGAAAAACGCCTACAAGATCGCCGGCGTGGCGGTGGGCTTTGCCATTGCATTTGAGCTGGATCGGCGGTATATCCACTTTGAGACCAAGGCGGTGTGGTGGGCGCAGATCCTCAAGCTGGTGATCGGTCTGGCGCTGACCTTCGGTGCCAAGGAGCTTGGCGGTCTGCTGTTCGGGATGATCCCCTACGAGCCGGTCGGTAAGGCACTGGAGTATCTGGTGATGGTGCTGTTTGCGGCGTGTGTCTGGCCGCTGACCTTCGGTTGGTTTGCGCGTTTGGGAAAGAAGGCCGAGGCGTGATACGGCTATTGTTTATCTGTCACGGCAACATCTGTCGGTCGCCGATGGCGGAGGCGGTAATGAAGCATCTGGTCGCGGAGGCCGGACGGCAAGATGAGTTTGAGATCGCCTCCGTAGCCACCAGTACCGAGGAGATCGGCAACGACGTGTACCCTCCCGCCCGACGTGAGCTGGCGCGGCACGGCATCCCCTGTCCCCGCCGCTGTGCGGTGCGGCTGCGCCCCGCGGATTATGAGCGGTACGACCGCCTGATCTGTATGGACAGCTACAACGTGCGAAACGCCCTGCGTCTGCTCGGCGGTGATCCGGCGCACAAGGTGTCGCTGCTGCTCCGTGACCGCGACGTGGCCGACCCGTGGTATTCCGGCGATTTTGAGGTCGCATATCGGGATATTGAGGACGGTTGCCGACGGTTGCTCGCTGAGGTGTGACGGAAACTCCCTCTGTCATGCCCCTCTTGGAGGTAGCGAAGCGAGACTGGGGAGTTTCGGGCGGGGGCGGAACGACACGCAGGTCGTTCCCTACGGAGTAACAATGGGATCGTGCGGAATTTGGCGGGCGGGGATGGAACCCCGCCCCTACGGTGTTACATTAAGATTGTGCGAGAAAGACTCCCTCCGTCACCTGCGGTGACACCAGCTACGCTGCGCTTCGCATAAGTTCCACCGACGAGATCACAGATCTCGGGTGTCACTTATCCCTTGCGAGGGAGGCGTATAATGTGGAAAACCGCCTGCGGTGTGATACCGCAGGCGGGTTTGTTATGCTTCTTCGGGCTTTTTCTCATCGGTCTTATGGATCAGGCGGCGCTTGACCTCCGGACCGTCAAACAGACGGCGTATCTGCACGCGGCCGACGAACTTGCGGTCACACGCGGCACAATGCAGCGGTGCGGTGAAATACCGATGACTGAACCGCCACGGCTCGGTGGCTTTCAGACGCTTGCCGCAGGTATCGCACCGAAAACGGAAATCGCGCTGCTTGACCGCCGGATCGTCGAACTCCCGCACGAAGGTGGGCTTGAACGTGATGCGGCGGTAAAACGCCTCGTCGGTGGGACGTACCGCGGCCTTAAACGACGCGCGGTCGTACACCCGCTTGAGGATCTGCGCCGACAGCACGCTGTCGTCAATAGCGTGATGCAGCTCCAGTGAGTCACTGTCCATACCGAGCAGCGCGGCGAGCTTGGCAAGCCCCACCTGCTGCGCCGTGTCCAGCTGCAGCCGCTGCTGCGCATACGCCTGCAGATCCAGATACTGCCCGACGAAAGGGATATGCCCGTCACCGTAATAGTAGCGGCAGTTTTCCATAAACACGAGCAGGTCGGTGGTACTCCAAGTGAGCAACGTGGCGTCCTGATCGCCGATAAACCGTTGCAGACGCTTCATCGCGTCCTCAAACGTAGTACCGGCGCGCACCTGCTCGTCGGTATATCCGGTAAGGTCGGTGACCCAATGGGTCAGCTTACGGCTGACCCGCGGACGGATAACGGCATCGAAGCGCTCGACGATATCCAGCGAGTCGTTCAGGCGCACCGCACCGATCTCGATGATCTCGTTGAAATAGCCGCCGAGCTTTTTGCAAAACGCGCCGTTCCACTCCAAGTCAAGTACGACGATAGCCAAGCGATCAGCCCATCCCTTTCAGCGTACGGCCGGACAGGATGTGGAAGTGCAGGTGATGCACGGTCTGCCCCGCTTCCGCCCCCTGATTGGTGACCACACGGTAGTCGGTGATGCCCTGCTCGGCGGTGATCTTGGCGATCACCTCGAACACGTGCGCGACCAGCGCGCTGTTTTCCGGCGTGACAGCCGCCGCACCGATCAGGTGCGTCTTAGGAATGACCAGAATGTGTACCGGAGCCTGCGGCTGAATGTCGTGAAACGCCAGCACCTGCTCGTCCTCGTACACCTTATTCGACGGGATCTCCCCCGCTACGATCTTACAAAAAATGCAATCCATATCGGTCGCTCCTTACTTCAAATTACCGCTGACGATCGCGGCGACCTTGTCCATCGCCGCAGGAACGGCGGACAGATCCTTACCGCCGGCCATCGCCATATCCGGCTTACCGCCGCCCTTGCCGCCGCACAGCGCCGCGACCTCACGCACGATCGCACCGGCGTTGGCACCGGCCGCTACCGCGCCGGCGTTGCACCAGCACAGGAAGGTGACGGACTGCTTTTCCTCCGACGTACCGGCCAGCACCACGACCGCCTTTTCCGGCGCGCGGTCCTTGCAGCGGTCGCACAGCTCACGCAGGTCACCGCCCTCGGTTTCGGGCAGCACGGCGGTCACCAACCGGACACCGCTCACATCGACCGCGTCGGCGAACAGGTCGCCCGCCTTCTGCGCCGCCTGCTGGCTGCGCATCGTCTGCACCTCGCGCTGAGCGTCCTTCCACTCGGCAACAAGCTGAGTGGAACGGCGCACCACGTCATCGGCACCGTTGGCCTTCATCACGTCTGCCGCGCGGGACAGTTCGGCGTAATAGCTGTTGAGCAGCGACAGCACACCGTCGCCGGTCACGGCCTCAATACGGCGCACACCCGCCGCCACCGAGGTCTCGGTGAGGATGTGGAACAGGCCGAGCTTCGCGGTGTTGTCGGCATGCGTACCGCCGCACAGCTCCATCGAAACGTCGCCCATCTTGACCACGCGCACCACGTCGCCGTACTTCTCGCCAAACAGCGCCATCGCGCCCTGACGGCGGGCTTCCTCGATGGGCATTTCGCGCACGTCAACGGCGTTGCCCGCGAGGATCCAGCCGTTGACAAGGCTCTCGACCTCGGCAAGCTCCTCGGCGGTGAGTGCCGAGAAATGGGTAAAGTCAAAACGCATACGGTCGGGGCCGACCAACTGACCGGCCTGCTCGACGTGACCGCCCAGTACACGGCGCGGCGCCGCCTGCAGCAGGTGCGCCGCCGAGTGGTTGCGCATCGTTGCCGCACGCGTGGCGGCATCGACCTTCGCGGTCACGGTGTTGCCGACGTTCAGCGTGCCGCATTCCAGCACACCGCTGTGCAGCATCACACCGGACGCGGTCTTTTGGGTATCGGTCACACGGAAGCACAGGCCGTCGGCCTCGATCACGCCCGTGTCACCCACCTGACCGCCGCTCTCACCGTAGAACGGAGTGGTATCCAGTACCAGCGTTGCCTTTTCGCCCTCGGCC
>JAZNKN010000034.1:0-14194 GCA_045578625.1 Acutalibacteraceae bacterium | reverse complement strand
CGCCAGACACAGCGTTTGCGCCATCGTGGAGCACGCGCCGAACTGGTTGAGCAGCGGAATGTTGGTCTCGCGCATACCGAACGTGGACGCGATGTTTTGGTTGAGCAGATCCCCCGTGAACAGCACCTGCACCTGCGACGGCGAATAACCCGCCTTGTTCAGCGCGCGGTCGAGCGCTTCCTTTTGCAAACGGCTTTCCGCCTTTTCCCACGTTTTCTCTCCCAAACGCGCATCGTCAAAGACCACGTCAAAGCCGCTGCCGAGCGGACCCTCGCCTTCCTTCCTCCCCACTGCCGACGCGTAGCCAAGCACCCGCGGCCGCCCCGACAGCGAGATGGTGTATTGCCCTTTTCTTTCCGGCATTGTCATCCCTCCATAGGGTTAGTATCACAGCCGAAAGAAAAATTATGCAAGCCCCTCTTCCCTTTGGGTGGGATTTGTGGTATGCTGATGCCGAAAGGCGGTGAGAGAATGCAGCGGGTAGTTCCGGAGTATTATGCGGAGTTTCAGTGCATCGGCGGTGCGTGTCGGCACAGCTGCTGCATCGGTTGGGAGATCGATATTGATCCCGATACTGCCGCGTTTTACCGCACGGTTTCCGGTGCACTCGGTCGCCGCCTGAGGGAACACGTCACACAGGACGGTGTGCCGCATTTTTGCTTGGACGAGCGGGAGCGCTGTCCGTTTTTGAACGAGTGCAATCTTTGCGATATTATTCTGGAACTGGGCGAGGATCGGCTGTGTGATATCTGCGCCGATCACCCGCGGTTTCGTAACGAGCTGCCGGGGCGCGTCGAGAGCGGCTTAGGGCTGTGCTGCGAGGAAGCGGCGCGGCTGATCCTCGGTCGCAGCGAGCCCACGGCGCTGCTCGGCAGTACCGATACCGACGATGCCATCCTGCTGCTGCGCGAGCGCGTGTTCGCGGCGCTGCAGAATCGCGCTCATTCCATCCCGCAGCGCGTGGAGACGATGCTTGCCCTCTGCGGCAGTGCAGCACCGAGCGGACAGCCCGACGCGTGGGCGACGCTGCTGCTGACGTTGGAGCGTCTGGACGAGGCTTGGACCGCGCGGCTGACCACCCTGCGGGACGGCTTTGCCGCCGCGGATACCGTCGGGTTTGACCGGCACATGGCCGATCGGCAGACGGAATACGAGCAACTACTGACCTATCTCATCTACCGCCATTTCGCCAATGCCGCGGATCAAGACGATGCCGCCGCGCGCGCCCGCTTTGCCGCCTTTGGTTATCGGCTGCTGTACGCCTTCGGTGCCGTGCAATGGACGCAGAGCAGCACGTTTACGTTTGAGGATCAGGTGGAGCTGGCACGAGCCTTCTCCTCCGAGATCGAATATTCCGACGAAAACCTCGACATTCTGTTGGATACGCTGTAATAAACAAAGGCGATGCCGCCGTGGCATCGCCTTTGTTGTTATTATTTGAAGGTGACGGTGTAGAAGGTATCGCGACCGTTTTTGTAGTAGCGGTATTCATAACTGTATTTCTTGCCTGTCTTATTCAGCGCACTCTTCAGCATATCGTTAAATGCATCCGTATTGGTGTTGTTTTTCAGCATGGCACGCACCTTGGTTTGGCCGTTCTGCGACCACGCCGTCACAATGGCGTCCACCATCGTCTGCATGGAGGTATAAGCACTGTTCGTGTAGTGGTAATAGTACACCGAATCGCTGGTTTTGGCGATGGGATGGATCTCCTTCTCCGCATCCCAAGTATACTCGCGGATGAGATCTACGCCGGCGTTGAACAGCCGGTAGTTGCGTTCATCGTTATTGGTATCATCATACGTCAGATCCACCACATACCAACGACCGTTCAGGTGGATCGTGTTCGTCATGTGCAGATCGCTCGCCGAATACACGCTCATACGCGATACCGTGAAGCCGGCGATCGACGCCAGCGTATAAAACGCATCGGAATACCCCTGACAGTTGGCCTTGCCGTCCAACAACGCACCAATCACCGTCAGGTTGCGGGGCAGATCGTTCGGATCGGAAATCTCACGCGTGCGATCGTCATAGGTGATCATATCGCACAGCGCATCGTGCAGCAGCACTTCCAGTTCGAAGTTGTTCGCCGCTTTGGCCTTCGCCTCGTTTACCATCTGCACCGCCTTGTTCATGGCGGTCTTTTCAGCAGAATTCAGTTTGGACGAATCGCCGCTGAAATAGGCATCGACGATCCGATCGCCGGGGTATTCGGTGAGGGTCCCCGTGTACACGTTGCCGCTTCGGGTAAAGCTCACGTAGCAGGCATTGGTCATCTGCGCCATCAGTTGTGCCGTCAACGTCTCGCGGCCCGTGTACTCAAAGGTGAGTTTCAGAACGTCGGCATCCTTTTGGGAGTTCATATAGTCCCGCAAGGCGGTCAGCGAGCTGAACCGCGGATAGGAATCCGACGGCTTGGTGGTCGACGTCGTGGCGGTACTTGTGGTGTAGCGCGTTGTAGACGTGCGCGTACCGGTGTACGGCGGATACGTACCGAACGACGGCACGTAAAATGTCGGAGCCGAATACCGTGTTGTCGTTGTGGTGGTCGTCGTCACGGCCGGCTCGTACGAATACGAGGGCAGCTCCGAAGCGGTCGTATTGAAATGGATGCCGAACTCGTCATCGTCATCGTATCGGTCGCGCCGGCTGTCGGAGTCATCCGAGTCGCAGCCACCGCACGTCAGCAGCAGTACCGCTACCAGTAAAAGACTAAGCCATCGTTTCATACTATCGTCACCTTTTCAAACGTAATGCAGGGGTATTATAACGTATCCGCGCAAAAAAAGCAACGGATAAAAAAAGAGTGGACTATAACGGACATTTACTTCCCACTGCAGCCGGCTTCCTCTGTTTCTCCAAAAACCGATTTTTTGCGAAACGCGTCTCCCATCCATTGACAAAATCGGCGGCGGTGTGTATAATACAGATAGCCTTTACATAACTGACGGGTTTCGCGGTCCACCGCGGGGGAGTGTAGAGGATCACATGCCGACCGTCTGGGCAATTCAGTTTGTAGAGCTGAATTGCCCTTTTTGTTTGCGGGCAATCAGCCCGGAAGGAGTCAGAAATGAAGCATACGCATTGGCACGGATTTCGCGAGGGCATTTGGCAGAACGAGATCAACGTCCGCGATTTTATCCAACAGAATTACACGGCCTACACCGGCGACAGCAGCTTCCTCGCCGGTGCGACAGCGCGTACGTCCACATTGATGGAAAAGGTGCAGGCGTTGTTCAAGCTGGAGCGTGAACGCGGCGGTGTACTGGATATTGACACCGACACCGTCTCCTCACTGACCAGTTATGCACCGGGCTACATCGACAAGGAAAACGAGCTCATCGTCGGTATGCAGACCGATAGCCCGCTCAAACGCGGTGTCAACCCCTTTGGCGGCATCCGTATGGCGCGGCAGGCCTGCGCCGCCTACGGCTATCAGTTAAGCGATAACGTGGAAAAGGAATTTATGTTCCGCACCACTCATAACTCCGGCGTGTTCCGCGCCTACACCGACGAGATGCGTCTGGCGCGTCGCTGCCACGTCATCACCGGTCTGCCCGATGCCTACGGTCGCGGCCGCATCATCGGCGACTACCGCCGCGTGGCGCTGTACGGCGTGGATCACCTCATTGAGGAAAAGCAAAAGGATAAGGACGCTCTGACGGATATGCCGTTTGATGCCGATCACATCCGCCAGAGTGAGGAGCTGTTCCAGCAGACCACCTTCCTCGGCTTTATGAAAGAGATGGCGCCAATGTACGGCTGCGATATCAGCGGCCCTGCCGCCAACGCCCGCGAAGCCATCCAGTGGACCTACTTCGCCTACCTTGCTTCCATCAAGGAGCAGAACGGCGCGGCGATGTCGCTGGGACGCGTCAGCTCCTTCTTTGATATTTACATTGAGCGTGATCTGGCGGCAGGCATGCTGACCGAGGCCGAGGCGCAGGAGCTGATGGACGACTTCGTTATCAAATTACGCATTGCACGGCATCTGCGTACCCCCGAATATAACGAGCTGTTCGGCGGCGATCCGATGTGGATCACCGAGGTCGTCGGCGGTATGGGCGAGGACGGCAGAACACTGGTCACCAAAAGCAGCTTCCGTATGCTGAACACGCTGTATACCCTCGGCTCCTCCCCCGAACCCAATCTGACGGTGCTGTGGTCGAACGCGCTGCCCGACGGCTTTAAGAAGTTCTGCGCCAAGGTCTCCGCCGACACCGATTCCATCCAGTATGAAAACGACGATCTGATGCGCCCGCTGTACGGCGACGATTACGCCATCGCCTGCTGCGTCTCGGCGATGAAGGTCGGCAAGCAAATGCAGTTCTTCGGCGCACGGTGCAACCTCGCCAAGCTGCTGCTCATCGCCATTAACGGCGGCTACGATACCACCAGCGGCATCCATATCGGTCCGCAGATGCCGGTATTGGAGGGCGATACGCTGGATTTCGACACCGTGATGGAACGGTATGCCATCTACATTGGTTGGCTGAGTCGCCTGTACGTCAACACGATGAACGTCATCCACTACATGCACGACAAGTACGCGTATGAAAAGACCCAGATGGCGCTGCACGATACCGACGTCACCCGCTTTATGGCGTTCGGTATCGCCGGTCTGTCGGTGGTGGCGGATTCGCTCAGCGCGATCAAGTTCGCCGCGGTGCATCCCATCAAGGATGAAAACGGCTTCATTACGGCGTTTGACACCGTCGGCGCGTTCCCGAAATACGGCAACGACTACGACCGTGTGGATCTCATTGCCAAGGATATGACCCACCGCGTTATTACCGAGCTGCGCAAGACCCCCACCTACCGCAACGCCATTCACACCCTGTCGGTGCTGACCATCACCTCCAACGTGATGTACGGCAAACACACCGGCGCGACCCCCGACGGTCGCAAGGCAGCAGAGCCGTTTGCTCCCGGTGCCAACCCCATGCACAACCGCGAGGAGAACGGCGCGTTGGCGTCACTCAATTCGGTGGCAAAGATCAGCTTTGACGATTGCCGCGACGGTGTGTCCAACACCTTTTCCATTACCCCCGAGGCCCTCGGCAAGACCGAGGCGGAGCGTATCAGGAATCTGGTGTCCATTCTGGATGGCTATTTTGCCAAGAAGGCGCACCACATCAACGTCAACGTACTGAACCGCGAGACGTTGATGAAGGCCTATGAAAATCCCGAGGCGTATCCCAACCTGACCATTCGCGTGTCCGGCTATGCGGTCAACTTCAACAAGCTGTCGCGCGAGCAGCAGCGTGAGGTCATTAGCCGCACCTTCCACGAGGCGTTATGAGTACCGCCGGCCGCATTCATTCGTTCCAGAGCCTCGGCACGGTAGACGGCCCCGGCGTTCGCTTCGTGGCGTTCCTGCAGGGCTGTCACCTGCGCTGCGGCTGCTGCCATAACCCCGACACGTGGTCGCTGACCGACGGTACGGCATACACCCCCAATGAGGTCGTTGCCAAGGCGGTGCGGTTTCGGGAGTATTTCGGCACCGAGGGCGGCATCACGCTGTCCGGTGGTGAGTCGCTGCTGCAGGCAGACTTCGTGCGGGAGGTATTTTCGCTGTGCCACCGCGAGGGCATCCACACCTGTCTGGATACCTCCGGCAGCCTTCTCACCGACGCGGTCCGCGCCGCACTGCAGGAGACCGACCGCGTGCTGTTGGACATCAAATACATCGACGAGGAGCGTTATCAGCAGCACGTCGGCTGTCACCTGGAGACGGTGCTGTCATTCCTCGCGTATGTGAACGAGCAGCACACCCCCACCACCCTGCGGCAGGTCATCATCCCCACCGTCAACGACACGGTGCAGGACGTGCAGGCTCTGAAAGCGATCGCGGATCGGCACGCGTGCGTGGATAAGATCGAGCTGCTGCCGTTCCGCAAGCTCTGTCAGGTCAAGTACGACACACTGGCACTCCCCTTCCCCTTCGGTCATCTGCCGGAACCGACGACGGAGAGCATGGCGACACTGAACGCTGTGCTGACGAAGTAAGAAATCTCCGCGTGGCTTTCACGCGGAGGCCGAAAAAATGCATCGCGGCTTTCCAAAACTGCCGTTTATCCGGCGTTTTGGTGTAATCAACATATATAATAAAATTCATGGAGGTATCCGTATGCTGATCGATCTGCACGCCCATTCTTCCGGCATCAGCCGTTGTTGCAGAATCCCATTTCAACAAGTGCTGATGCAGGCGCTGGATCACGGTATGGATGGTATCGTTTTGACCAACCACTATCAAAAATGCTACATCGCGGACGGGGAAATAGAGCAATTTGCGGAAAAGTATATCAACGAGTTCTACGCGGCAAAGCAGCACGGCGACAGCATCGGGTGCAAGGTCTTTTTCGGTATCGAAGTCACCATGGAGCGGTATCCTAACGTACACATGCTTATTTACGGCGTAGATCCGGAATTTCTCAGCAAAAACCCCACGGTATTCGACTGCACACAGCAGGATCTGTATGCGTTGGTGCACGAAAACAACGGGCTTCTGGTTCAAGCGCATCCGTTTAGAAACGGAACGACCGTTCTGGATACCGCGTATTTGGATGGCATTGAGATAAACTGCCATCCTTTGTACAAAAACTCTTATTCAAAAGAGCTGTTAGAGATCGCTGAAAAGTCACACGTAACAGTGACCTGCGGCGGGGATTTTCACGGGGACACCTATCGCCCGAAATGCGGGGTGTTTTTCCCCGACGAAATCAAGGATCACCGTGATCTGTGCTCCTATCTTCTGTCCCCCGGGGAGAAAAAGCTCTGCATACACGAGCCTTACAGCGATGGGTGTTCTACGGTGTGTGTCGGGTAACGTACAAAAAACGGGCGGCAGGTTGCCGCCCCTACATTATGGTGGTTATCCAATAAATCAAGCCATAAACAACACTCGCCACCGTGCCATAGACGATGACCGGACCGGCGATGGAGAACATTTTCGCACCCACGCCGAGGACAAAGCCCTCGCTTTTGAATTCCATGGCCGGCGAGGCCATGGAATTCGCAAAACCAGTGATGGGTACTAACGTGCCGGCGCCGGCATGCTTGGCGATGTTGTCGTACACGTTAAATCCCGTGAGCAGCACGCTGAGGAGGATCAGTGACAGCGAGCCAAGCAGGCGCGCGTCCTTCTCCTCAAACCCCATCTGCATCGCCTGCAGGATCACGATCTCGCCCAGTGCGCACAACAGACCGCCCACCAAAAACGCGCACAGGCAGTCTCGCAGCAACGGCGACCGTGGGGCGCGCTTTTGGGCGATGCTCTGGTATTCCTGCTTGGTGATCTTCATTTCGCATCACTCCTCGGCAGTTAGTGTGCCGCGGTGCGGTGTATTTATGCAAAAAAAGACCGGAAGCACGTGCTTCCGGTCTTTTTTTTTAAGATAATTTGAGGTCGCCCTCGCGGATCCAACCGATCTTGCGCAGCGGCAGGCTGATCAGCCACGTGAGTACCGCCGGCAACACAAAGCAGATCAGTACGAGACCGATCCAATCCATGGCAGTGGGTGTGATGGCAGCAACACCGTCCGCCGTGGGAGCGACCCAACCGGTCCACACACCGAGCGGACCACACAGACCGCAGGTGCCCATGCCGGAGTTGACCGCCGCACCGTTCATCTGTAGGTTGAACACGCAGGTCGCAAGCGGGCCGGTAATGGCCGACGCCACCGTGGGCGGGATCCAGATGCGCGGGTTGCGCACGATGTTGCCCATCTGCAGCATACTGGTGCCGAGTCCCTGGGAGACCAAACCGCCCCAACGGTTTTCGCGGAAGCTCATCACCGCGAAGCCTACCATCTGCGCGCAGCAACCGGCAACCGCCGCGCCGCCTGCCAGACCGGTGAGTCCGAGGCTGGCGCAGATCGCCGCACTGGAGATCGGCAGCGTCAGTGCGATGCCTACCAACACCGAAACGATCACGCCCATCAGGAACGGCTGCAGGGCGGTCGCTTCCATGATCAGTTTACCGAACGCGGAGGCGGCTTTGCCGATCGGCGGTGCGATCAGGATCGCCAGTGCCACACCGACAAAGATCGTGACCGCAGGCGTCACCAAAATGTCCACCTTGGTCTCCTTGCTGACCAATTTACCGCATTCCGCGGCAACAACCGCCATAACCAACACCGCCAACGGTCCGCCGGCACCGCCCAAGGCGTTTGCCGAAGCGCCGACGGCGGCAAGCGAGAACAGCACCATCGGCGGTGCTTTCAGCGCATAGCCGATCGCGATGGCCATGGCGGGTCCGGAGACCGACGAGGCGTAGCCGCCGATCTCGGTCAGCACCTCGACCTTCAGCTGATTGCCGAGCGTGCTGATAATGGTACCGATGAGCAGCGAGCAGAACAAGCCCTGCGCCATCGCGCCCAACGCATCGATGAAATAGCGCTTCCACGAAAACTCAATGTCCTTGCGCTTCAGAAGCGCCGCTACCTTTTGCCGTTTAGTCACTTTTAACATCTCCTTAGTTATTTGCCAAGCCCCTTTGTACGTTCGAACGATGCCTGCACCGCGCCCATTACTGCGCCGCGGAACGCACCATCCTCCAATGCGTGAACACCGACGATGGTGCTGCCGCCGGGGCTGCACACCGCGTCCTTGAGTTCACCCGGATGGCGACCGTCGGTAAGCACCATCTGTGCCGCACCGCTCACAGTCTGCGCCGCATAGCGCAGCGCTTTATCACGAGGCAGACCACATTCCACAGCGCCGTCTGCCAACGCTTCAATAAACAGATACACAAACGCCGGTCCACAGCCGGACAGAGCGCTGCCTGCGTCGATCAGCTTTTCCGGCAGACGGTCAAACGTGCCCGCCGCCTTCATCAGCTCGACGAAATCCGCTTCCTCAGCCGCGGTGACAGCCTCGTTAGCGGTATACAGGATCATACCCTCGCCGATCGCGGCGGGGGTGTTCGGCATAATGCGGATGATCGGATAGGTCGCACCGAGCAGATCGCCGATGCGCTCCACCATCACGCCCGCCGCCATACTGATCAGCACAAAGCGCTCCTCACGCGCCGCGAGCAGCGGCTTCAGCTCGGCCAACACGCTGCCGAGGACCTGCGGCTTGACGCCGAGGAAAATATACCGACACTGCTGTGCCACGGCGGCGTTGTCCCCCGCCGCACAGCCGCACTGCGCCGCCAGTGCTTCCGCCTTGGACGCATCGTGGTCGGCAAGCAGGATATCCGCCCTTCTCTTGCAGGCAGCAACGGCAAGCGCGCCGCCCATATTTCCGGTTCCGATGAAGCCGGCGATATAGTTAGCCATGATGATCTCTCCTTATCGGGTCTGCCCGTTTCCGCGGATAACGTACTTATACGTGTTCAGCTCGCGCAGCCCCATCGGGCCGCGGGCGTGCAATTTTTGGGTGGAAATGCCGATCTCGCAGCCGAGACCGAACTCGCCGCCGTCGGTAAACCGCGTGGAGGCGTTGACGTACACCGCCGCGCTGTCGACGGCCGCCACAAACCGCTCTGCGGTGGCAGTATCCTCCGTGACGATCGCATCACTGTGACCGGTGGAATGGGCGGTGATATGCGCGATGGCGGCTTCCGCGTCGTCCACCACGGCGATCGCCAAAATGTAGTCCAGAAACTCGGTGTCGAAATCCCGCTCCCCTGCCGGTGTGCCGGGAATGATCGCCGCGGCGCGTTCATCCAGCCGCAGCTCCACCGGTTGGGTACGCTGTGTAACCAACCGCTCGTACAACCGCGGCAGGAAAACTGCCGCGACGTCCTTATGTACCAAGCAGACCTCCTCGGCGTTGCACACCGAGGGGCGGCTCGTTTTCGCATTTTCAATGATCGCCAACGCCTTGTCGATATCCGCTGCGGCGTCCACGTACACGTGGCAAATGCCGGTGCCGGTCTCGATGCACGGAACGGTGGCGTTCTCCACACAGGCGCGGATAAGGCCCGCGCCCCCGCGCGGGATCAGCAGATCCACAAAGCCCACGGCGGTCATCAGCTCGTTCGCGCTCTGGCGGGTGGTGTCGCGCACCAGTTGGATCATATCCTCGCAGATACCTTGACGGCGCAGCCCCGCGCGCAACGCTTCGGCGATCGCCAGTGACGAGCGGAACGCTTCCTTGCCACCGCGCAGCACACACACGTTGCCGCTCTTGAACGCCAGTACCGCCGCGTCGGAGGTCACGTTCGGGCGGCTTTCGTAGATCATCGCCGTGACACCGATGGGAACGCTGATCTTTTCGATACGCAGACCGTTCTCGCGGTCGATGCGCTCCAACACACGTCCTACCGGGTCGGGCAGCGCCGCCACCTGACGGATGCCGTCTGCCATACCGGCAATGCGCTGCTCGTTCAGCGCCAGACGGTCCAGCATCACGGTGGACAGCGTCGCCTTGGCCGCTTCCAGATCCGCGGCGTTGGCCTCCAGAATGGCGTCGGTATGCTCAAGCAGGGAAGCCGCCATGGCCTCCAGCGCTTCGTTCTTCTGTTCAGTGGTCAGCCGTGCGGCTTCCCGACAAGCAGCCTTGGCCGCCTTCAAAATATCCTGTGTTGTCATACGGCACGTCCCTTTCCGATAAAGCGCGTGCCAACCGCTTCACCGTCCACGATGCGATACAGCACCTCAGGGGCGGCACCGTTGGCGATCACCATATCGATGCCCGCGCCCGCACACAGTTGGGCGGCGTGCAGTTTGGTCGCCATACCGCCGGTACCGAGCGACGAGCCCGCACCACCGGCAAGCGACAATACCTCGTCTGTCAGCTCGCTCACCACGGGGATGAGGCGTGCATCGGGATGGCTGTGGGGGTCGGTATCGTACAGACCATCGATATCCGACAGCAGGATGAGCAGCTCCGCGCCGGCATTGACCGCCACGATCGCGCCGAGCGAATCGTTATCACCGATGCTGATCTCATCCGTAGAAACGGTGTCGTTCTCATTGATGATGGGCAGCGCGCCCAGCTCCAACAACCGGAACAGCGTGCGGTGGAAATTCTCGCGGCGTTCCTCGTCGCGCAGGTCGGCACCGGTGAGCAGGATCTGCGCCACGGTGTGATGGTATTCCGAAAACAGCTTGTCGTAGGTATACATCAGTTCGCACTGGCCGACGGCGGCTGCCGCCTGCTTGGTGGCCATATCGGTGGGGCGCTCCTTCAGCGACAGCTTGCCCACGCCCATACCGATAGCACCGGAGGAGACCAGAATGACCTCGTGACCGGCGTTCTTCAGATCGCTCATCACCTTGCACAGCAGCTCCACACGGCGAATGTTCAGCTGACCGGTGGTGTGCGCCAAGGTGGAGGTGCCTACTTTAATAACGATACGCATTGAAACGTCCCCTTTATTTCGCATGGTGCATCGTGTCGATGTAGCCCGCGATCTTGTGGAAAGCATCCAGTGACTCGGTGGTGAATGGCTCCATAGCCGAAGCAACGGACAGCACGTACGGTCGATCCGCATACACGATCGCACCGTCGTGGAAGGCATACTCGATGTTCTTGGTCTCGCCGTACTTGTGAGCCACGGTGTACTTGTCCTCATAGGCCGCGACCAACTGGCGCGTCTCATCGGTGGAGGTCATCCACGTCTTGAGCCTCTTGGCATCCTCGCTGCCGGTGGCGATGAACTTGGCAATATCCTCCATATACAGGCCGATGTCCCGCGCCGACAGATAGCCGAACCGCGGGCGCGGATAGCTCAGCACGCAATTGCTGTTTGCGTTGGCGGTAATTCCCAACTCCTTGGCGTACTGATTGAAGCCGGCAAAGCCGAACTCTTTATTTAACATATAATAGGCGGAGTTATCGCTGTAACGGATGGCGTACTCCATCAGCTCGTCCACCGTAAACTGCGTGCCGACGGGCTGCTGATCGATGATGCCGGAGCCGCCCTGCTTGCTGGACAGCGTCAGCTTCTTGGAACCGTCCACACCGGAGGCGAGCAGATACTTCACATACGGTGCTTTGACAACACTGGCCGCCTGATAGGCGCGGTCGGCGTTGTGCATAAACGTCTCGCCGGTCTCCAGATCCACGTAATACACCGACAGCGTATTACCGTAACGGCTGAGCAGAGACTCCAGTGCGGTTTTTGCCTGCGCCGCCTCCTCCGGTGTGACCGCGGGGGCTTTGGTGGTCGTGGTGGTGGTCGTGGTGGTGGCAGAGCCGCCCTTGTCCCCGCCGCCTTGCGACTGCGGACCGCTGACACCCTGCGACTTTTCCGGGAAGAACAGCGTGCAAACAAACGACGCCAACAGCAGCGCCAACGCCACGATCACCGCAATAAGCGATCGGGCAGCGGAGCGCTCCGCTTTGCGAAACAAAAACACCAAGGCGGCGATACCGCAGCTCAGCGCCGCGTATGCCAGCAGGATCTGTGCCACAATGATCAGTAACGTACCCATGCGTAAAGCCTTCTTTCCAATCACAAACAAACAACGCATCCACGTGTTTCATAGCGTGCTTTTCGGTAAATTTTACTGGCCGACCGGGGATGTATTTTCCGGAAATCGGTAAAACCGGAAAAATATATAAAAAAATCTGCCAATTCTCAAAAATTCATTGACAACGGCAGCAAAATCCTGTATTATAGTATACTGCACAACCAGTGGAGAGCTTAAAAGATACCAGTACAAGTGTAGCACAAACGTGCGAAAAATGCAAGGTTTTTTTACAACTCGCCCACGGAACGCAAACGACTCAACCAGCGTGGAATAAAGAACAGGAGTGATGGAAGCCTATGGTCAATATTAAACCGGTACAGCTGGGTAAGACCACCCGTATGAGCTTCGCCAAGATCAATGAAGTGTTGGATATGCCCAACCTCATCGAGATCCAAAAAAATTCATATCAGTGGTTCCTGGAAGAAGGACTCAAGGACGTGTTCAACGACACGACCACCATCACCGATTATACCGGCAATCTGTCGCTGGAGTTTTTGGACTACCGGCTGGACGATACGCCGAAATACACCGTGGAGGAATGCAAGGAGCGCGACGTGACGTATGCTGCGCCCTTGCGTGTCCGTGCGCGCCTTATTAATAAGGAAACAGGAGAGATCAAGGAGTCCGAAGTGTTTATGGGCGATTTCCCGCTCATGACCGAAAGCGGCACCTTCGTTATCAACGGTGCGGAGCGCGTCATCGTGTCGCAGCTCGTCCGTTCTCCCGGCGTGTACTACGGCATGAGCTACGACGGCACAGGTAAGAAGCTGTTTACCTCCACCGTCATCCCCAACCGCGGTGCGTGGCTGGAGTACGAAACGGATTCTTCCGATGTGTTCTACGTCCGCATCGATAAGAACCGCAAGATCCCGATCACGGTGTTCGTGCGTGCGCTGGGTCTCGGCTCGGATGCCGAGCTGCTCGACTTCTTCGGTGAGGACGAGCGTATCCTCGCCACCATCGAGAAGGATATCACCAAGAATACCGAGGAAGCACTGCTGGAGGTCTACCGCAAGTTGCGTCCCGGTGAGCCGCTGACGCTGGAAAACTCGCAGCAGCATCTGGAAAACCTGTTCTTCGACCCCCGTCGGTACGATCTGTCCCGCGTGGGCCGCTATAAGTACAATAAAAAGCTCGGCATCAGCAACCGTCTGGCCGGTTGCCGCCTGAGCCGTCCCATCGTCTCCCCCGTCACTGGCGAAGTGTTGGCCGAGGAGGGCGAAGTCATCCGCCGCGACCGCGCCCGCGAGATCGAGGACGCCGGTGTTTGCGTGGCGTACGTCCTGTCCGACGAGCACGGCGAGCAGCACGAGGTCAAGATCATCTCCAACGGCATGGTCGACGTCGCGAAGTTCGTCAATGCGAATGTGTACGAGGCCGTCAAGAAGGTCATTAACGAGCGCGTGCGCTTCTCCGTTCTGCAGGAGATCTTGGAGAACGCCGAGGGCGACGAGGCGCTCATCGAACAGCTGCTGGCGCGCGCCGGTGAGCTGATCCCCAACCACATCATCGTGGACGATATGCTGGCATCCATCAACTACGTCAACTGCCTGGCGCACGACATCGGCACCACCGATGATATCGACCATCTGGGCAATCGCCGCATCCGTTCGGTCGGTGAGCTGCTGCAGAACCAGTTCCGCATCGGCTTCTCTCGTATGGAGCGCGTCATCCGTGAGCGTATGACCCTGCAGGCGCAGGATCTGGATACCGTGACCCCGCAGGCGCTGATCAACATCCGCCCTGTCGTGGCCGCTATTAAG
>JAZNKN010000033.1:0-4563 GCA_045578625.1 Acutalibacteraceae bacterium | reverse complement strand
TCACAGATTTGGGGTGTCACTTACCCCCTGTTAGGGGAGGCATATCATGGCCCCCTACAACCCCAAAACGGCATGGTAGGGGAGGGCCTCTGTGCCCTCCCGCGCAGGGATCGTGCAGGTTTGGGCGGAACGACACGCAGGTCGTTCCCTACGGAGTAGCAATGGGATCGTGCGGAATTTGACGGGCGGGCGCAGAGGCCCGCCCCTACGGTGCTACAATGAGATTGTGCGAGGAAATCCCCCGTCATCCGCTGCGCGGATGACACCAGCTACGCTGCGCTTCGCATAAGTTCCACCGACGAGATCACAGATCTCAGGTGTCACTTATCCCTCTAAGAGGGAGGCATTATGGCCCCCTCTGGAGGGGGCTGGCAGCCGAAGGCTGACTGGGGGAGTTTGCGGGCGTTCGCAAACTCCCGCTCATTCCATGATATCTAAGGAGGAGACTATGACCGGAAACGACGTGTTCCGGCAGGCGTTGAGCCTGCTGAACTATACCGATACACGCGGCGACGGCGGCGTGCCGGGCGGCGCGGGGCTGTACAAGCGCGCCCTCGCCACTGTCAACCAGATCGCCGCCGATCTGTGGTACGTCGGCTCGTCCGAGCCGTTCGTGCCGCTGACCGATCTCAACCGCCCTCTGCCGCTGCCGCTGTCGGTGGTGCTGAACGTGATGCCGTACGGCGTTGCGATGCTGCTGGCGCAGGCGGAGGGAGATGCCGATAACCAGACGCTGTACGCGTCACAATACGACCAGCGCCGTTCCACTGCGGCCCGCGAGAGCGGCCGCCTTCAGGACCGGTTGCCGGTGTGCGGGGGGTGACGGTATGAAGCATCCCACCCTCGGCCGCACCTCGCGCTACCGACTGTCGCTGCCGCCGCTGTCCGGCGGCGTGGATCTATCCTCGCCGCCCCACGTCATCGCAGACGACCGCCTCAGCGACGCACTCAACCTCTGGTGGCAGGACGGGGTGCTGTGTACCCGACCGGCGCTGTGCGAGCGCGACACGCTGCCGGCGCTTGTCGGGGCGACCTACACGGCCACCCCGCTGTACCGCCGCACCCTGCTGCACGGCCGCGCGGGGGAGCAGCATCAGTTCGTCCTCGCCGATGAGGACGGCACACTGCGCGGGCGCACCCACACCTTAACCGGCGCGACCAACGTGCTGGCATTGCCGGCGGGACGCGACGTAGGCTTTGACGATGACTGTGAGGCGGTGGTATACGTCGGCGGTGACGACGATCTGCTGCGAGGCGTCTATGCGCTGACCTCGGGTGCCGATCTGCTGCGGGATGCCGCCTACGTACCGAAGGTGCTGATCGCTGCCCGCCCCACCACGACGCTCCGACGCGTTGACAGCGGCGCACGGCAGGAGCCGTTCAACCTGCTGACCAACCGCTTCCAGTGCACCTACACCTCCGACGGCGAGGGGCTATACTACTGGCTGCCGGACACGGTAACGGTAGATCCGGCGGCATCCTGCATTGTGCGTCACCGCGACGAGACCGGCGCGAGCATCGCGCACACCATCGATTATTACGATACGGACGGTCTCGGCAAGGAGCAGGTGGATCTGGATGACAAGCCGCTGGACAATCTCGCCCTGCGCTACGATCCGAAGCACGGCTGCTTCTGGTTTGTGTACGCCACCGGCGGCGGTGTGGCACCCGTCCCCATGGGGGCGGCCTCGGGCAATCTCACGCTGACTGCTACCCGCACCGACCGTGTCAGTCTCAGCCGCATCTACGGGATGCGCTTCGGCGCGTGGTTCGGCGGCACCGACGGTACTGCCGGCGGCACGCGGTTGTTTTTGTCCGGCAATCCTACCTGCCCCAGCCTTATCCAGTGGAGCGCGCTCAACCGACCGACATATTTTCCGGAAAACAATTTCGCCTACGTCGGCGACGCGTCCTCCGCGGTAACAGCGTTCGGCAAGCAGAGCGATCTGCTGGTGATCTTCAAGGAGCGCGAGGTGTACGCTACCCGCTATCGCGCCGGTATGTCGTATACCGCAGACGATCTGCTCGCCGGTACGGTCACCGACACCGAGGCCGCCGCCGCGGTGTTTCCCATCACCCAGATCCACCCCGAGCGCGGCTGCGATTGCCCCGATACCGTGCGTCTGTGCGGCGAGCGGTTGGTCTGGGCATCGTCCGACGGTCACGTGTATACGCTGTTCAGCGGCGGCACGTACGACGTGCGCAGTGTGCGGGCGCTGTCCGCACCCATCGAAGCCGAGCTCGCGCAGTACGGTGCCGAGAGGCTGAAAGCCGCCACCGCCGAGCGGGTGGGCGATCACTATCTGCTGCAGATCGGCACGGCGGGCTACGCGTTGGATTGCCGTTCGGGCGGCTTTGCCCGCGGTGGCAGTTACGCCTCCGAGGACACCGCTCAGGCGGCGGTGGCGTGGCAGGTATGGGATACCGCCCTCGGCGACGCGGAGCTGCTGCACCTGACCCGCGCGGGGGATACCGCCCTGTCGGTGGTGACGGTGGGTGACACGTTGGTGTCCTACGGCTTTGATACGGCGCACGCGTGTGACCGCGTGCCGACAAAGGTGGGTGGGACGCTGACCTTCGCCGAGCGCCCCGTCGCCTGTCAGCTCACCACCAAATGGTACGCACTGGGGCAGCCCGCCGCTTATAAGCAGCTCTGCGGCGTGACGCTGTGGCTGTCGGGCGAGGCGGGGGAGCGCGTGACGGTGTCGCTGTGTGACGGCGACACCACCGCTGAGGTAGCCACGCTGACGCTGAGCGGCAGTGCACCGGAGGCCACGCTGCCGCGGTATCTGCCGACCGACGCGGTACGGCTGTGCCGCTGCGGCATCAACCTGCGCAGCAGCGGACGGATGACGGTGGACGGCATCGAGGTCGGCTACCGCAGAATGGGGGAGATTCGCAGATGAGTCAGTACGTTAAGAACGCGACCGCCGAGGCGGACGCGTATGAGAAAAAACGCAAGCAGCAGGCCGCCGAAAGCATCGCGCAGATCAACGCGAACGCGGCCGCGGACGTGCAGGCGGCGGTGGACGATACCGGCGCGGCGATCCGCGAGGAGCAGCGCACGCTGCTGGATACGGTGGACGCGTCCGCCGTGGAACGGCAGGTGGTGCGCAAGCAGGCCAAAGAGGCGGTGGCGAATCTCGGGCTGACCGGCTCGGGGTTGTCCGTCGCACAGATGACGGCGGCGGATACCGCCGATACCCGTCGCACTCAGACCGCCCGCCGTACCCGCGACGAGGCGGTGACCGCGCTGACCGAGGCGCTGACCCGCCGCGAAGAGGCGATCGAGAGCGAACGCTCCGCCGCGGTGCTGCAGGAGACGCAGGACGCCGAGCAGGATGCACTGGAGGAGCGCGGACGGCTGATGCGCGAAGCGTACGAGGCGGAGTCCACCGAGAAGGCGGCGTATATCAAGGCCAAGCAGGCCCAGGAGAAGCGCGAGCAAGCGACCGCCACCGCCGCGGCTAAGGACGCTGAAAAGCTCCGCCGTACGGCGCTCAAGGAGATGTACCAGAACCAATACATCAGCACCGAGATCTACGTCGACGCCCTCGAACAGGGCTGGACGGTGGCCGAGGCGCGGCAGTACCAGTTGGATTGGAGCTTGTGGCGTCAGTTGTCGGGTACCTTCGTGGAGACGTACAACAAGAAGGGCTACGACGCCGCCATCCGCAAAATGGCAGAGCACAACATTACCGACCGTCAGCTCATGGATCTGTGCTACGAGCTGAAACTGGATCCCACCAAGGTGCGCGCCTCGCTGAACGCGGCAAAGGAGGAGAAGTAAGATGTCCTTTCCGGCATACATTCATCAGCTGACTGTCACCGATACGGCGGTGACACCGACCGGACCGCTTGCCTGCGGTACGGCGGGTGACGAGTGCGCTACGCGGCTGAATTTTTATTTTGAGTCGCCGAGCCTCGACAGCGTCTACCGCCTCGAGGTGGTGTGCGGCGACGGCTCTTACGACATCACCGACACGCTGCCCTTGGGCGAGGACGGTCCGGTCGTTGATTTCTATATTCCCGCCGCGTGGACCGCGGCAGGGGTCGCGGCGATGCGGTTGGTGGAATACGCGGTGACGGACGGTGTGGAGACCGCGCGCCGCTATTTCCCACCGGTGCTGCTGCAGTTCGCCTACCGCGACGAGGGGGTGCAGCCCACCGAAGCGCCGCTGCAGTGGCAGCAGCTGCTCACCCGCGCTGAGGCGGTGCTGGGCGAGGCCGGCGAAACGGCGGCCGCGGCGGCGGTATCGGCCGCGCAGGCCGAGGACCTTGCGGTCGCAGCGGCATCCGAGGCAAACGGAGCGAAGCTTGCCGCCGAGCAGGCGGCCACCAACGCAAACGCGGCCGCCCGTGCCGAAGCAGCGGCCCTGCAGGCCGAAAACGCGGTGGCGTACTGCGAGTCACTCGTCGGCATCACCGCCGAAATCAAGACGACGTTGGGGGTGATGGAATGAGTTTGAAGCAGGATCTTGAAACGATCGATGCCAGATCGAAAGAGATTTTGGAAAGCTGCAATGCGTCACTGACGGAAGCCAACGTCACGCCGGTTGCCAA
>JAZNKN010000032.1:0-26318 GCA_045578625.1 Acutalibacteraceae bacterium | reverse complement strand
CTTAGGCCACTTGACCAACGGGCCGGATGGTACACCATCAGGGACTCGAACCCTGGACACCCTGATTAAGAGTCAGGTGCTCTACCAACTGAGCTAATGGTGCGTGTCAAACTGCTTGACTATAATACACTATCATCCGGCAGTTGTCAAGGGTAAATTTCAAAATTTTTCTTTCTTTTTTTATAACCTCTTTAACCGGCGGCACGACGGACGTCGGAACGCGTGATACAGCCCAGCAGCACCATCAGTGCGACGTAAGCACCGCACAGACACAGGATGCCCAAAACCGTCAGCCATATACCCGAAACGGATGAGATAAACGGCAGATTCGTAACGGTCAGCGCGATCGCCGATGCGATGCAGGCACCAAGGAACGGACGGAGGATCCACCGATTCCATGGTATCGACATGCCGGTTACTTTTAGCAGACGGTGCGTATTCAAAAACGAGGTCAGTACGTTGCTGATGACCATAATAAACAGGAAAGCCCCCATACCGCGGTACGGCACCAACAGCAGGATCAGCACGATGCGGATCGAGGAATCCGCCACGCTGTATTTCAGCGAACTGTTTTGCTGATTTAATCCCTTCAGCATACCGTCCACAATGCTTTCGGTATACATGATCGGTGTCAGCGGTGCCAGCACGCGCAGATACAATCCTACCTCGGCGCTGTTATACAGCAACAGACCCAGTTCCCGCGAGAATGCGGTGAATACCGCACCGATCAAGATGGAACTCAGCAGCGTGATGCGCAGTGCCTTTTCCACCGCGCTGTTGATGCGATCCTTGTGCTGCAGCGCGTTGGCGGCCGAGATCTCCGGAATGAGCAGCGTAGCCATAGCGGATAGGAACGAGGCGGGAAAGAAAATAAGCGGCAGTGCCATACCTTTCAACGCACCGAACTCCGAAAGTCCGCGTTCCTGCGAGCCGCTGTATTTGGCAATGCTGTTCGGTACCAGAATGTTCTCAATGGTGCGCAGGATCGAGTTGAGATACCGTCCGGCGGTGATTGGCGCCGCGATAGCCAGCACACGGCGCACCACCGAGGTAAGGGGCGACCCTTGACGCTGCGGCAGTTCTCCGGAAAGATGGCATCGATCTCGATAATACCCCCAAGCGATACAGCCGCAAGCGATCCATTCCGCCACCGTGTCACCGAGCATTACCGCCATGCAGGAAACGCCGATCCCGAAAACGGCGAAGCGATCCAACAGAAACACCACGACCCCGATGCGTACCGCCTGCTCCAACAGTTGTGCGCGGGAGGATACCGCCACCCGACGGCGGGCGATGAAATAGCCACGCAAGCAGGAAGAAACGCCCATTGAGGGGAGACTGAACGACATCACCCGCAGCGCCGGTGTGGCGCGCACATCCTTGATCCAGTACACGCTGATGATCTCCGCACCGGCGTAGATGATTGCCGTGGATGCCAATCCGATGATGATGCTCAGCAGGATGGATCGCCGCAGGATGCGTCGCACCGAGTCTGCCGTTCCGCGCACCAATTCGTCCGCCACCAGCCGTGTTACCGCGGTCGAGATCCCTGAGGTGGCAAAGGTAGCCCCCAATACGTAGATGGATACGACCAGCTGATATAATCCCATGCCCTCCGCACCGATCTTGTTGGACATATAGATTCGGAAAAAGATGCCGATCGTGCGCAAAATGAGCGAGGTCACCGTCAGGATCGCCGCGTTTTTCAAAAAGACAGAATGGCGTCGCACTGCGTTACACCTCCGGATTACAGGCTGTTATACCAAGCGGCAAGGTGATCCCAGAAATACCGATCGACCTCGCCGGTCTCCGGAAAGCCGCCCAGCTTTTGAAGCTCCTTCACACGCTGCTCGGTAGCACCATCGTATTCGCCGCTGACAGCGATCTCCGACAGCTCCTCCAGCGTTTCGGTCAGCGTGTTCAGCATCGCCTGCAGAATGTATACCAAATTGCCGCGATCGCCGGGACGGATCACGTGCTGCGGCGAGGGGAGCGCTTGGAGTGCCGTCGCTTCGGAAAGCAGCGTCAGCGCATCCAGATAGTCTTCCACCAGTCGTTCCCAGGTATCGCTGTCCACTTTGCCGGTCACCGGCAGACCGTTGGCTAACTGAAAGGCACGGACCGCCTCGGTGGTCTCTTCGCCGTAGATTCCATCCACCGCTAGCTCACGGTGGTTGTTATCCACCAAGGCGAGGGTTCGTAAGTATTCCTGCAACTCGCGCACGTGATCGCGTCGCTGCCACTCGGTGTAGGTCATGACTGTACCTCCTGCTCTAATGTGTATCCCGGATTTTGGCCGGTCTGCTTTTCCATACCGACCGTCAGATCCTCGTAAAGGCTGGCGATACGGTTCCAGGTCGTTGCTCCCACCAGACCGTTGGGAGACAATCCAAACTCCCGCTGAAAGGCGATGACAGCCTCCTCGGTCTGTTCGTCAAAGGTGCCGTTGACCGTGACCGACGGAATGGATGGATATGTACCGGCGATCACCGACAGATACTCCTGTAAAAAGGTGACGTACTGACCGGTCGAGCCCAGTGTCAGCGGATCGCCGGGGTAGGGGGCGACGCGGTTTTCCGGCAGCACTAAAGTGTCAATAATACCGCGGTAGGCGCGGTACAACTCCTCCCAAGTCTGTTGACCGACGATGCCGTCCTCGGTCAGACCGACCGTGCGCTGAAAGGCGCGCACAGCGTTCTCCGTCACCTCGTCAAACACGCCGGTCACCGGGATGGGCGGCACGGTATCGTAGAAATTGCCGATCACCGCCAAGAAATACTGAACGACCCGCACCTCATCGCCGGTATCGCCCGGTCGTATGACCTCGGAAAACTGTTTGCGTACCTCCTCCAGCGCGATCCCTTCGGAATCCAACTCAGCCAACCGCTTGACGCCGGTGTATAAAAATGCGATGCGATACCACGTTTCTTTCCCAATGATCCCGTCCTCAGTCAAGCCAAAGATGCGCTGAAACGCGCGTACCGCGGCCTCGGTACCGGTCCCGAAGATACCATCCACCGTTTCGATCTTCGGAATGGCGGGATAGTTGCGCGAAATGCGGTTTAGCTGTATCTGTTTGGTCAACACGTCGTTGCTGATATCGCCCAGACGAAGCGGTGTGCCGGGGTAGGAGGGTTGATTGTTCATCACCGGTGCGTCGGTTACGATCTCGATGTCGTCACCGTAAAATTCGCGCAGGATCTCTATCGAATTGAGCCCTTGCTCCGCGAGTGGGACAGTACCCCATTGGGAGAGACCGTCGCAGGTGCTGGTCGTTCCGTTGCAGTACTGTGTAAAATACGGCTCGACGTTTCCCTCACGGCGCACGTAGTCGTTGAAGATCTCATCCACAAGTTGGCTGATATTGTCGAAAATATCACGGTTCTGGACAAAGGATTGATCAAACTGCGTGTTGTTGGTGATGTCGAAATTATAACCGCGGCTGGGATACCATTCGGTGTAAATGCGGTTGAGCGCAAACGAGATCTGCGCCAGAATGTTGGCGCGCAAGGCACTGACCGGCCAGGTGGGGTAGATCTCGCTTGAGGCGACGTTTTTGATATATTCGGGAAAGGGAACGGTCACGTTTTGCGCCGGTGCATCGGGTGCGCCCAGATGTACCGTGATGGTCTCCGGAATAAACGGCAGATCCGGCATATATGCTCCTCCTTTACAGGTCGTTCCGCGGTACGCGGAACTGTAATTCGGTCACGTTCGGTTCCTCAAATTCCGGCAACGGGATCATTGCGACCGGCTGCACCGTCGGAACGCCGCTGAACAGCGGTACGTCGCTGTTCAGCACACGGAAGTACCCGGGCGCGGCGATCTGAATCTCGTATGTCACCAGCGGAATATTCTCCTCCGGCTGCAGTGTCAGCGACGGATCGGTAGCCGGCAGGGTGATCGGCTCGGTCAGTCCGCTGATATCTGTCAGCAGCACCTGCTGGAGCCGCGGTCCTTCTGGGGTGTTGCGGCTGACCGATACCAACGCGTTTGGGATCGGGACCGCCTCATTCGCCGCCGTAACACGTACCTGCAGGGTCGTGGTAAATTCCTCTGCGGCGGCTTCCTCGGCGGGCGGGTTTTCCGCTTGCGCTTCCGAAGGGGTCGTTACCGGAGTCGCTTGTCTGCGCAATTGCATCAGCTCTTGCTCGTACCGTTCCATCATGGTCTTAAAATCGCTTTGTCTGTCCATCGCGGTATCACACCTTTCCTCGTGTCATACTCATGTATATGACAGAAAAACAAGCGGCATGAACGCAAAAAAAGCGCCGTCCTGTCGATGTTCGACAGAACGGCGCTTTGCGTGCGGATCAGTTATCCTTGAGCTTGTTCAGACAGTCGGCGCAAATGCTGCGCTCCATGTATTCCACGGTGGTATGCTTACTGCCGCAGAAAACACAAGAAGGGGCGTATTTGTGCAAAACGATGGAATCGCCGTCCACAAAGATCTCCAACGGAGCTTTGTCGGCAATATCCAACGTGCGACGTAATTCGATGGGGAGAACGATGCGTCCGAGGTCGTCCAATTTGCGTACGATACCGGTAGATTTCATAGCGGTTTCCTCCTGCGCGTGATACTGTTACGATACCATACTTGTAAAAAAATGTCAAGATATAGAAATTTTTGAAAAAATATGGCGAGCGCCGAAGAAAAGTAAAAGAAATCTGTTGAATACCCGTCGCAAAAATGCTATTATATACTGTAAAGTTTTTTTAAGGATGGATATCACGATGGGCTACAAACGCTGGACGTTCTCACAACTGGATAAGGATCTGGCCGGGGAGCTTTCGGCGGAGTGCGGTTTGGATCCGCTGTTGTGTCTGCTGCTGACCGGACGAGGCATTACCGATGCCTCCCAAGCAATGGATTTCTTGGTCGGGAACGAGTTGTACTGCGATCCGTTCTCGTACATCGATATGGATGCTGCGGCTGACCGCGTACAGCGCGCGATCGACGAGGGTGAGAGTATCGCGGTCTACGGTGATTATGACGCGGACGGCATCACGGCGACCGTGCTGTTGTATTCCTATCTGCGGGATAAAGGCGCTCGCGTGCAATACCGTTTGCCGCGACGTGACGGTGAGGGCTACGGCCTGCATCGGGAAAGCATTGACGAATTGGCGCAGTGCGGTGTGCAACTGATTATCACGGTGGACAATGGTATTTCTGCCATCGACGAGATCGCGTATGCCAATGCCTGCGGGATTGACGTGGTGGTGACAGACCATCACCAGCCGTCGGAAACGCTGCCGCCCGCGGTGGCGGTGGTGGATCCGCATCGACGTGATTGCCCCGGTGAGTTTAAGGATCTGGCCGGCGTGGGTGTGGCATTTCAGCTGGTCTGTGCGTTGGAGGGCGATACCGATCGTATGTTGGCGGAGTATGCCGATCTGGTAGCGCTCGGCACATTAGCTGACGTGATGCCGCTGCACGGCGATAACCGTGTATTGGTGCGCCGCGGTCTGCAGCTTATCAACCGCAGTAACAGCCGCTTGGGTCTGCGCCGCCTGCGTGAGTTTGGCGGTGTGGAAAAGACGATGAATGCTACCGGTGTGGCGTTTACCATTGCGCCGCGTATCAATGCGGCCGGCCGTATGGGAGATCCGTACAAGGCGGCATCGCTGCTGCTCAGCGAGGACGAGGAAGAAGCCTCCACGCTGGCGAACGAGGTTCATGGTTTGAATAACGAGCGTCAGGTCACGGAAGCCGCTATCTTGAAGGAATTGCTTGCGTCGCTGCAGGTCGATGCCGATATGTCGTCGCAGCGCGTGGTGGTCGTTTGGGGACATCAGTGGCATCAAGGCGTGCTGGGAATTATTGCGGCGCGGTTGCTGGAGCGTTTCGGTAAGCCCTGCTTGGTGCTGACGGTGGAAAACGGCATTGCCCGCGGCTCCGGACGCAGCTTGAAAGGCTTTTCCCTTTACAACGCACTTCATGCCTGCGAGGATTGTCTGTTGGGCTATGGCGGTCACGAGCAGGCAGCCGGTGTGACAATCGAGGAGTCGCGCTTGCCCGAATTTCGGGAGCGTATCAATCGCTATGCTGCCGAGGTCGCGCCGCATATGCCGGTTGCGGAATTGAACATCGATTGTCGCTTACGTCCCGGACAGATCACGCCGGATATTTTGTTGGCGCTGACGGCACTGGAGCCGGTCGGTGCGGGTAATCCACGTCCGTTGTTTGGGCTGTCACACATGACGTTAGAGCGTATTGAGCCGGTGGGTGGTGGCAAGCACCTGCGGCTGACCTTGACGCGTGACGATGCACGTATCACAGCTATGAAGTTTTCGACTTCGCCGGACGACTTTGCTTATCGTGTTGGTGAAGTGGTGGATCTGGCGGTCGTTCTGGACCGTAACGAATATCACGGTATTACCAGTGTTTCCATCGTTGTGCGGGATCTGCGATTGTCCGATCTGCCTCAGGAGGAGATGATCGGGGCGGTCTCACAGCTTGATGCCGTCATTCGCCGCGATCTGTCCGAGGAGGTTCGCCTTCCGGATCGGGAGTGCGCGGCGCGTATCTACCGCTTCTTGAAGCAGCGGCCATATGTCGGTCCGTTGGAGGTGCTTTGCGCCCGCGTGAAAACACCGGCGCTGACCTGCACGGACGTGCTGATCGCCTGCCGTCTGCTGCGTGAGGCCGGTTTGATTGAATGGCGTGATGAAGGGGATACTGTATTTGCCACCGTTCGCGAGGGCGCTGCCAAGGCGGATCTGGCTCAAACGGCAACAGCACGGTATTTGAACAAGGAGGTGTGGACATCGTGACAAAAGAGATCCTTCGTCAGGAGGATGCGATCGCCAAGCTGCGCGAAACCATTGGCGAGAATGAGAAAAACTACGATATGGCGATGATCGATCGCGCCATTACGCTGGCTTGCGATGCGCACACCGGTCAGTGTCGGTATTCGGGCGGTGATTACGTTTGTCACCCGCTGCAGGTGGCGTGTATTCTGATCGAACTCGGTATGGATAACGAGGCGATCGTTGCCGCAATCCTGCACGATGTTGTCGAGGATACCTCGGTGGAGCTTTCCGAGATCCGTCAGCAGTTCGGTGACAACGTTGCGCTGCTGGTGGATGGTGTTACCAAGATCACACAGATGCCGTTTTCCACCAAAGAGGAACAGCAGGCTGAAAACGTGCGCAAGATGCTGATGGCGATGTCTCAGGACATTCGTGTTATTATTATCAAACTAGCCGACCGCTTGCACAATATGCGTACCAACTCCGGTTGGGATCCGCAGAAACGGCGTGATAAGGCCAAGGAAACGTTGGACATTTATGCGCCTATCGCGCACCGTCTCGGTATCCGTGCCATCAAGGATGAGTTGGAGGATATTTCGATCCGTCTGCTGGATCCGATGGCCTGCCACGAGATCGAGGAAAATCTGGATATGCACAGCGACGACCGTGCGGCGTTTCTGGCGGAGATCCAGCAGCGCTTGCAGGAGCGGATGCAGGAATACGATCTCAAGCCGCATATCAGTGGCCGTATCAAGAGTATCACCGGTATTTACCGCAAAATGTATATGCAGGGTCGGTCGTTTGACGAGATCTACGATATTTACGCGGTGCGTGTGATCGTGGATACGGTCAACGATTGCTACAATGTGCTTGGTATCGTGCATGATCTGTTCCGCCCGATCCCCAATCGGTTTAAGGATTATATCTCTACCCCGAAAAGCAATATGTACCAGTCGCTGCACACCACGGTGATCAGTCAGGAGAAGATCCCCTTTGAGGTGCAGATCCGTACGTGGGAAATGCATCATACGGCGGAATACGGTATCGCGGCCCATTGGAAATACAAGCTCGGTATCCAAAAGAAGGATCGCCTGGAGGATAAGGTGGCCTGGGTGCGCCGCTTTATCGAAAATCAGCAGGACGTGGACGATGCGGTGGATATCGTGCGTTCCATCAAGACCGACCTTTCCTCGGACGACGTGTTTGTGTTCACACCGCGCGGTAAGGTGGTCAATCTGCCGAGCGGTTCGACCGTCATCGACTTCGCGTATGCCATCCATTCCGAGGTGGGCAACCGTATGGTCGGTGCCAAGGTGGACGGCCGCATCGTTTCCATCGATTATCAGGTCAAGACCGGTGAGATCGTTGAGATTCTTACCACCTCCGCGCCCAACCACGGCCCGAGCCGCGATTGGCTGCAGCTGGTCAAAACCAGTGAGGCGCGTAATAAGATCCGCGCGTGGTACAAGCGCGAGCGCCGTGAGGAAAACATCCAAAAGGGCAAAGAGGAATTGGAACGCGAGATCTCGCGCAACTTTATCCGTTTGTCCGATGAGGATATGCAGGAATTTCTGTTGGCGCAGGCAAAGCGTCAGCACTGTGCTACGATTGACGATTTCTATGCCGCGATCGGCTACGGCGGTATTCTGCTGTCGCGTCTGGTTCCCCGAATGAAGGAGGAAGCGCAGAAGTACGCCAAGGCGGAGGCGGTTACGCTGGAAAGTCTGTCGGCTCAGCGCCCGCACAAGCATCATAACGGCGGCGTTATCATCGAGAATATGGATAACTGCTTGGTGAAATTCGCGCGGTGCTGTAATCCGGTGCCGGGAGATAACATCGTGGGCTTCATTACTCGTGGCTACGGTGTCTCCATTCATCAGCGAGATTGTGCCAACGTGCCGAAGGATCTGCAAAACTGTGCCGAGCCGGAGCGCTGGGTATCCGTAACGTGGGAGGACTCGGTACGCGAGGAGTTTAAGGCGGAGCTGCACATTATGGCGACCGACCGTAGCGGACTGCTTCTGGACGTTACCTCGCAGTTGGCGTCGATGCACGTGTCGATCTTCGGTATGCAAGCGCGTGAGTGCCGCGGCGGCAAGGCGGAAATACAAATGACGGTCGGCGTCAACAGTGTTCTTCATCTGCAGGAGGTCATCACACGACTGAAACGCATCAAGGGCATTGAAGAGATCGAACGAAGCGGAGTGTAAAAGCAATGAAAGCAGTTTTTCAGAGAGTATATGACGCGTCTGTCACCGTGGAGGGGCGTATCACCGGCAGTATCGGCGCGGGTGCGCTGATCTTGTTGGGTGTGCTGCGCGAGGACACCGAGACACAAGCCGCACTGATGGCACAAAAGATCGCCAATCTGCGTGTTTTTACCGACGAGCAGGATAAGATGAACCTTTCGCTGTTGGATATCGGCGGTGAGGCGTTGGTAGTCTCCAATTTTACGTTGGCGGCCAACTGTTCACATGGTCGCCGTCCGGAGTTCTTTGCGGCGGCGCGTCCGGAGCAGGCCGAACCGCTGTACGAGCGGTTTATGGAGGAACTGCGTGCGCTTGGTATCCGTGTCGCCTCGGGCGAGTTTGGAGCGGATATGACCGTTAAAATGAACGGCGAGGGCCCGGTAACGATCTTGCTTGACACGGCGGATTGGGAGAAAAAACCATGAATGTTGCGTATTACCCGGTAGGCGATTATCTGGCCAACTGTGTGATCCTTTCGGATCCGCAGGGGCGTACCGCGGTGATCGATCCCGGTGATGAAGCGCCGCGCCTGTTGCAGCGGCTCGGCGACAAAGCGGCGCAGGTGGAGGCGATCCTGCTGACGCACGCCCATTTTGACCACATACTGGCGGTGCGTGAGCTGCAGGAGGCAACCGGCGCACCCTTGTTTATCCATGCGTCGGACGCTCCGGCGCTTTCCGATGCTTCGCTCAGCCTGATCCCGTCATACCGTCGGCCGTATGTGCTGTGTGCCGATCGGCTGTTGCAGGACGGTGATACCGTGACGGTGGGTTCGCTAGCGTTGACGGTGCTGCATACACCGGGACACACACCGGGTAGCTGCTGTTACGGCTGTGAGGACGTGCTGATCGCCGGCGACACGCTGTTTGCCGGCAGTGTGGGACGTACCGATCTGCCGGGTGGTAACACGGCGGTGCTGTTCGAAAGCCTCCGCCGCTTGGCGGCGTTGCCTGCCGAATGGCGCGTTATCCCCGGACACGGGGAAGAGACCACGATCGGCTATGAATGTCGGTATAATCCTTTCCTCGCAGGAGTGTAACGTATGGTTTTGTTACTGCAGGGTCATTCCTACCATTTTGAATTACAAAATATCTGCCGGTTGTTTTTGCCGCAGGAAAAGATCGTCATTCCCGAGAACGACGTGCTACCCGCCGAGGGTGTCGTCGCTGTAACGCGACTGGAACGCGGGGCGGAGGAGTCGACACTGTCCTGTCGGCTGTTGCTGGATGATTTTGACGATACGCTGACGGCTACCGTTCCAAACACGCATCCGGAATATCGGGATGAGTGTGAGCTGGTACTGTGCGAGCTGCTGTACCGCCTATTTGTTCGGATGTGCGGTATCACGCAGGACTGGGGCATCGTTACCGGTGTGCGTCCTGTCAAGCTGCTGCGCCGCCTGACTGCGGAATACGGTGAGGAGCGCGCGGTGGCGTGGTTGCGTGACCGTTTGTTAGTCAGTGAACAAAAGCTGTCGCTTTGCCGCAATACGTTGGCGGCTGAGGATGCGCTGTTGGCACTGTCGCAGCCGGATTCCTTCAGCTTATATGTGTCCATTCCGTTTTGTCCTACACGCTGCGACTATTGCTCGTTTGTGTCGCAAACCGTTACCCGTGCCGCCAAGCTGATGCCGGAATACGTGGAGCTGCTGTCGAAGGAGATCGCCTATACCGGCGCGTTGGCCAAGGAATTGGGGCTACGATTGGAGACGGTCTATTTCGGCGGTGGTACCCCCACAACGCTCTCGGCATCGCAGTTGTGTCAGCTGACCGATGCTGTGGAACAGAGCTTTGATCTGTCAACGGTGCGGGAGTATACGGTGGAAGCGGGACGTCCGGATACCGTGACCGATGATAAGCTGCGCGCGCTGAAGGAGGCGGGCGTATCGCGTATCAGCATTAACCCCCAAACACTGAACGATGAGGTACTGTCTCACATCGGCCGCAAGCACACGGTCGAACAGTTTTATGAAGCCTTTGAGATCGCCCGTCGCTGCGGTCATAACAATATCAACACCGATCTGATCGCCGGCTTGCCGACGGACAGATATGACAGCTTTAGTCGTACGTTGGAGGGGATTCTTTCGCTGTCACCGGAAAGCGTGACGGTGCATACGCTTTCGATGAAGCGTGCCGCCAATCTGACGTTGCAGAAGCGTGCCGATTATCGCACCGCCGATGATGCCGCCCGTATGGTGGCGCACACAGCGCTGGTGCTTCCGCAGGCGGGCTACCGCTCTTATTACTTATACCGGCAGAGCCGTACGGTGGGCAACCAGGAAAACGTCGGCTGGGCCAAGCCGGGAAGCGAGGGCTTGTATAACGTCTACATTATGGATGAAACGCATACGATATTGGGATGCGGTGCCGGTGCGGTCTCTAAGCTGAAGCAGCCGGGTACCGATTATCTGGAGCGTGTGTTCAATTACAAATTCCCGTATGAGTATAACGCCGATCTGGCGGAGATGCTCAAGCGGAAGGACGCGGTCCGCACGTTTTACGAAAAGATGAGGGTCTGAGTTCGGTATCCAAGTCCCATTGTGCTATGAGGCGGAGGAGACGGGCGGGAATTTGTCGGTTAAAAAGGGTTGTAATTCGATGTTGAATTTTTTATAATGAAAGTAATAACAAAAAAGGAGCGATATACTATGGCAGCGTTTGAAGAAGTGTTGTCCTGTGCTAAATCGGTCGCGCAGACCGCCGGTAAAAAGACGGGGGAGTTTGTGGAACTGACCAAGGTTCGTGTGCAGATCGTGGAGCTGCGCCGTGAGATCGCAGCGCTGTACGAGGGCTTGGGCCGTTTGGTGTACGACAGCCGCACCGCAGGTGAGCCGGTCGACGATATGATCGAGGCTTGCGTGGAGCAGCTGGCGGAGCTTGAGGTGCAGTTGGCGAAGCTGGAGGACCGCGTGATGGAAAGCAAGAGCGTGATCCGTTGCGATTGCGGCTTTCTGAATGCCAACGACGCGGTTTACTGCAACAAGTGCGGTAAAAAGCTGGATTGATGAGTACCGAGCGTGAACAGGCACAGCGAGCGGCTGCCTACGTTGAGCAGCGCATTCGCTCTGCCGGTGCGGTATTACCCGATGCGGCTGTCGTTCTCGGTTCCGGTCTCGGCTTTTTGACCGAGCGTATGGAGCAGGCGATCCGTATCCCATACGAAGAGATCCCCGGTTTTCCCGTGTCCACGGTCGAATCGCACGCGGGGACGCTTTGCGTCGGTCGCTTGGCGGATAAGGCGGTATTTGCGTTTTCCGGACGCTTTCATTACTATGAGGGCTACGATTTCCACACCGTGACCTTCTATGTCCGCGTGCTGCATTGTTTAGGAGTGAAACACCTGATCCTGACCAACGCGGCCGGTGGTGTTAATGAGAATTTTCATCCCGGAGATCTGATGCTCATCACCGATCATATCAAGCTGTGCGCCGATAGTCCGGAACGCAGAACGGCCGATCCGTTCTTCGGCCCGCGGTTCTTTGATATGACCGAAACCTACACACCGCGCCTGCGCGCCTTGGCGAAAGACGCGGCCGATTCGCTGTCGCTGGAGCTGCAGGAGGGCATCTATTGCTATATGGGCGGACCGCAGTTTGAAACACCGGCCGAGATCCGGGCACTGCGGCTGCTTGGCGGCTCGGCGGTGGGAATGTCCACCGTGCCGGAGGCGATCACGGCGGCACGGTGCGGTATGCAGGTGCTTGGTATTTCCTGCATTACCAACATGGCTGCCGGTGTTGTCGCCGGTACATACGTCAGTGACGAGGAAGTGACCGAGGTTGCCGGACAGACGTCCGGACGCTTCAGTGCGTTGATCTGCGCTGTACTGGAAAGGATGGGGGATAGCGGTGCTGTTTAAAAAGATCGGTGTTCTTAAAGCGGATGGCACCTATCTGCCGTCACAGTACGTCGGTGTGCGGGATACTCACATCGTCTGGCTGTCGGATCAGCCGCCGGTCGAGGACTTTGGTGAGCGTATCGACGGCACAGGCCGTTTGCTGATGCCGGGCTTGTACAACGCCCATACACACGTGGCGATGACGCTGATGCGCGGTTACGGCGAAGAACTGCCGTTACAATCGTGGCTGTTCGACCGCATTTTTCCATTTGAGGACAAGCTCGGCGCGGAAGCGGTGTATTGGGGCAGCTTGCTGGGTATGGCGGAAATGCTGGCCACCGGAACGGTTGGCTTTACCGATATGTACTATTTCTGCGAGGAGACGGCTCGTGCAGCTCTGGAATGCGGCATCAAGGCCAATATCGGCCGCGGGATCTCGTGCTTTGACGCGAGCAAGCGTTTCGCCGATCTGCCTGCCTGCGCCGAGCTGAAAGCGCTGATCCCGGCATATCACGGTACCGGTGACGGTCGCGTACGTATTGACGTTGCACCGCACGCCGAGTATACGACACGCCCTGATATCCTGCGTGACGCTGCGGCTATGGCGGGGGAATATGGTCTCCGCATGCAGATGCACGTATCCGAGACTAAGAAGGAGCATTTGGAATGCGTGGGACGGCACGGCATGACCCCCACGGCGTTGTTGGAGCAGGTCGGTATGCTGGAGCATCCGCTGACGTTGGCGCACGGCGTTTGGCTGACAGATGCAGATATCGAGCGGTTGGCGCGTCATGACGTGACAGTGGCCCACTGTGCCAAGAGTAATATGAAGCTCGGCAGCGGTATTGCACAGACCGATAAGCTGCTGCGCAAGGGCTTGTCGGTTGCGATCGGTACCGATTCTGCTGCAAGCAACAATGCGCTGGATATGTTGGATGAGATGCGTGCCGCCGGCTTGTTGGCTAAGGGCATTGCATGTGATCCTACCGCATTTCCGGCGCAAACGGTGCTGTATTGCGGCACACGTGCCGGTGCGCTGTCGCAGGGAAGAGAGGATTGCGGTGATATTGCCGTGGGCTTCCGTGCCGATCTCGTGATGCTGAATGCCGAAGATATCGGCTTCTGCCCGTCTCACGCGCCGCTGTCCAATCTGCTGTACGCTGCCGGCAGTCGCGCCGTCTTGATGACGGTTGTTGACGGTAAGGTGCTGTATCGGAACGGTGAATTTCTCACACTGGATATTGAGCGCATCCGTAAGGAAACGCAACACTATACGGATGCCATTTTGGCGATGTGAACAATTTTTCGTGAAATTTGTCAAAAATTTTACCCTCAGTTTGGTGTTTTTGTCAAAAAGTTAGGCAAAGTCCAAGTTTTTTTGAAAAAACTCTTGAAAAAGAAACGTAAGTAGAGTACAATGTGGTGTAGGGTAGATTCTTGTATTGATTCTAAGCGGATCATTCCGTTGGAATACAAAAATTTTGGAGGTTTTTTCTCATGAACAAGGTTGAATTGGTTGCATCTGTTGCAGAAAAGGCTGGTCTGTCCAAGAAAGACGCCGAGAAGGCTGTTGCCGCTGTCCTGGAGTCCGTTGTCGATACCGTCGCTAAGGGTGATAAGGTTCAGCTGGTTGGCTTTGGTACGTTCGAGGTTCGCGCTCGCGGCGCTCGCACCGGCCGTAACCCCCGCACGAAGGAAACCATCACGATCCCGGCTTCCAAGCAGCCCGTTTTCAAGGCTGGCAAGGCGTTCAAAGACGCTGTTGCGAAATAAGTCTGTTGACCATGAGGCCGCCCGTTTTTCGGGCGGCCTTTCGCTTGTAGTAAGGAGTTTTTTATGAGATTGGATAAATTTTTGAAGGTGTCTCGTATCATCAAGCGTCGCACGGTAGCAAACGAGGCGTGTGATGCGGGTCGCGTGCTGGTTAACGGCAAGGTCGCACGGGCCTCGTACGACGTTAAGGTGGGCGACGTGCTGACGATCCAATTCGGCACGCGCGAGCTGAAGGCGGAGATTCTGACAGTGCAGGAAACGGTGGCCAAAAACGACGCCGCGCTACTGTATAAGGTTTTGTAATGCTGACGCTTTAAGTCGTATATTTTTGTCAGCCCTCTCATATAGTCTACCAAGTGTATCCTAGGAGGGCAGCCCCATGAAAGAGCAGCAAAAGCAGGAAAACCGCAGCATGCCGCATCTGGTCAGCCTTAGCGAACGCCGCGCATTATCGGTGTCGGGCGTGCAGGATGTGGACAGTTTTGATGAAATGACGGTCGTGATATACACCGAACTGGGGGAGCTGACCGTCAAAGGGAACGGTCTGCATATCAATCGCTTGAATATTGAGACCGGTGACCTGACGATGGAAGGCGCGATCGAATCGTTGTCCTATGCTGATGTACATAACCGTGGCGGTGGCTTCTTCGGTAAGCTGTTCAGGTAAAGGAAATGGGCTTTACAAATGCAGAGCAACTGTGGGAAGCCTTCCTGTCCGGTGGTATGGGGTTCCTGCTTGGCGCTTACTATGATGTGTTTCGTATCTGGCGAAAAACCACACACCCTTCGGCGGCAGCGGTATTTTTTCAGGACTGTCTTTTTTTCTCCACCTCGGCGATCGTTGTGTTTCTGTTTTCATTGGCGATGACCGATGGTGTCGTGCGCGTATACGTGCTGTTCGGCGTGTTGGCCGGATTTGCGGCGTATCGGCATACGGTGGGGAACGCCCTGCTGTTTTTGGTCGGGGCTGTGATGCGGTGGTTGAGATGGGGCTGCGCTCGCTTTCGTCGCCTGATTGCGGTGCCGCTCGGCTGGCTGAAAACGGCCGTATGTTCGTGTTTTGGAAAAGTGTGGGAAATTTGCCGAAAATATGCGAAAAAAAGCAACAAAATTTTAAAAAAAGGCTTGCAACCCATTAGAAAGATATTGTATAATCGTACTGTGTAAATTTGCGGAAAGGAGCGCTGACTATGCACGTTGTCAAAGGAAAAAAGAAAAGTGTATTGTTGCGCGTTGCCTTGTTGGCTCTTTCCGTATACATTCTCTTTTCTTTGGTTCGTCTCCGGATTGAGCTCAACGCCCGTGAACAGGTAAAGGCAGAAGCGTTGATCGTCAAGCAGCAGAAAGAAGACGAGCTTGCCTTGAAGACGGATCAGGTAAGCAACGTGGAGAACGATCTGGAGGCCGCCGCACGGGATCAGGGCTTGGCGCAAGAGGATGAGTCGATTTTCCAAGAGATCCCGAGCGAGCAGTAATCATTTCTAACAGTAGGGGGAACTCCGCAGCATGGTTTTGGAAGTTGGAGCGTGTGTCGAGGGTAAAGTAACCGGCATCACAAAGTTTGGCGCGTTCGTCGAACTGGAAGGCGGTAAAACAGGCATGGTACATATTTCGGAGGTTGCGCCGACGTATGTTAAGGAAATTCGTGATCATGTTACAGAAAATCAGCAGGTCAAGGTCAAGATCCTCAGCATCGGTGAGGATGGCAAGATCAGCCTGTCTATCAAAAAGGCGATGGATCCTCCGCCTCGCACCAACCGCGGCCCCGCTCCTCGTCGGACGTCCCCCGGTCGCCCCGGCGGCTTTGAATGGCAGCCCAATCGTACGGCAGAGAATGCCAGCTTTGAGGAAATGATGTCTCGTTTTAAGCAGACCAGCGATGAAAAAATGCTGGATCTGAAGCGTTCGCTGGACGGAAAGCACGGCGGCTTTACTCGCAAGCGTTCCTGATCGGCGGCTTTTGATGTGCAAGACGGAAACTGCCGTTGCCCCATGGCAACGGCAGTTTTTATAAGATCGTTTGTAAAGAGGTCAGTATGGAGCAATTACAATTTTGTGCGCCGTGTCTGTTTGGTGTCGAAGGTATCCTTGGAGATGAGCTGCGCCGTATGGGTGCGGAAGCGGTAACACCGCAGAATGGCCGCGTGATGTTTTCCGGCGGTGCCGATATGCTGGCGCGTGCCAATATCAACAGTCGTTATGCGGAGCGTGTTCAACTACATCTGGGCACCTTTCGGGCAACCTCGTTTGAGGAACTGTTTCAGGGCGTTCGCGCGTTACCGTGGGAGCGATTCATTGCTGCAAAGGATGCGTTTCCCGTTAAGGGTTGGTCGCTGAATTCGGCATTGCACAGCATACCCGATTGCCAATCTATCATCAAAAAAGCCATTGTTGAGCGTTTGAAGACCAACTACGGTATTGGTTGGTTTGAGGAGACCGGTGCGACGGTACAGGTGCAGTTTACCATCTTAAAGGACGAGGTCATGCTGCTGATCGATACCAGCGGCGCGGGACTTCACAAGCGTGGGTATCGCCGCAACGCAGGCGGTGCGCCGATGAAGGAGATGTTGGCTGCCGCTATTGTTGACGTGACACGTGCGCGGCTTGCCGATCAGGTGTTGGACCCCTGCTGCGGTTCAGGCACGCTGTTGATCGAGGCGGCACTGGCCGCCAAGCGGATCGCTCCCGGTATTCGCCGTCGATTTGCGGCGATGGAATGGGGTTGGCTGCCGGAATCGTTGTGGAAAGAGGAACGGGATCGCGCCGTAGCACAGATGCTGACGGATCGCGCATTTTCCGCACTCGGCAGCGACATTGACCCGGAGGCAGTGCGCTTGACGCAGGAGAACGCCGCCAAGGCCGGTGTGGGCGTTCAGGTGCGGGCGACTAAGCGGGATCTGCGTCAGTTCCGACCGGAGGGCGACAGCGGTATCGTGCTGTGTAACCCGCCGTACGGCGAACGTCTGTTGGACGTTCAGGCGGCACGTGAGTTGTATCGTACGATGGGGCAGGTCTTTGTGCAAAAGAAGGGTTGGAGCTACGCGATCATCAGCCCGGATGAGACTTTTGAAACGGCGTTCGGTCGCAAGGCTGATAAACGTCGGAAGCTGTATAACGGTATGCTGAAGTGTCAGTTGTATATCTATTATCGCTGACAAAAGAGCGGAGGTATCAAGATGAAGCACGTGTTTATTCTGAACCCCGTGGCGGGAAAAAACCAATCGTCGCTGCAGCTCAAGCCGATGATCGAGGAGTTTTGCCAAACGCATTCACTGCCGTATGATATCCACGTTACCACTCACGCGGGTGATGCAACGGACTATGCCAGACAGGTGACGGCAGAGGGCGAAGTGCGTGTTTATGCTTGTGGCGGCGACGGCACGGTGCTGGAAGCGGTCAACGGTGTTGTAGGGGCCCCTGCTGCCGAGTTGGCGTGTGTGCCGTGTGGCTCGGGAAACGATTTCCTCCGGTTTTTGCCGAACGCTGATCGATTCCGTAACCTGGCGGCGCTGGTCAGCGGAAAGGCTCAGCGGATGGATCTGATCGAGTGCAACGGTCAGTATTCGCTGAATATGTGTTCTATGGGTATGGATGCGAATGTGGCCGACCGTATGGTGAAATACAAGCGGTGGCCGCTGGTATCCGGTCCGATGGCGTACAATCTGGCAATCGTGCGCACGTTTTTCGGTCGGTTGGGTCAAAAGCTGCACGTGATCATGGAGACCGAGAACGGCAGAGTAGAACGCGAGGGGAGTTATCTGTTTGCGCTGGCAGCAAACGGCCAATACTACGGCGGTGGCTACCACGGCTCACCGCGTTCCAAACCGGACGACGGCTTGCTGGATTTCATTCTGGTTAAGGACATTAGCCACCTGAAGGTACTGGCGTTCTTGGGAAAATACAAGAATGGGCAGCATCTGGATCTCTCGTGTTGTGAATCGTTCCGCGGTACAAAGATGCAGGTGCTGGCGGAAAAACCGGCGGTAGTGACGGCTGACGGCGAATGCTTCAGCACGACGGACGTGACCTTCAGCCTCTTGCCGCAGTCGATCTCCTTCGTGCTTCCGGCACCGGAGGACGAATTATTAAAAAATTGTGAAATGTCCGGAATTTACCAAATAGGGACTTGATTTTTTGCGGAAAATAGATACAATAGGTGTTAGCACTCAAATTAAAAGAGTGCTAACACCTATCTATACTATCTCGTAAGGAGGATTTTTATTATGACGATGAAACCGTTGGCTGACCGCGTTGTTATCAAGATGGTCGAGGCTGAGGAGACCACCAAGAGTGGTATTATCCTCGCCGGTACCGCCAAGGAGAAGCCGCAGGTCGCAGAGGTTATCGCTGTGGGCCCCGGTGGCAACGTGGAGGGCAAGGAGATCACCATGTACGTCAAGCCCGGTGATAAGGTCATCACCAGCAAGTATTCGGGCACGGAAGTGAAAATGGACGGCGTCGAGTACACCATCGTCCGTCAGAACGATATTCTGGCCATTGTCGAGTAATTGCACTGATTTAGGAGGAATAGAGCTATGGCAAAGGAAATTCTGTTTGGCGAAGAAGCCCGCAAGGCGCTGCAGTCCGGCGTGGATCAGCTGGCGAACACCGTCAAGATCACGCTTGATCCCCGCGGCCGCAACGTGGTGCTGGATAAGAAGTACGGCGCTCCGTTGATCACCAACGACGGTGTTACCATCGCAAAGGAGATCGAACTGGACAACGCGTTTGAAAACATGGGCGCGCAGCTGGTCAAAGAGGTTTCGACCAAGACCAACGACGTGGCCGGTGACGGTACCACCACCGCTACCCTGTTGGCGCAGGCGCTGATCCGTGAGGGTATGAAGAACGTGGCTGCCGGTGCGAACCCGATGGGCGTTAAGCGCGGTATCCAGAAGGCTGTGGACGCTGTTGTTGCAGAAGTGGCCAAAAACTCCAAGATGGTCAACGGTTCGGACGATATTGCCAGTGCGGCAACCATTTCCGCCGGTGACGCAGTGATCGGTAAGCTGATCGCAGAAGCGATGGAGAAGGTCTCTGCCGACGGTGTTATCACGGTTGAGGAGTCCAAGACCGCTGAGACCTACACCGAAGTGGTGGAGGGTATGCAGTTTGATCGCGGCTATATCACGCCGTACATGGTCACCGATACCGATAAGATGGAAGCGGTCATCGACGATGCGTATCTGCTGATTACCGATAAGAAGATCTCGAACATTCAGGATATTCTGCCTCTGCTGGAGCAGATCCTGCAGGCCGGCAAGAAGCTGGTTATCATTGCCGAGGATATTGAGGGCGAGGCTCTGTCCACGCTGATCGTCAACAAGCTGCGCGGTACCTTTACCTGCGTTGCTGTTAAGGCTCCCGGCTTCGGCGATCGCCGCAAGGAGATGCTGCAGGATATCGCCATTCTGACCGGTGGTCAGGTCGTTTCCGAGGAAGTCGGTCTGGATCTGAAGGATACCAGTATCATGATGCTCGGCCGCGCTCGTCAGGTCAAGGTGCAGAAGGAGAACACCATCATTGTTGGTGGCGCCGGCGATGCCGATATGATCAAGGCGCGTGTGGGTCAGATCCGTTCGCAGATCGAGACCAGCACCTCCGATTTCGACCGTGAGAAGCTGCAGGAGCGTCTGGCGAAGCTTGCGGGCGGTGTGGCTGTCATCAAGGTCGGTGCCGCTACCGAGATCGAAATGAAGGAAAAGAAGCTCCGCATCGAGGATGCACTGGCTGCCACCAAGGCGGCTGTGGAAGAGGGCCTGGTCGCCGGTGGCGGCGTGGCGCTCATCAATGCGTCTGGCGTGCTGTTGCCGTTGCTGGAGGAAACTGAGGGTGACGAGAAGACCGGCGTGAAGATCGTGCTGAAGGCGATCGAGGAGCCGGTACGTCAGATCGCGCTGAACTCCGGTCTGGAAGGCAGCGTTATCATTGACAAGATCCGCACCGAGAACAAGCTCAACTTCGGCTTCGATTTTGCAAACGAAGTGTACGTGGATATGTTTGCTGCCGGTATCGTTGACCCGGCAAAGGTGACTCGTTCCGCACTGCAGAATGCCGCTTCCGTGGCCGCTATGGTGCTGACGACCGAGTCTCTGGTTGCAGACAAGAAAGAACCCCTGCCGCCCACACCGGCTGCTCCCGGCGGCATGGACGGCATGTATTGATACGTCTCATAAAAAGAAACCGGCTGTCGTTTTGGCGACAGCCGGTTTTCGTTTACAAAAAGCCCCATCGCTGTATGCGATGGGGCAGCGGAAGCATTATCGGGGAAGCAGATAGCCGCAGGCGATGCCGAATACGGCCGAGATGCCGATGATGGTGATGGGGTGGAGCTTCTTAAAAGCCAGCACCAAAGCGATCGCGAATATCGCGAGCGAGGCGTAGAAGGAAAGTTCGGTGAAAACGGCGGTCGAAACCGTGCCGGTGGGGAAAAACACAGCTTTACCGATCGAGATCAGCGCAGAGCCGATCAGACCGACAACAGCGGGCTTTAAGCCGCTCATACAACCCTTGACGATGCGATTTTCCTTGAAGGATTCAAACCACCGCGCCACAAGCAGGATCACGATGAATGAGGGAAGCACCGTGCCGAGGGTCGCCACGAACGCACCGAAAAACGAACCGACCAAACCGTATTCCGCAGTTCCCATCTGCGAACCGACAGCGGTGGCCATATTGATCGCCAAAGGGCCGGGGGTGGATTCCGAGATAGCCACATAGTCGGCGAGCATGGTCTCGCTCATCCAACCGCGGGAGGTGATCTCGCTTTGCATAATGGCGATCATTGCATAGCCGCCGCCAAAGGTGAAAGCACCGATCTTGAAGAAGGTCCAAAACAGTTCTAAAAAGATCATTTCTTTTCCCTCCTTGCCAATACGAGCGAGGAGATGAGGCCGCACAGCGCACAACCGATGATGATGATCAGCGCGCTGACGTCAAAAAACGCGACTACGACAAACGCTGCTGCCATCAGGATGTAGGAGATCAGGTTGTGAGGGCATTTCTTGTACAGCGACCACAGCGCCTTAAAGATCAGCGCGAGTACACCGGCGCGGATGCCTTCAAATGCGTAACGCACAGCGTCCAAGTGGTAAAACTCACGCAGAACGCCGGATACAAGCAGGATGATGATGAACGAGGGCAGAACCACGCCGAGGGTGGCAAGGGTGGAGCCGAGCACACCGGCGGTGCGGTAGCCCACGAAGGTCGACATGTTGATGGCGATGGGGCCGGGGGTAGATTCGGAGATGGCGATGACCGACATAATATCCTCATCATCCAGCCATTTGTGATTTTCCGCGACCTCCCGCTGAACGAGCGGGATCATCGCATAGCCGCCGCCAAAGGTGAAGGCGCCGATCTTGAAAAATGTCCAAAACAATGTCCAGACCGTGGAGAGCCGTTTGGAACGCTTGCGGGTGTCCATAACCAGTGAACCCTTCTTTCGGTACATAATGGGTTTAGTATACACGATTTTATCCGCAAAATCAATGCTAAGTTACTTTCCCCTTGACAATAAGGATGACATTGTGTATAATACAACACAACACAGCCCGACTGTGAACATTCCAAAAGGAGCGACTATCCATCCATGGATAACGGCGGCGATCGACCTCCCTTATGCACGGTCTATAAGATGGAATAAAGAGCACGGCCTGTTCTTGCCAGAGCAAGACACGGGCTGTGCTTTGTTGTGTTTTTGGAGCAAATTGAAGGAGCGTATCGAACACTATGGACATATGGCTTATGCTGTTGGTGCAGGTCATTCTTATTGCACTGAATGCGATCTTTGCCAGTGCGGAGATCGCTGTCATTAGCCTGAACGAAGCAAAATTGGAAAAACTGGCGGACGAGGGCAATAAACGTGCCGGTCGTCTGGCAAAAATGAAAAAACAGCCCGCTCGCTTTCTGGCGGTCATTCAGGTAGCGATCACGCTGTCCGGTTTCTTGGGCAGTGCGTTTGCGGCGGATAACTTTGCCGACCCGTTGGTGGCTTGGCTGGTCAGTTTGGGTGTGACGATCCCGGTCGGTACGTTAAACGCCATTGCGGTTATTGTGATCACGCTGATTCTGTCGTATTTCACACTGGTGCTTGGTGAACTGGTGCCGAAGCGTGTGGCGATGCGCAACTCCGAAAAGCTGGCGTTGGCACTGTCCAATCTGCTGTTTGTCATGTCGAAGCTGTTTGCGCCGGTGGTCGGCCTGCTGACCGTGTCCACCAACGGTGTGCTGCGGCTGATGCGGATCGATCCCAATGCGGACGAGGAGGAGGTCAGCGAGGAGGATATCCGCCTGATGGTGGATGCCGGCAGCGAGCAGGGCTCTATCGATAACGACGAAAAGGAATTCATCCAGAACGTCTTTGAATTTGACGATCTGAGCGCCGATGACGTTGCCACGCACCGCACCGAGGTGACGTTGCTGTGGGTGGACGAGTCGGACGAGGATTGGGAGTACACCATTTGCAGCAGTGAGCATACCTATTATCCGGTCTGTAACGAGACGGTCGACGACGTTATTGGTGTGTTGAACGCCAAAAAATACCTGCGTATGGAGGATCGCAGCCGTGATGCGGTGATGGAAAAGGCGGTAGCGCCTGCGTATTTCGTTCCCAAGACGGTCAAGGCTGACGTGCTGCTGCGTAACATGAAAAGCTCCCGCAGTCATTTTGCCGTGGTGCTGGATGAGTACGGCGGTATGTGTGGCGTAGTCTCGATGAATGACCTGCTCGGCGAGTTGGTTGGCGATCTGGGTGACGATATGCAGGATACGGAGGATGCGCCGATCATTGAGCGTCTGGATTCCCGCACATGGAAAATCAGCGGTAATGCGCCTCTGCGCGACGTGGAGGATGCACTGGAGATCCCGCTGCCGACGGAGGATCACGGCACGTTCAACGGTCTGATCTTCGGCGCGCTGGGATCTGTGCCCGAGGATGGCAGCCAGTTCGATCTGGAGGCGCACGGTATGGTGATCCGTGTGCGTAAGGTGGCAGATCATCAGGTGCGTATCGCGATGGTGTCGTTGGTCGAGCCGCCTGTCAAGGAGCAGGAAAACGACGACGAATAACAAAAATCCGCAGTGCCGGGCACTGCGGATTTTTTGTGGTGTGGGTTATGCAAAGGAATAAACAGTGCGGGTGGTAAATACTTCGTTTGCGCGCAGCGTGGTGGTGGGGAAATCCGGATGATTGGGGCTGTCCGGAAAATGCTGTGTTTCCAAGCAGAAGCCCTGATGCGGTACCATCGCGCCGCCTTTCCCGAAATCACTGCTCAGGAAGTTGGCGGTGTACAGCTGTACGCCGGGTTGATCGGTGTAGCAATCCATACGGATGCCGGAGCGCGGAGCATAGGCGGACACGGCGTGGCGGTAAGCCGACGTTTCACCGAGAATGAAGTTGTGGTCATAGCCGCCGCCGAGCCGGATCTGCTCGTGTGAGTCGTTGATATCGCGGCCGATGGGTTTTGCCGTGCGGAAATCAAAGGGTGTTCCGTCAACGGAAAGGCGCTCACCGGTGGGGATCAAACGGTCATTGACGGCGAGGATCGCGTCGGCGTTGATTTGAAGCTCAGTATCCAGTACGTCGCCGCCGTTGTAACCGTTGAGGTTGAAATAGGCGTGGTTGGTGAGATTGATGACGGTGTCCTTGTCCGAGACAGCGGTATAGGTGAGGGAGAGGGCGTGCGGAGTGTCCAACGCAACGTGCAACTGCACGGTGAGCGTGCCGGGATAGCCCATATCCCCATCGGGCGAGGTCAGCGAAAGTGTAAAGGCATCGTCTTTACAAGCGGTGACAGACCAGTTTTTTACTTGAAAGCCCTCAACGCCGCCGTGCAGATGCCCTTCGCGGGCAGTCTCGTTGCGGCCGACGTCGTAGGTGACGCTGTTCAGCGGGAATATGCCACCGGCAATGCGGTTAGCGTACCGACCCACCGTCACGCCAATGGAGGCGGTATCCTGCCGGTATTCGTTTAAGGAATCGTAGCCCAGTACCACGTCGCGACCGTTTACCAACAGCGAGGTCAATGTGGCACCGTAGGTGATAAAGGAAACCGAAATACCGTCGGGGTGGGACAGAGTGAGCTGTTCGACCGTGTCACCGTTCGGCAGCGTTCCGTAAGTTGTTCTTTGAAGCATAGCGATCGCCTCCTTATGTTTCCTTTAGTATAGCGGCGATGAGGTGCGTTTGTCAATCGTTCCTTGACAAAATGGGGAAGGTGGGATATAATGAAAGAACAAATGTTCTCGGCTTGGAGGTGGGACGGTGGATCGGTGTATTTTGCATTGCGATTGCAACAGCTTTTATGCCTCGGTGGAGTGCGTCTACCGTCCAGAGCTGCGGCAGGTGCCGATGGCGGTGTGCGGTGATCCGGCCGACCGTCATGGTATCGTGTTGGCCAAAAATGAGATCGCCAAAAAGTTCGGTATCGTCACAGCGGAGACGGTGTGGCAGGCGCGGCGTAAATGTCCGGAGCTGGTATTGGTGCCGCCGCATTTTCAGCGGTACGACGAGTTTTATCACAAGATCAATGCGATGTACTGCGAGTACACCGATCGCGTGGAGCCGTTCAGTATTGATGAATCGTGGTTGGACGTGACGGGGAGTCAGCGGCTGTTCGGTGACGGCAAGGTCATTGCGGATACGCTGCGTCGCCGTGTGCGTGAGGAACTGGGAATTACCATCTCGGTGGGTGTGTCGTTTAACAAGACACTGGCAAAGCTGGGAAGCGACTATAAAAAGCCGGACGCTACGACCGTACTGTCGCGGGACACGTATCAGCAGCTTCTGTATCCGCTGCCGGTGTCGCGGTTCTTGTTCGTGGGACGGTCGTCGGAGGCGACGCTGAATAAGATGGGGATCCGTACGATCGGTGAATTGGCTGCCGCGGACCGTGCCTGCTTGGTGGCGGCGCTCGGTAAGCTGGGCGGACAGCTGCACGATGGTGCAAACGGAATCGATCCGTCGCCGGTGCGGGTGTTTGGGGATCGGCCGGATGCGAAGTCGGTCGGTAACGGTATGACCTTCCGTGGCGATCTGGAGACCGAGGAGGAGCTGCATCGGGGATTGCTGTATCTGATCGAGCCGGTCGCTGCGCGTTTACGCGGTGCACAGCAGCAGTGCAACGTGATCCAACTAACGATCAAATATCCGTCGCTGAAAACCGTGTCAAGGCAGCGCACGTTGCCGCGTTCAACTGCGTTGGTGCCCGAGTTGTACCGTGAGGCGGTAGCGCTGCTTCACGAGTGCTGGCAGACCGGTACGCCGGTGCGTAGCTTGACGGTGACCGCATGCCGCCTGGAAAAGGCGGACGAGGGGGAGCAGCTGTGCTTGTTTGACGCAGTGGATGAACAGGATCGGGAGCGGCTCGGTAAGCTGGAATCGGTGGTGGATTCCCTGCGCGAGAGATACGGCAGCGACTCTGTTAAACGGTGTGCCGTGCTTGACGGAGCGCCGGATACGGCTGATTCTGCGAAAAAGTAACGGAAACACGGTTTTTTGCAAAAAAACTTGTTGACAAACCCGACGGCAGACGATATAATGTAAAGCGTCGCTGATATCCGGTGTCCGGTTGCGGCGCTCATATGGCCCGGTAGTTCAGCTGGTTAGAACGCTAGCCTGTCACGCTAGAGGTCGACGGTTCGAGCCCGTTCCGGGTCGCCATATGCTGCTATAGCTCAGTAGGTAGAGCGCATCCTTGGTAAGGA
>JAZNKN010000031.1:0-18537 GCA_045578625.1 Acutalibacteraceae bacterium | reverse complement strand
AAAGCGCTCCTCATCGACCTTCAGACCCTTTTCCTCCAGAATATCGCGGGTCAGATCCACCGGGAAGCCGTAGGTGTCGTACAGTTTGAAGGCATCCTCACCGGACAAGGTATCGCCCTTGACAGACGCGAGCATCGTTTCCAGCAGGGACAGGCCGCTGTCGATGGTCTTTTCAAACGCTTCCTCCTCGTTGCGGATAACGCGGACGATAAAGTCCTTTTTCTCCGCCAGCTCGGGGTAGGCGCTGTAATTTTCTTGAATGACGGTCTCGCACACCTCGTACAGGAACGGGCGGTGCAGACCGAGCAGACGGCCGTGACGCGCGGCGCGACGCAGCAGACGGCGCAGCACGTAGCCGCGACCCTCGTTGGAGGGCATCACGCTGTCACCGATCATAAAGGTAGTGGAGCGGATGTGGTCGGTGATCACGCGCAGCGATACGTCGGTGGTCTCGCTGTCACCGTAGGTCACGCCGGCGATGCGGCTGATGTGTTTCATGATGTTCTGGACGGTATCCACCTCAAAGAGGTTCGCCACGCCCTGCATGATGCAGGCCAGACGCTCCAGTCCCATACCGGTGTCGATGTTGGGATGGTCAAGCGGCGTGTAGTTGCCGTTGCCGTCGTTATCGAACTGGGTGAACACGTTGTTCCAGAATTCGATGTAGCGGTCGCAATCGCAGCCGACACCGCAATTCGGAGAGCCGCAGCCCCATTCCTCGCCGCGGTCAAAATACAGCTCGGAGCAAGGGCCGCACGGACCTGAGCCGTGCTCCCAGAAGTTGTCCTCCTTACCGAGACGCACGATGCGGTCGGGCGAGACGCCGACCTCCTTGGTCCAGATGTCAAACGCCTCGTCGTCGTTTTCGTAGATGGACACCCAGATGCGGTCGGCTGGCAACTCCAACACCTTGGTGCAGAACTCCCACGCCCAGGCGGTGGCTTCGTGCTTGAAATAATCGCCGAAGCTGAAGTTGCCGAGCATTTCAAAATAGGTGCCGTGGCGCGCGGTCTTGCCCACGCGCTCGATATCGGGGGTGCGGATGCACTTTTGGCAGGTCGTCACACGCTTGCGGGGCGGCGTGACCTCGCCGGTGAAGAACTTTTTCATCGGTGCCATACCCGAGTTGATGAGCAGCAGCGACGCGTCGTTTTTCGGAACCAGCGAGAAGCTGGGCAAACGCAGATGCCCCTTGCTTTCAAAAAAACTGAGATACTTTTCGCGCAGTTCGTTCAGACCGGTCCATTCCATGAGATATACTTCCTTTCGCAATAAAAATACCTCCGCCCCAACATGGGACGGAGGTTCCGTGGTACCACCCAATTTGCGCCGCACAGAGCGACGCCGCTCGATGCCTTTAACGCAGGCGTACGCACCGCTCCTCACGGTGAGGCTCCGGGGCGGCCTCCGTTTGCGGCAGAAGCGCCTTACAGCCAAGGGCGCTCTCTCTGGCACTGCCGGACGACGGTTCTTCCCATCACAGCCAATACATATCGGGTATATTGTACCCGAACCGGCGGCGATTGTCAAGAGGGAATCTCAACGTAGCCCATCCGATAGAGGCGGTCGCAGACGGCAGCGAATACCGGAGCGGTGGCTTCGCCCTCGTTGCTGCCGTTTTCCGCGAGAACGGTGACGACATACTGCGGATCGTCAGCCGGATAATAGCCGGTGAACCAGCTATGCACCATCGTCTCGCCGTCGTCGGTGCGCCAGCCGGTCTCGGCCGTGCCGGTCTTGCCACCGGCCGTGCCGACCCGCGGTGCGGCAGCCGTGCCGGTGCCGTCGGACACCACCTCACACATCAACGCGCGCAGCGTGGCCGCCGTTTCGGGCGAACAGATGCGCGAGGGCGGATCCGCCGCGACACGCGTGAGGTTGCCCCGCTCATCGACCGTGCCGAGGTAGAGGTTCGGGCGGCGATACGTGCCATCCCCCGCCACGCACGCGGTCATCGCGGCGATATGCACCGGCGTTGCCAACAGATCGCCCTGCCCGATCGAAACGTTCGCAAGCAGCGTCGCCTGCGCCAGAGCGCTCTCCTGCGGCAGCGTGGCGCGGGCGGTCTGCCAGCCGTTCATCAAAAACAAGGGGCTGTCAAAGCCGAGCAGAGAGGCATAGCGGTACAGCGATGAGGCGCCGACCTGATGCGCCAGTTGGATAAAATAGGGATTACAGGACTGGCGAAACGCGCCGAACAGATCCACCGTGCCGTGACCGAGCAGGTGATGGCATTTGATGCGGTTGCTGCCGACCTGAATCGCGCCTGCGCAGGTAAAGCTGCGCCACGGTGACGTGTTTTGCTCCAGAGCCGCCATCGCGGTGACGATCTTGAACACCGAGCCGCAGTTATACGCGGCGGTGGCGCGGTCAAACAGCGGAGCGTCCTCGTCCTGCAGATACGCGGACAGGTCGGTAACGTCGTAGCCGGGGAAGCTCGCCATGGCGAGAATATCGCCTGAGGCAACATCCAGCACGACCGCCGCACCGCGGCTGATCCGCTTCCCCACCTCGAACTCCAGCATTGCCTGAATGCGGCTGTCAAGGGTCAGCGCCGCACCGGCCGTCGCCCGCGACAGGGTGTTTTCCACCACTACCTCCCCACCGGTCAGCACACTGCCGGTGCCGTCGGTGCGGTAGGTGACCGTAAGGCTGCCCGACGCAGCGGACAGCACGTCGTCCAGTGCCAGCTCCGCACCGCTGACACCGTGCTGACCGTCGTCCCCGACGTAGCCGACGACGTGCGACGCCAGACTGCCGCTGTAGCGCTGCGGAACGATGTATTGACGGATGCCGGTCGCGAGCGGAAACGCCTCGTCGGATACCAACACGGCGGGCTTGCCGCTTTCCAGTTGCTGACGGACGCTCTCCCACTCCTCCGCGGGCAGCCGTTCGGACAGTGCCGCCAACGCTTCGGGGGTGGAGATCACGCCGGCGGCGTACTGCGTATCGGCGTTTGTCAGCGGCATCAGGTTGCGGTCATACAGCGTGCCGCGTGCGGTGGCTACCGTGATCGTGAGCGTGGATTGTGCGTCCGCGACCTCGGCATAGTCTTGGTCGATGAGACGAAAGATGCGCGCCATAATGCCGCTGAACGCGAACAGCAGCGAGGCAAACAGCGCGACCAGGCGTTTACGCATAAGAAAACTCCTCTCTGCGTTCAGTATGCCCGAACGCGGGAGGAGTTAATCACAGTCAATCGTCGGCCTTGCGGCGGAGGTAGCAGCCGAGCGGCAAGGGACGGTCGTACGGGATCTGCAGCGCCATCGTGGGATGCGGGGCGCTGTCGATCGCTTCGCCCTCGCCGTCGTACAGCTCCGTGACGGTCAGCGGCATCGGCGGCTCGCTCGGCAGCAGGACCTCCAGGGTATCCCCCTTGAAAAAGCGGTTGCGCTGACTGAGCAGCAGGCGGCCGTTCTCGTATCCGGTGACCACCGCGGTCGCCTGATAGTTTCGGATATAACTGTTGGTCGCGGTGTTCTGCTCCGGCATACCGAAGTAAAAACCGGTGCCGTACGGACGGTGGCTGACCTTGGTCGGCTCGGCGCGCAGCCAATCCGGCACACGGTAGGCATCGTCACAGCCGCTTGCCACGTAGCCGTCCACCGCCTGACGGTAGGCGTTGGTGATGCCCGCCACGTAAAAGGCGGCCTTGGCGCGCCCCTCGATCTTAAACGAGCCGACACCGGCACGGCACAGCGCCGGAATATGCTCCAGCATACACATATCGTAGGCGTTGAGCAGATGGGTCTCCCCCTGCTCCTCCACCACCGTGATGGGTTGATTGGGTCGGGTGGGTTCGACCAGATAGTAGCCCCAACGGCAGGACTGCGCGCAATCGCCGTGGTTGCCGTCGCGGCCGGTCAGATAGGTTGACAGCAGGCAGCGACCGGAATACGCCATACACATCGCGCCGTGAACGAAGGCTTCCAGTTCCAGTTTGGACGAGGTCTTGGCGCGGATCTCGGCGATCTCGTCGAGCGACAGCTCGCGCGCCAGTACCACGCGGGATGCGCCCAGATCGTACAGTGTCTGCGCGGTGACATAGTTGACCACCCCAAGCTGCGTGGAAACGTGCAGCTCGCAATGCGGCGCATAGCGCTTGGCCAATGCCATCACACCCGGATCTGCGGCGATGACCGCGTCGGCGCCAATGTCGTCGAGCAGCTCCAGATACGCGGGCAGCTCGTCCATTTCGTTATTACGCGGCAGGATGTTGCAGGTGACATACACCCGCCGTCCCGCACGGTGGCAGGCCTCCACCGCGCCGCGCAGCTCGTCCTCGGTAAAGTTGGCAGGCGCACGGCGCATACCGAAGCGCGTCCCCGACAGGTACACCGCATCGGCCCCATACAGCAGCGCCGCCTCCAACCGCTCCCGATCGCCGGCAGGTGCCAGCACCTCCGGTCGTCTCATATCAGTCATGGATGTCGTATTCATCACAGAATTTCTCGTGTGCCTCCAGCGTGGTGTGGTAACCCGTAACGGCAACACGCACGTCGTTATCGTCCAGTTTATAATAGGTGGCAAAGAAATACTTTTTGCCGTTTGCGGATTCGCCGTTGTGCGCACTGCCCTTGTTGGTGCAGGTGCAGGTCAGCTCTTTATCCTCCGCCGGCCACAGCACCGCGCGGATCGCGTCCTCACCGGGGCAGTTGATCGCGCCGACCGGCAGACCCTCGCGGTTATACGTATTGTAGGTCTCGTTACCGGCAACGGCGTTCTTGTCGCCGAACAGCTTGACGAGATACTCGCCGGTGGCATCGCTTTCCAGACGCGGGAACAAAGCGGGGTTGGACAGGCGGTTGAAGAACACGCGTGCCACGCCCGCCATATCGTCCGGATTGTTTGCCTCGCCCTGCACAATGGACGCGAGAATGACCACCTGATCGATGGTCAGCCCCTGCTCCTTCGCCGCGGCGCGGAACTGCGTGCTCATACGGCTGTCAAAGTTGCTCAGCATCTTGCGAACCACCGTCTCACCGGAGCAGCCCTTGTAGAAATCGTAGGTATCCGGGAACAGATAGCCCTCCAGCTCGTGGACGCGCGCGTCCCGATCCGCACTCGATACGGTGCGCAGGTCGGCGATAAAGTCGTAATCCTTGCTGTAATCCACATCCAGCGCGGCCATAAATTCTTCCTCGGTACACACGCCGTACTCCGCCATACGCGCGGCGATCTGCGGCACGGTGAAGCCCTCCGGAATGGTCACGCGCACGACCTCACGCGGGGTGGCGGTGCGCAGACGGCGCGACAGCGTCTGGTAGCCCATATTGGGGGTCAAGCTGTACTCACCCGGCTGCCAGTTGCCCTCGCCCTTGACCAGCTTGGCATAGATACGGAAGATCCAGCCCTCGTCGATGAGACCCTCGGTCTCCAAAATGTCGGCCAGTTGCTCGTTGGTGACGTTTTGAGGCACGGTGATGTCGATGAGGACCTCCTCCTTACCGATGCCGGTGAAGTCCAAGAAGCCCACAATGAGCGTATACGCCAAAAAGACCGATACCGCCATCACGACGGTGCCGTACAGCGTGGCAAACAGACAGCCCCAGCCCTCCAACCGGCGCTTTTTCTTGGTCGGGGGCGGTGCGGGCTCTTCCTCATCCAGAATGCGCACCGGCTCCTGCTCCTGCAGCGTCGGGATCGGTTCGGGGATGCTCTCGTATTCGTCGTCCAGATTCAAATGCAGTTCAAACGCCTTCGACGCTTCCGGCTCGGTTTTCTGCTCGGTTTCGGGTTCTTCCTCGATATGTAGCGGCTCCTCGCCGTAGATGCGGACAGGCTCGTCATCCTCGTCCGCGGCGTTCTCCTCCGGCAGCTCACCGTACTCGTCGTCCAGATCCAGATGCAGCTCAAACTTCGGCTTGACCGGCGCGTCAGCGGCAGGCTGCTCGGCCGGTATCGGTGCTTCGGTCGGCTGTTCGGGTACGGCTTGCTCAGCGGGCAGCTGCGCCGCGGGGGCTGCGTCGCGAAGCTCGTTCAGAATATCGTCGATATCGTAGCGTTTCTCGTCAGCCATTCTCGGTTCCTCCTTTGCCCTGCGGCCGTGCGTCACGGTCGGTACGGCGGATATAGTTTTCGGTCACCAGCAGCTCCGCCGGACGGTCAAAGCGTCCGTGCGGCAGGTGCCGACGTACACACGCGCTGTAGCAGATCCCGATAAGATTGCCACCGAAGCGCGGTAAAAAGCGGTCGTAATAGCCCTTGCCGTAGCCCAGACGGAAGCCGGTGTAGTCGTAACAGAAGGCGGGGATGATGCACAGCCCCTCCGACAGATCGGTCACCAGATTTTCCGGAATGGGATCCGGCTCGTAAACGCCGAAAGAGCCGGGCTTCAGCTCCTCCAGTGAGCGGATGTAGTAAAATTCCATTTCGCGCGTATCGGGGATGCAGCGCGGCACAGCCACGCGTTTTCCGTCCTCCAGAGCGCGACGAATGATGCGGTGGGTGTCCACCTCGATGGCGGTGGAGACGTACACCAGCAGCTGCCGCGCACGACGGTACTGCCACAGCTTACGCACCCGACCCGCGATACGTTCATCGCAGTCCTGCCGCTGTTCAGGCGGCATATCGGCGCGTATAGCGCGGTAGTGCGCGCGCAAACGCATTTTCAGTTGTCGGATATCCGTTACCGACATTGCATTGTCTCTCCTAACTTCGCGGCGACCTCCTCCGAGACCAGACGCGATACGATCGCCAGTGCGAACGGGATCGTCACACCGGCACCCTTTGCCGTGATACGGTCAGCGGCGACCGCTACCGAGCCACCGGTGCAGACCGCACCGAGCAGATCCTCCTCATAGCCGGGATAGCAGGTCGCCTCCCGACCGCGCAGCAAGCCCTTTTTGCCAAGCACCGAGGGCGCGGCGCAAATGGCGCACAGCAGAACACCGTCCGCTGCGGCCGTATCCAGACACGCGTTGACAACGGCCGAGGCACGCAGGTTTTCCGTACCCGGCAGACCGCCCGGCAGGATCACCGCCTGCAGGCCGTCCTTGGCGGTGGGCAGCGCCGCGGTATCGGCGCGATCCGCCAGCACGGTGATGCCGTGCGAGCCGACCGCCGTCGCACCGCCGACCCCGACGGTCACGACCTCCAGACCGGCACGGCGCAGTACGTCCACCGTTGCCAGTGCCTCGATCTCCTCAAAGCCATCGGCGAGAAATACCAAAACCATAGCGATCCTCCTAATCCAACGCCAGCCCCACGTAGGGCGACGTATTCTCCACGCCGCTTACAAACGGCAGAAACAGCATAAACGGTTCGTCACCGTCGGGACAGCGCCATACGAAGCGGTCACAGCCCAAGGCGGCGCACAGTGCGGACGGCTCGACATCGCCGAACAGCTCACGGATCACGAGCGTGCCGTCCTGCACGTAACACAGCGCGAGCGCGCGGTCGGTGCCGACCGCGATCCCGCAGGACGCGGCATACGCGGTAAAGCGCGGCTCCCACATCACCGCATCGGGCGGCAGCAGTGCCGGACGGCGGGCGGCGTAGTCCGCGGGTGACAGCAAGGTGACGCTCTCCCCTGCGGCCGCCTTGCCGGAGACGGTGCGAACACCGTTCCACACACGGTAGCCGAAGCGGGCGTAATACGCGATCAACGACGGCTCTGCCGGATGCAAAAACGAGCCGGCAAAGCCCTGCTCCTTCGCCTGCGACAGCGCGGCGTTCAGCAGTGCGGCAAACACACCGCGACCGCGGTGCTGCGGCAGCGTCGCGGCGGCATAGATATACTGCCACCGCTGCTCACCGTATACGACCGGCAGCATAAAGACCATCGAGATCGGAACGCCGTCCTCCTCCGCTACCAGACATTCCTCCGACAGCCGCACCGCCGAAAGAAAACGGTCACGGTCGGCGGCGAGGTCCTCGGGAAATGCGACGCTCCAGATCGCGCGGATCGCCGCGAGATCGTCTGTACAGGCATATCGCTTTACTATCATACGCGTCACCGAATCGTGCAAAGATATTTTTTCAGCAGGATCGCCGGACGATACGATTCCTTCGCGCGGCGCAGACCGGGAATGCCCATATCGTTTTCCCGATTGAGATACTCGTACACCGTCAGCGTTTTGGCAAACTCGCGGTTGATGACCGCGTACGCGCCGGAAAATGCCGACAGCGCTTTTTCCACGTGAATGTCAAACACCCGCTCGTTGATGGGTGAGCCGAGCGTAAATGCCACGGCCTTGCCCTCCACGCGGATCAGACCGCCGGACAGCGAAAACAGCGCCGGTGTGCGCAGGATACGCTTGATGGCGCACTGCTCGTCCCGCAGGCTGTGGCTGCAGCCGCCTTTTTCCTCGCACCATTCCTCCGACAACCGCACCATATCCTCGACGTTGTCCTCCGACAGCGGCTCGAAGTGCCATTCGTGCGCCCGCGAAAAGGCGGAGATGTGATTTTTCTTGCTGTGATAGGCCTTGCCGGGCAGGGTCGCCAGATCCTCGGTGCGGTACAGATAGTCGAAATCGTCCGGCGACTCCTCCGCGTGCACGCGACCGGGATACAGCGCCTTCAGACGTTGCAGCAGCGCTTCATCAACGCTGTGCAGACGCAGCGGGTGCCCCACCGCCAACGCATCGGCGCGCAGGCGCTCCAGCACCTCTTCCCAACCGTCACCGACCGGCGGGAGAAACGACCGCTCGCTGCCCATGACCAGCACGTTACCGACGTGCGCGGCACGCACGCCGTAATGCTCGCCCCACATATAGGCGGTCGTAAACGAATATTCGCAGCAATCCCGACCCGACGCGGCAAGCAGCGGCGTTGCCCACACGCCGTCCTCCGGACGCAGCGCACGAAACTCAAAAGACATAGCTTACCTCTTACAGAGCGTTGATGAGGGTCTGCGTAATGACCCCTACCGGCAACGGCTCACCGTTTTCGGCGCAGGAGACCACCGTCCAGCCCATCCGCTCGGCGGCGTACAGCGCGCTTTCGCGGCAGGTGGACAGATACTTCAGGTCGCGCTCGTGGATGTCGCGCTTGTTGCTGTCGCCCTCGTAGCGGCCGACCAGTAGCTTCTGGGACACCTCCAGCGGCATATCCAAAAACAGCACGCGATCCGGACGCGGCAGGCCGAGCAGTTCGTATTCATAGTGCTGCAGCCAGGTCAGGTATGCGTCCCACTCGCTGCGGGGCAGCTTGCCCATCTGGTGGATAGCATTGGAGGTCGTGTACCGTGCCGCGAGGATCAGCATCCCCTCATCGTAGTCCTGCTGCCAGAACTTTTTGTAGCTGGCGTAGCGATCCACCGCGTAGAACGAGGAGGCCGCATAGGCATTGACCGCGGCAGGCGAACCGCCGAACTCGCCGCCCAGATACTGCTTGACCAGCGCCGAGGAGGGCTGGGCATAATCCGGAAAGCTGATCTGCCGGTAGTGTATGTTATTTTCACGGAAATACGCATCCAGACGGTCAAGCTGTGTGGACTTGCCACTGCCGTCCAGACCGTCAAGCACGATGAGACTCATCTTATGCTTCCCCCTTGAGCTTGCGGTATTTTTCACGCATTTCGACAAGCTTGCCGCAGGTCATTTTCCCCTCCGGACAAGCGCCGTTTACGCAGGACGGACCGGCGTTCTTGAACAAGTGCGGCGCCACGGCGGCACATTCCGCCAGCATCCGATCCGCCAGCTCGCGGATCTCCCACTGCGCGCGGTTGCAGCAGCGATGATGAAAGAAGTTCATCAGGCTGCGGGCGTTCATCGTGACGATGAGCTTGGTGGTGCAGGCGTTGGGCAGCACGAAGCGCGCGTCCTCGATCGCCTTTTTCTCGGCAGCACGGTCGGCGGCCTTTTCCGTCATACCGGTGGCAAGGAACGCCTCGCGGTGCTTGGCCTTGAGGATGTCGGTCAGCGCCTCGTAGTGCTGCTGATCCTCCGCCATCGCTTGACGGTAGCGCTCCGCCGCCTCGGGGATGGCTTCGATCTCCGGCGGCAGGACGTATTCAAAATGCGATTCCGCCACGTAGCGCTGGCTCTGCACGCTGAACGACGCGATGCGATGCCGTGTCAGCTGCGCAAGCAGCGAACGCGACACCCCCTCCACGCCAAAGGTGAAGGACGCGTGTTCGATGGGACTTTCGTGGCCGATCTCCGCCAGCATATCCACGAACGCGGCGGTCTTTTCCTCGGTCAGACCCTCGCGGATATCGTCGATCGACGCGGGCGAATAGCACAGCCGCGCGGCGGAAGCGATGGTATGCTCCGGCATCGGGGTATGGGTCAGCAGGGTGACTTTCATACAGCAAACTTCCCTTCTTGGGCATTATACAGAATTCAGTATAACAGATTTTGTCGACGACTTCAATGGTTTTATTTTCTGCAGCAGACCTTTTTCGAAAATTTTTTTGCATTTTGCGCGGGAGCGTGGTACAATATCAGTACTTTGATTTTTTAACGGAAAGGCGGGTGTGACCGTGACAAGGCTGACGGAAGACCAACGCTATCTGCGGCGGCGACGTGCGGTCGCCCTCGTTTCACTGGCGATCGTGCTGGCGCTGGCCACCTGGCTGACGGTGTTTTTGGTTCAAAAATTCGCCGCGTTCGGTGACGATCCGGCGCGGTTCAAGGCCTTCGTGGAGGGCTACGGCTGGAAGGGCTGGCTTGTGGCACTGGGCATTCAGGTGCTGCAGGTCATCGTCTCCCTCATCCCCGGTGAGGTGGTGGAGGTCGGCATCGGCTACGCGTTCGGCTGGTTGGGCGGCACGCTGCTGTGCCTCGGCGGTGTGGCCATCGCCTCGTCGCTCGTGTTCTTGCTTGTCAAGCGGTGGGGCGTGCGGATGGTGGAGCTGTTCATCAGCCGCGAAAAGATCGATCAGCTGCGGTTCATCAACAGCGAAAAACGGCTCAAGCGCACCGTGTTCTTCCTGTTTTTCATCCCCGGCACACCCAAGGATCTGTTCACCTATTTCATCGGGCTGACGCGGATCAAGCTGCACGAATTTCTCGCCATCTCGCTCATTGCGCGCATTCCCACGGTGGTGTCCTCCACCATCGGCGGCAACCTCATTCAGGGCGAGAATTACTGGCAGGCGATCCTGCTGTTTGCCATCACCGGTGCGGTGAGTCTGGTCGGTATGCTCATTTACAACCGCATCCGCGATTACCGCAACCGCAAAAAGGATGAAAAAGCGGGCGAAGCGTGATCTGAAACGGGTTATAGCACGGCTCCGCTGTGGAAAACTATTCACAAATTGTGGAGAAATGTGAAAAAGACAAGTTGCTGTCAATTGACGGCGAGTTGCTGACAATTGTCTGCCTGAATCCAATCCGTATCCAATCCAAATCGAATCCTTCTATTTGAATCCGTATCCAACTCCTTGTTTCGCAAAATCAAAATGTGAAAAGTTTTTCACAAACGGTGGAAAATTTTTCTGCTGCAAAAAGCAAACGCCTCATCGGACATACCCGATGGGGCGTTGTTTTCATCCCAGTATACAGGCGCGCAGTTCCTCTACCGTAGCGGCGATGTGATCCGCACCGGCAGCGGTCAGCTCTTCCCTGTCGCCGTAGCCGTACAGCACGCCGACGGTCGCCATCCCAAGACCGCGGCCACCCTCCACGTCGAAGCGGCGATCGCCGATCATCACCGCCTGCGACGGATCGGTGATCCTCTCGCGCTCCATCGCGCTGAGGATCACGGCGGTCTTATTGGCGCGCTTTTCCGCCATATCCGCACCGGCGATGCAGGTAAAGTGCTCCGCCAGACCGAAATGCTGCATCAAGCGGCAGGCGTACATCTCCGGCTTGGAGGTCGCCATCACCACGCGATACCCGGCGCGGCGGGCATCACGCAGCAGCTCCGGAATACCGGGATACACGTCGTTTTCGTAAATGCCGGTGACGGCGTAGTATTCACGGTAGGCCGACAGCGCCTGCTGTGCCTCTGCGGCGGACATACCGTAGAAATCACGGAACGAATCGAGCAGCGGCGGGCCGATAAAGCAGTGTAAGCGGCTGAGATCCGGCTCGTCGATGCCGAAGCGGCGCAGCGCAAACTGCACCGATCGGGTAATGCCCAGCGCCGGATCGGTGAGCGTGCCGTCCAGATCGAACAGCAAAAAGCGGTGTGACCTACCGAGGCAGGCTTCCGCGAAATAGGAAACGTCGTAGCGACCGGTCACCGGATGCGGGGCGGTATGGTCGGCGTACACCAGCGTGCCGTCGCACAGCAGTCCCGTACCGCGGCGCACGTCGGCGGGACGGCGCAGGCGGTCATCGGTATCCGCAAGCCGCTTAAGACGGCGGCGTTGCGTGCGCTGACGATCCAAAAACGCGGGTAGCACACCGGCGGGATTGGCGGCAACGTGATCGTACACCATCGCGTCGTACAAGGCGTCGGCATCCACGCCGTCAAACGGGGTGGCTGTCTCGTACAGCAGCGCCGCCAGCTCCTCCGGCGGAAGCGGCCGACGCGGCGTGGGCAGTGCCTCGCTCAGGCGACAAAACAGCGCGACGACGTCCACACCGACCTTGTCGGTGAGATACGAAAGCGTGCGGCAAAACCGACCGCTGTTATACACCGGATCAAAGACCTCCTCCAGTGCGTGGAGACGCGCAAGCTCCGCGGCGCTGAGCCACGGCGTACTGCACACCTCGTACGGCGGCTGAGCGGCAAATGTGCCGGGATAGCGTTCCGGCTGCTCGGCCAACGGTGCGCCGTGCAGACGCTTGAGGAAGCCGAGCTGCAGCTGATGCGGACGCAGCGCGTACGCGGTGCGGAAGCTGTCGAAAAAGGTGTCGAGATCCTCCTCGGGCAGACCGGCGATCAGATCCAGATGCACCGCGACGTTTTGACACGCCAGCAGGTGGCGGATGTTCGTCACAAGGCGGGCGGTATCGGTACGGCGGCACACTGCCTCCAGCGTTTTTGCGTGGAAGGATTGCAGGCCGATCTCCACCTGAAACAGCCCCGCCGGTGCTTCGCACAGCACCGTGAGCGCTTCCTCGTCGAGCAGGTCGCCCGCGATCTCAAAATGGAAGCACACGCCCTTCGGGATGCGCGTTCCGTAATTCTCCGTGATAAACCGCCACAGACGCAGCGCACGCGCCCGATCGGCATTAAAGGTGCGATCCACCAGTTTGACGGTGGAGGTGCCGCTGTTTGCCAATAAGATCAGCTCATTTTGCGCGCGCTCCTCGGGGTAATACCGCACGCTACCGCACCGTCCGGAAAGGCAAAATGCGCAGGAAAACGGGCAACCGCGGCTCGTTTCCAGATAAGCGATGCGACCGCCGAGCGCTTCAAAATAGTCCGGCACGTAGGGACTGGGCGGCACGTCCTCCGGCAGGTAGGGCGGCGCGATGTGCAGACCGCTTTCGGTACGGCAGCACACGCCGGGCAGACCGACGGTCTCCTCGCCCAGCGCGTAAGCGTTCAGCAGCAGCGCCAACGGACGTTCCCCCTCACCCGACAGCACGCAATCTACCGACGGCTGCGACAGCACCTCGGCGGCGTTATAGCCGACCTCCGGACCGCCCAGTACGATGCGCAGCGCGGGGTGTTGCTCCTTCAGCCGTGCCGCCAGACGCAGCACGGTGGTGATGTTCCAGATATAGCAGCAAAAGCACAGCACATCCGGCTGCGTTTCGCTCAGACGCGCCAGCAGCACGTCGTCGCTTTCGTTGACCGTTCCCTCGACGACACGCACCTCAGCCGTGCCGTCACCGTAGGTGCGGACGCCCGAAAGCAAGCACCACGGTGCCAACGAGGAATGGATATACTTGGAATTGATCCCGACAATAGTCACCTGCAGCCGTGCCATTTCCGCACCTCCTTTTCGGTTATTCTATCATATTTCACCGCCGAGGGCAACCGATTTCCGCCATTTTATCCAGTAACTGCCGCCAAAGCGGCGCTTCAGTTGTACAGAGTGCCGATTTTGTTGCATAAATATGAATATCCACTTGACAGAGCCTTATCTAATGTGTATAATGTGTGCATATTCGTTGCATATTGTGAATATTCATTCAAGGAGGGCGCATAAATATGAACAAGGAAAACATCAAGAAGGTCGTACTGGCCTACTCGGGCGGTCTGGACACGTCCATCATCATCCCGTGGCTGAAGGAAAACTACAACAACTGCGAGGTCATCGCCGTTTCCGGTAACGTGGGTCAGGCAGACGAGCTGGAGGGCCTGGAGGAAAAGGCTCTCAAGACCGGCGCTTCCAAGCTGTACGTACTGGATCTCACCGAGGAGTACGTGGACGACTATATCATCCCCTGCGTCAAAGCCGGCGCGGTGTATGAGGATTACCTGCTGGGCACGAGCCACGCTCGCCCCTGTATCGCCAAGGGTCTGGTCGAGGTCGCCATCAAGGAAGGCGCCGACGCCATCTGCCACGGCTGCACCGGTAAGGGCAACGATCAGGTGCGTTTCGAGCTCACCATCAAGCACTTCGCTCCCAGTATGCCCATCATCGCCCCGTGGCGCGAGTGGGATATCAAATCCCGCGAGGAGGAGATCGAGTACGCCGAGGCGCACAACATCCCGCTGAAGATCAATCGCGAAACCAACTACTCCAAGGATAAGAACCTGTGGCATCTGTCCCACGAGGGTATGGATCTGGAGGATACCGGCAACGAGCCGCAGTACGAGAAGGAAGGCTTCCTGGAAATGGGCGTCTCCCCCATCAAAGCGCCCGACACTCCCACCTATGTCACGCTGGACTTCGAGCAGGGCGTTCCGGTCGCACTGGACGGCGAGAAGATGACCGCGAAGCAGATCATTCTCAAGCTCAACGAGCTGGGCGGCGCCAACGGTATCGGTATCATCGACATCGTGGAGAACCGCTTGGTCGGCATGAAATGCCGCGGCGTGTACGAGACTCCCGGCGGTACCATCCTGTACAAAGCGCACAGCGTTCTGGAGAGCATCTGCCTGGATAAGATGACCCTGCACGAGAAGCAGCGCATGGCGATCACCTTCGCCGAGCTGGTCTACAACGGCCAGTGGTTCACCCCCCTGCGTGAGGCGATGAGCGCGTTCGTTGCCAAGACGCAGGAGCGTGTGACCGGTAAGGTCAGACTCAAGCTCTACAAGGGTAACATCATCAACGCCGGTGTGTGGAGTCCCTACACGCTGTACAGCGAGGAGATCGCGACCTTCGGCGAGAGCGATTACAACCAGAAGGATTCCGAGGGCTTTATCAACCTGTACGGTCTGCCGATCACGGTGCAGGCTCTGGTTGACGGCAAGAAATAATTACAAAAGTATCTTCGATACGTCCTGCGCGGGTCTCCGTGCAGGACTATCGGGTTTTATGAGAGGAGCAATACCATGGCAAAGCTGTGGGCAGGAAGAACCGACGGTGCCACCGATCAGTTGGCGGATGACTTCAACTCGTCCATCCGCTTCGACCACAAACTGTACCGTCACGACATCACCGGCAGTATGGCACACGCCGCGATGCTAGGTGCGCAGGGCATCATCACTAAGGAGGAGTCCGCGCAGCTCATCGACGGTCTGCAGGGCATTCTGGACGATCTGGAAAGCGGTGCACTGTCCTTCGATATGACCTGCGAGGACATTCACATGTTCGTGGAGCAGGTGCTGACCGAGCGCATCGGCGCGACCGGCAAGAAGCTAGACACCGCACGCAGCCGTAACGATCAGGTGGCTCTGGATCTGCGGATGTATCTGCGCGACGAGGTCGCCGAGATCATTTCGCTGACTGAGGAGCTGCTGGAGGCTGTCACCGCGCAGGCAGAGGTCGGCAAGGCCGCGATCCTGCCGGGCTACACGCACCTGCAGCGCGCCCAGCCCATCACCTTCGGCCATCACCTGATGGCGTATGCAATGATGCTGCTGCGCGACCGCGACCGTCTGACCGACTGCCGCCGCCGCATGAACTGCTCCCCCATCGGCTGCTGTGCACTCGCCGGCACCACCTATCCGACCGACCGTCGCTTCGAGGCGGCGCAGCTCGGCTTTGACGAGATCTGCCGCAACAGCCTCGACGGCGTGTCCGACCGCGACTTCTGCGTGGAGCTGCTCAGCGACCTTGCCATTCTCATGATGCATCTGTCCCGCTTCTCGGAGGAGGTCATCCTCTGGTCGAGCTGGGAATTCAAGTTCATTGAGCTGTCCGACGCATTCACCACCGGCTCGTCCATCATGCCGCAGAAAAAGAACCCCGATATGGCGGAGTTGGTGCGCGGCAAGACCGGCCGCGTGTACGGCGACCTGATGGCCGCGCTGACGATGCTCAAAGGTCTGCCGCTTGCGTACAACAAGGATATGCAGGAGGACAAGGTAGGCGTGTTCGACGCGGTGGAGACCGTGAAGATGTGCCTGCAGGTGTTCACCGGCATGATCGCTACGATGCGGCTCTGCACCGATAATATGCGCCGTGCCGCGCAGACCGGCTTTATCAACGCTACCGATCTGGCGGACTGGATGGTCGCTCACGGCCTGCCGTTCCGCGACGCGTACAAGATCTCCGGTCAACTCGTCGCCCGCTGCATTGCGGACGGTCTGGTGTTGGAGACCCTGCCGCTGTCGGTCTACCGCGAATACAGCGAGCTGTTCGACGAGACCGTGTTTGACGCGATCGACCTCGACGCGTGCGTTGAACGCCGCATCAGCGAGGGCGGCACGTCCGTTTCCTCGGTGGAAGCGCAGATCACCTATGTGAAAGAGATGTTGACCAAATGACTACCGTATTTATCGACGGCAGCGCCGGTACCACCGGCCTGCGCATTTACGACCGCCTGTCCGAGCGTCGGGATCTGTCACTGCTGATCCTGCCGGACGAGGTGCGCAAGGACCCCGCCGCCCGTGCCGAGGCGCTGCAGAAGGCGGATATTGCTTTCCTGTGCCTGCCGGATGCCGCCGCGCGTGAAGCGGTCGCTCTGGCCGGTGACAGCGACGTTGTGATCATCGACACCTCCACTGCCCACCGCACCGCGGACGGCTGGGCCTACGGCTTTCCGGAGCTGTCGGCGGCACACCGCGACGCGATCGCCGCTTCCCGCCGCATCGCCAATCCCGGCTGCCACGCCAGCGGCTTTATCTCCGCAGTGTATCCGTTGGTGGCGAACGGTCTGCTCCCCGCCGATTTCCCGCTGACCGCCTATTCCCTGACCGGTTACAGCGGCGGCGGCAAGGCGCTCATTGCGGAATACGAGGATGAGAACCGCGACGTCCGTCACGAAAGCCACCGTATCTACGGCACGACGCTCAATCACAAGCATCTGCCGGAGATGCAGGTGATCTGCGGGCTGGCACAGCCGCCGGTATTCTCCCCCATTCTGGGTGATTTCTACGAGGGTATGGCGACCTCCGTGCTGCTGCCCGGCTACAACGCCGCCACGGTATGGGAGTGCCTGAATACCCACTACGCCGGCCAAAAGCTGGTCAGCGTGGCGCCGCTCGGCGGTGATGAGAGCGTGATCTACGCCTCCACCCTCGCCGGCAAGGACACCCTGCGGCTGATCGTCACCGGTCACGAAACGCAGACCATCGTTACCGCCCTATTCGATAATCTGGGCAAAGGGGCATCGGGCGCGGCGATCCAGAATATGAACATCGTACTCGGTGCGGACGAAGCCACCGGGTTGTCTGTATAAGAACTGAGGAGGACATTATGATCGAACACATTTCCGGCGGCGTTTGTGCTGCCAAGGGATTCAAAGCCGGCGGCATCCACTGCGGTATCCGTCGGAATCGCACCAAGCGCGATCTGGCGCTGATCTGCAGCGAGGTCCCCGCCTCCGCAGCCGCGGTATACACCACCAACCTGGTCAAGGGCGCTCCCTTGCTCGTCACCAAGAAGCATCTGGAAAACGGCACGGCGCAGGCCGTGATCTGCAACAGCGGTAATGCCAACACCTGCAACGCTGACGGCATCGAGATCGCCGAAGCGATGAGCCGACTGGTGGCCGAGGCGCTACCGATTGCGGCCGAGGACGTGGTGGTCGCTTCCACCGGCGTGATCGGTCAGCCGTTGGATCTGACTCCCATTGCCGACGGTATGCCGGCACTGGTCGCCGGTCTGTCCGCAGACGGCGGTGAAGCCGCGGCGGAGGCTATTATGACCACCGATACCGTCAAGAAGGAGGTCGCTGTGTCCTTCACGCTCGGCGGCAAGGAGTGCCGTCTCGGCGGCATCGCCAAGGGCAGTGGTATGATCCATCCCAATATGGCGACGATGCTGGTGTTCCTCACCACCGACGCCGCCATCTCCCCCGCGATGCTGCAGAAGGCGCTGTCTCACGACATTACCAACACCTTCAATATGGTCAGCATCGACGGTGACACCTCCACCAACGATATGGTTTCGGTACTAGCTAACGGAATGGCAGGAAATGACGAGATCACTGAGTGCGGCGAGGATTACGATGAATTTATGAAAGCTCTTAACACCGTTACCATCGACCTGTGCCGTAAAATTGCCGCAGACGGTGAGGGCGCAACCAAGCTCCTTGAGTGCAAAGTCGAAGGCGCGAAAGATGAATGCAACGCAAAGATTATAGCAAAGAGTGTCATCTGCTCCTCCTTGGTAAAGGCGGCTATGTTCGG
>JAZNKN010000030.1:0-64609 GCA_045578625.1 Acutalibacteraceae bacterium | reverse complement strand
CCCAACGATAACATTGACCGCATCATCAAGAAGGCGGCCGGCGAAGGTAACGCCGACAACTACGAAGCGCTGCAGTATGAGGGCTACGGCCCCTGCGGTATCGCCGTCATCGTGGAAACACTGACCGACAACCGCAACCGCACCGCCGCGGACGTGCGCCATTACTTTGATAAGTTCGGCGGTAACCTCGGTCAGAACGGCTGCGTGAGCTTTATGTTTAACCGGAAGGGTATTCTGGTGATCGAGGCCGAGGGTCTTGACGAGGACAAGGTGATGGAGGATGCGCTGGAAGCCGGCGCCGCCGACTTCGCCGCCGATGAGGACGTGTTCGAGATCACCACCGAGCCGGACGATTTCTCCGCCGTGCGTGAGGATCTGGAAGCCAAGGGCTACACCTTCGTTTCCGCTGAGGTCGAAATGGTACCCGACGTGTACGCCAGCATCCCCGACGAGGATTCCGTCGTCAAGATGGAAAAGCTGCTCGACGCGCTGGAGGACAACGACGACGTGCAGAACGTCTGGCACAACTGGGAACGCCCGGAGGAATAAATCACAATACACGGCAGGAGAGCATTCTCCTGCCGTGCTTTTTATGTGAGTATAACCATAAACAACACATTACCGAAAAGAAAAACTCCCCGCTTAGATCATTTTAACTATAGTTCGTCGGGTGCCTACTTTATTACGATATATACGCAAAACAAAAGATACTTGCTGTCTCGTATCGTAGGGCGGGGGCTTGCTCCCGCTCAGGTAAAATACACGCCATGCGGAACGGTCGCGCAAAAGCAGTTATTGGCTCTCGAACAACGCTATCCGTTTTTGAAAATAGCGTGCTACGCTATTATGCCGAATCACATCCATATACTATTGATCCTCGATGCCGGAGACAAGGGGACGTTTAGCGTGAAAACCGTCCCTGTGCGTTACCTATGCGTTCTCAGAAACACTTTCTCCGCGGTTTTCTTATTTCAGCGAATACCTACTTGCCAAATAATCCTCGATAAGGTAATATAATTGTATAGAATCGACCTCTTCCCCGCGGAGACGGTCGATCAACCGCTGTGCCCCGATTGGTGAACTGTCTACGTCGTCAACGCTTACCGTCCTGCCGTTTGACAGATGCAGCCGTATGCCGTATTGTCTGCCACCCGCACTGCGGCGACTTACGTACCGTTCGCCCCATTCCACCGTTTCCATCATACTGCCCCTCTTTCCGCGTGATTAATAATCACATTTCCGTTTACCACTATAACAAATACTTCGGTGAGTGTCAATCACATTTTCGTTTACTGCGCAAAAAATCGAAGTGAGGAGTAGTTTTATGCCGAAAAATGCGCTCGTCGGACAAAGCGGCAGCCTCACTTAGGTTATCCACTCCCGCCTTGCGGGTGTGCTGCAAGCATGTCAGTGCCGCGGTGCAGACCGTGTATACGGCTTATGCCACGACCCCTATCGTATTTATTTCAAATAATAAGAGTCCTTTATACATCCCGCATATTCCCACATTTTCTCCCCGCTTTTTATCCCGCGTCGGTCGCTGTGCCGATGCGGTTTTTTATTTTTTCGAAAATTTTTAATTTTTTTGAAAAATATAAAACCTTTCCTTGTTTTCGCTCCCCCTCTATAGCGTAAGGCACAGACAACACGCCTGAACAATACAAAACGAAAAGAGGAAATCATCATGTCGATCAACGAAGCTACTGTCAACACGCTCCCCCTCAACACCGATACCGAAGCATCCGCTACGGACACCCTCACGCTCATTCGCCACTTCCTGCCCGCCGTTACCACCCTCGGTTGGGTCATCGGCTTCACCCTCGGTTCTATCAAGGTGTTCGAGATCATCGGCCTCATCCTGTGTGCCGTCGGCATTCTCGCCGCCCTGACCGTTTGCCCGCTGAAGTTCCTCAGCATCCCGCTGCGCTTCGCCGGTAAGGGCTTCCGCATCTGCCGCGCGTTCATTCCGGTATACGGCGTGGCGGATCTGTGTGCCGCCATCTTCGGTGTCACCGGCGGCTTGATCCTCGGCCTGATCGCCGTGTGCGGCTTCCCGGTGTTCTTCACCCTGCGCAAGCTGAAGGCTGAAAAGGCAACACTGTAATACACTGCGGCACGCGGTCAACTCTTGACCGCGTGCCGCAACCTCCCACTTTTCTATGAATCAAATTAAAAATCATAAAAAATAATTACTTATAAAACTAAATACCCATAAAACTTTCTACTTGTAAAACTAGCTTTAAGTAAAAAGGAAAGAAGCCGCAGGACGTTTGTCCTGCGGCTTCTTACTTGTGCCTGTTATTTCTCTTCGGCCTTCTTCTTGCCAAACACGGTAGCAGCCAGGATGCCGCCGCTGACGAACATCAGCGCGACCATCAGCAGCAGATTGCTGCCAACGCCGGTCTGCGGGTTGTCGGGCATTGCCGGCTCATCCGGTTCTTCGGGATCGCTCGGCTCGTCGGGCTCGTCGGGCTCATCCGGAAGCTCAGGCGTGTAGACGTTGGTGAACACGACCTCATCCAGCATATCGGTCTCGCCCGCCGCCGTGATCTTCGTGGTGGCAACCAGGTTGCCGACGCCGTTGTCCTCGACTGTGATCACAACGTGATACACGCTCTCGTCGAAGGTGACGTTCTCGACATCGACCGTGACATCCTCCTTGAGAACGTAGTAGTAGGTGCCCACCGTATCGAAGGTCACTGCATCCGCAAAGCTGACTGTGCCGTTTTCGCCGTTGGTGGCCTTCACCGGAGCGGTGGTATCGGCAACCGCAAACGTATCGTCCGCCGCGTACAGCAGGAAGGTGAACTCGCCGATCTTCAGCACTCTGCCACCGACCAGCGCCTTGCCGACGTTCAGCTCAGCGGTGACCTTTTCGGGCTTGTAGGTGTTGACGAAGCGGATCGGGCCGTTGGCGACCGTCGCGGTCGCGGTCAGCGTGCCATCGCCGTTGTCCTTCACTTCCACTGCGACCTGATAGGTCTGCATGGAGTTGGTCAGACCGTTTTCGGTCTCGCCCGCCTTATCCTCCGTCACAACGTAGTAGAAGGTCTTGCCGACGTCTTCCGCATCGTACTCGATGGTAAACGCGAAGTTCTTGCCGCTGTTCTGCACCGTCTGCAGCTTGGTGCCGGCAGTGAAGTTTGCATCGGCCTCAAACAGGTGGAAGGAGAATACGTCATTCGCGGTCATCTCGCGACCGGTGATCTCCTTGGTGCCTTCCAGCTTGACGGTGTCGCCGGAGGTAACGCGGTATTCGTTTTCAAAACCAACGTCTGCCTGCGGGATGCCGTTTTCATCGTAGAGGTGAACGGTAGTGTGCAGATAACCCTTAAGGTCATCGGTCACTTCGATCAGAAGGCGGAATACCGTCTCGTCGTACAGCACGCCTTCAATATCCTGACCGCCGTTCTTTTCCTTGATGAGGTAATAGTAGCTGCCGGTCTCGTCAAAGAGATAGGTATTAGTCGCAGCATCCAACTTGCCGAACTTGGTAAAGCCGAAGCTGCCGTTTACATCGTTCTCCACCGTCTCCAGCAGCGTGCCGGTCGCCCACGCAGCGTTCGAAGCATACAGCTCGAACTCGTAGTCGCCGCCGTTAAGGACCTTACCGGTGAGCGTCTTGCCGCCGTTGATCATCAGCGTGACAGGCTTCGCCACGTAGGTATTGGTGAAGCGGATCGTCTTGGAAGCGCTGCCGTCCACGGTCGCCGTCGCGGTGAGCGTACCCAGACCGTCATCGGTCACGGTGATGGCCACCAGATACTCGGTGGTATCGTACGAGATGCCCAGACCAGTGCTTTCCTGCTTTTCACTGACGACGTAGTAATAGGTGCCTGCCGCATCGAAGTTCAGCGTTTCAAAAGCGAAGTGACCGTCCGTGAAGTTGTAGGTCTCATAGATCTCGCCGCCGGCAATACGATTACCGTCCTGATCGGATTCGGCCATCACGAAAGTAAACTCCTCATTGATGAGTGCCTTGCCGACCAACGTCTTGTTACCGCGCACGGTGTAAGTGGTCGGGGTAGTGGTATAGGTGTTGGTAAAGACCATCTCGTTACCGACGTGGTTTACAACGGTATAGGTCGCCGTCAGTCGGCCGCCTACATCGGTGACGGTCACGATGATGTTAAAGGGCGTCTTCTGCACGGTGATACCGTCGCCGTCGGTCGTGGTCTCCACCACATTGTAATAATACTTGCCGACCCGGCTAAAGGTCAGTGCCGGAGTGAAGGTGACCTTGGCCTTCTGGCCGTCGGCCGCCGCCGCATTTGTGCCGGTGGCGACCGCGGTGGTCTCTCCGTAGGGGATGATAGCAAAAGCAAATTCGCCGGCGCTCATATCGCGACCGTTCAGCACCTTGCTCACGGCGTCAACGGTCAACGTCGCATCGGTCGGATCGTACACGTTGGTGAACTCCAGTTCGCCCTCCGTGTTGGTCGCCGTATTATACTCCGCAACCGCGGCCAGGCGACCGCCTGCGCCGACCGTCACGGTAACGGTGACCTGAACGACCTTTTCGCTGTAGGTCATACCGGTGATGTTACCGGCCTTCTCCTTGACGTAGAAGGTATAGGTACCGGTCTTATCGAAGGTCAGGCTGATACGCGTCTCGCCGATCGCATCGGTCAGCGGCTTGTGGATGGTCTGAACACCGCTGCCAATCGCCAACGGCGTGGTGCAAGCGGCATCGCTGTACAAGTCGAACTCAAAGCCGTTAAGCACCGCGATCGGGCTGTTGGACGCATTGGTCATCAGCTTCTGGATATCGATCGTGGTAACCGCGGGCGTGGTGTTATACTGGGTATTGGTGAAATCAACATAGACGGTATATACACCGTTGTCCGGTGCGAAATCCTTGTTCGCGTGCTCGGAATGCACGCGGGTGATCTCCAGAACACCGTCCATATCGGTATCCGTTACCGTAACGGAGAAGGTATGCATCTCACGGTCATACAGAACGCCATCCAGACGGTCCGCTTCCGCGGGCAGCTCCTCGATGATCTGGTAAGCGTACACACCGGGAACGTCAAACGACTGGGACGACATATCCAGCGTAAATTCGCGTTTGGCATCGTTGACTGTGTCACGGTCAACGTCTTCCCACTCCATGCCGTTCCAACGCTGCAGCACCACCGTAAACTCGGCGCTGCCCCACGTGGCGTTACTGCCGTCTTCATTGATAAAATACTTGGTACCGTTGATCTCCACATTGACCGGGAATACGGAATCGGGGATATAATCGTTAACCACGATCACGCTATTATCACCGGTGATGGTCACCTCACCGTCGCCGAGCGCGCCGTCATCGTAATACGCTTCGGTGAAGCCGACACCCGGAGCAGCTTCCACAACCGTAGCAACTGTGCCGATCGGCAGGCCGTCGATCTCGATCTGCTCTCCGGACTTCAGGATGACCGTGAAACAGCCGTTGGCATCGGTGGTGACCGTGGTGTCGGTCACGGTGCCTGCCGCAGTGGAGAACTTCGCCGCAAAGGTGGTGGACGCCGTGCCGATACCGCTGAGCGTGACCATCATAGAGAAAGTCTTGTCGGCCGGAATCACGTAATCGGTACCCAGATCGTGAGTCACGACTTTGGCAACCGTCAGCATGCCCTCACCGCGGTCGACGTTGACAAACTCCGCCTTGAGGATATCATTGTCAACGATGGTAATGGTGGCAGCCTGCTGCGTCTCGTCGCCGTTGACAGAGCCGACGATATAATCCACCACATCGGTCTCGGTGATAATATAGGTGCGACCCGCGGTCATACCGCTGATAAAGAGGCCTTCACCGTTCTTGAGTGACACAGTCGCCTTGCTATCCGCGCCGAAGGTAACGGTCATCTCGACAGCCGTACCGTCAGCCGCCACCAGACGGGCCGGATAGGACTGATTGGCATCGGCCTCCGTGCCGGTGATGACAAAGGTGAACGCATCGGTCGTTGCGGTGCCGTCCACTGTCTTGGTGATCGCCAGACCGGTAGCGGGCGTTACGGACACGCGGCCGTTGTTACCCAGTGTTGCGCCGACATAGTAATAGTAGCCGTCCTCATTAACGTCGTGGTTGGTAACATCTACGAACGGGACGTCGCGCCAAGGCAGCGTGCCGGTCGCGTTGACCGTTTTGTCGACCGTGTAGCCACCGGTGTAGGTGTGGACCGTGCCGGCGGGGATGTCCCAATGACCTGCGTCTTCGTGGTAGACCGCCTTCTTCAGCGAATCCACTGAGATGCGCTCATAGGCCGTCTTTTTCACGGTAGCGGTACCGCTCTTCTCATATGCCGTAAACGCACGGTAATAGGTGCCGTTTTCATCCGGTTTTGTAATGCCGGTGTACAACGTACCATCCTCGTCGACATACACGTTGGAGGGCTCGGTATAGTAGTACCGGCTGTTTTCCTTGGAGGGATTGAAATAGGAATAGGTGTTGTCCTTGCCGTAGCCGGTGGTGTTGTTGACTTCGTACTGGTTGGTGTAGAAGTGAACAGCACCGGTGGTAGCATCGGTGTTCGCGGCAACATACGCCGGATCTACCACGTTTGCATCGTGAACGGTGTAGGCGTCAATATTGTCCTTGAGCGCGACCTCATAGACCAGACGGATGGGATGCTCTGCACCTGACACCTGCAGGTCGGTCGGGTTCTCGTTTTCATCCAGCGTCACGTCGTAGCTGACGACCGGAATGAGTGCTGCAGGAACGGCAAAGGTAACGATAACGTCACCGGTCGCGATGTTCTCGCGTACCTGAACGGTAGTGTACATCATATCGGTCTCGGTAACACCGTGCTCGGCATCGACCTCGCCCAGATAACCGTAGCTCTTGACATAGTAGACCGGATCGGTCGCCGCGTCGCCGGTGGTCTCGGGAATGGTCGTGCTGCCCTCGTGCCAATAGCCGAGGTACTGACCGGCCGCGTTGGCGTACCAACCGATGTAGTTGGAATAATCCGACGCATTGGTATAATGGATCTGACCGTCACGCACCGCGTTTTTGATCAGTGTACGTACAACGACCTCGTCGGCAATGCCGAGACGGGCCATGACCGCGCCCATAAACTCCGTGTTAAAGGTCGACGTGTCTTCGGCACTGTCCATATCTCCGACGTTGTCAATGATGTGCAAAGCAACCTCCGCACCGGAGAACAGCGTATTGTGGATCAGGATGCCTTTGACATCCGTCACTTCCATATAATGACCGATCTTATCCACAAAGGAGATATATCCGCTGAGATCCTCATCGCCCTTGATGAGCGTCGGGAAGAAGCGAGCTTGCAGCAGCGCGTCACCAATGATGGTGTCAAACACACCGGTTAGATCGGTAGTCGCCGTATACGCGCCGGTCACATAGTTCTGTGTGAGCGGCGTGTCGATCTTGGTCGCCTCAACGATCAGCTCGACCCATTCACGGTCCCAACCCCTGCCCTCATAATAGCCGGTCTTGAGCAACTCCACGCCCTCGCCTACGGCTGCCGCGTTGTACTGCGTCCAGAAGTTGTCGATGCCCTGAACGGACTTGGCCGGGTTCAGCACGCTGTTAGCGATCTGACCGGCAGTGGTCGTCGTATCAACCTTAAAGCCCAGCGTATAGAACAGCATATCGTCGCCGTACTTCGCTTCAATCTGTGCCTTGGCATACGCCGCGGTCAGCTGGGTCACAAAGCCCAATGCCGCCGAAGTGGAAGAACCATTGCCCAGATCGTAGCCGCGGCTGGCCCAATAGCTGTCAGACGAATAGGTGCCGGGCGAGGTGAAATTGGAGCTGGCCAGAGTGGGAGCGCCATCGGACATCAGGATCATAATGGGCATACGTCCGGTAGCGTCATTGGAATCGGCCACAAACTGCTCCGTCGCCAGATGGATACCCTTCTGGATATAAGTCGCACCGACGACCTCTTTTTTGGTTCCTTTGAATACCTGGGTCTCGCCCTGTTTGCGCAAAGAAGAACCGGTGCCAATGAATTCATCGCCATCATCGTCCGTATAGCTCAAATACGCATCGTCGGTCGCGGTATAGCGTCCAAGGGGCAGCAACAAGACCGATGCGGTAGCATTGGCGTTCCCGCTACTGCTGGAGCCGGAGTACAGTACCACGCCGACACGGTTGGAGGTGCTGGCCTCCAACAGCTTGGCGATGCTCTGATTCGCCGCATTGACCAGATCTTCTGCCGCGTCATTGTTGCCAGGGTCGTTGTTCATCGAACCGGAGACGTCCAATACCAGTATGGTATCGGTCGGCACCGAAGTCTTACCGGTGATCGAGGAGCTGGAGGCGATCGCCGACAAGGCGACCAAGAAGCTCTCGTTATCGGTACCGTTCATCGTGATACCGGTGCCGACAAACGCATCGGCCGAGGTCAACACGGATTTATCCGTCCAGACACCGCCCGCGTTTTTGGTGGACAACACGTTCGGACCAAAGAATTTGTTCCAGTCGTCCATCGTCGCGGTATCCGTCACGCGCGTGTCCACCACTCCGCTGGGCGGTGCCGCCTGCGTGGACAGACCGATCGTGGGAAGCATGGCAAGCAGCATCGCCGCGATCACAAGCAGACTGGTGATCTTTTTGCCCTCCCGTTTGTTGAAAATCCGATTCAACATATGTCATTCCTCCTTAGGATAACTCACTATATCATCGAAATGCCTTTACACTTCTGCAGTACAGCCCTCTATGAAGCGTTCCAACATCTGTTTGCCCAAACTTCGGTAATCCATTTCCAACACCTGCGCGATCGTCGTACGCCGTTCCTCTTTCGGAACGTTGTACAGCTTCATCAAGCTGTCCAAAGTGCCTTTGATCTTATCATCCATCGTGATGCTTTCGTCACACGCCGTCATCAGCGCCGCCAGCTCCAACCCGGAGGCAGAGCGCTCGGCCAATGCGAACTCGTGTTCCGTCCACGTGGGATTGTAGTCCGCAAACAGCTTCATCGCTTTTCGTGCGTCCCAATCCCAAATCTCTTCCAATGTCATCTGAGTGGTATACGCCGCAACGTACAGTTCGTGAAAGATCTCGTTTTCATCACACATTGCCGTTTGCAGCGTGATCTCCAACGCATACGCGAGAAGCGGTGCTTCACCGCGTTCCACGTAACTCAGCGTGATCTCCCACTGGAGGCGGCACATATCCCGGACCAACTCCAGAAGAATATGCTCCTTTGTGGGAAAGTGGAAGGTCAGATTGCCGGTGCTGATGCCGACGGTATCGCTGATCTTCCGCGCGGTCGTGCGCGTATAGCCCTCTTCAAAAAACAGGCTTCTTGATGCGTAAATAATACGCTCTTTGGTAGAGCCATCTTTGATTTTCGTTGCCAACGGGTCCCCTCCTCGGTGTCACTAGGACGTGTACTACTAGGACGTATCCTAATTATACCTACGCACCCAAGAATTGTCAACCCTTCACCGAAAAATACAAAAAGTTTTTGCCGCCCGTCCGATATCACAAAAAGGCGCAAAAGCAGGCTGCGCCAATTCGTCGCAGCCTGCATTAGATGTTGCTTTCTGTTGTCAAATGCCCATTACGGAATCGACCGGCAAGGACACCACAACGCCCTGCGCCTCACTGCTTGCACCGCAATGCTCGGTGATGCTGCGCATGATCGCCATCTTGTCCTCTGCCTTGGCGAGGATCAGCACGATCTCCTTTTCCTCCTGTACACTCAGACCCCAAAGGCCGGTCGCCTCCTCGTTACCGATGCAGCGACTGTGCATCACGGTGCCGCCGCGCGCACCCGCCGTGCGAGCCGCGTTCATAACGTCCTCACTGAAGCCGCGGTTGACGACCGCCGTGACTAACGTATGCTTTGTTTCTGTCATCGTGATCTCGTCCTTTCCTTTGCTGTCGAACGCCGCTTCCTCGATAGACTGCGTGAGCCGCAGGATCAGGTTACTGGCCCCGGTGAGCGGAATGGTGAATGCAACACCGCTGTTTACGGTGTTAAGCCGCAGCTTTGCGTGAAGCATGCCCAGCATCTTTTCACCGAAATGCTGCGGAATGGTGCTGACCAGAATGCATTTATCCACGCTGCCGAGACCCAGCATATCCATGATCTCACTGGAGGCCGTACCCTCGGCGTTCAACCGGTACTGGATGGGAAGCGCGCCCTTGCGGAACAGCTCGGCTGCTTTGTCCGCGAGCTTCGGCGTGGTGATCAGCACCAACAGCTGAAACGACCGCGTCTTGTCGTTATTCGCCATCGTTCATCCCCTCCTCGAGATCGATGATGTCGTCGATATCGCCCATAAGCTCGACCGGCGGCTGTACGCTCTTCTGCAGCTTGGCGGTCTTGACACGGTAGACAAGACCCATGATCTGAATGGCGATCAGCGGTGTCAACGCTACCAGAGCGACCACACCGAACGCATCGGTCATTAGGTCGCCGCCAACCGCCTGACACGTGCCGATGCTCAGCGGCAGCAGGAAGGTCGAGGTCATCGGACCGCTGGCCACGCCGCCGGAGTCAAAGGCGATACCCACAAAGATCTTCGGCACAAACCGCGAGAGTACCAACGCGATAACGTAGCCGGGAATGATGATCCACTGGATCGGAATTGCAGTGATCACACGGAGCATCGCCAAGCCCACACTGATGGCCACACCGATGGACATGCAGCGGTTCATTGCTTTTACGGAAATGGCACCGTCGGTAACGGTCTCCACCTGATGGTTCAACACCTGAATGGCCGGCTCGGCCTTGACGATGTAGTAACCGATGAGCATACCGAGGGGAACCAGTACCCAGTTAAACGGCAACGCACCCAGTTCTCTGCCGAGGAACGCGCCCACCGGAGCAAAACCGATGTTCACGCCGCACAGGAACAGTACCAAGCCGACGTAGGTATACACGACACCCACGATGATACGCTTGATCTGGCGCTTGGGGTAACGGTGTGTGAGCAGCTGGAAGATCACAAACACCCCTACGATCGGCAGCAGCGATATCAGAACTTCCTCCGCATAATGCGGCAGACCCACGGCAAACACCCGCACCACGTCCTGCGTGGTCGAGACGGATGCCACGCTATCCAGAGAATACACTGCCTCGGTCGGCTTAAAAAAACAGCCGAGCAGCATGACCGCGAGGATCGGGCCGACACTGGACAGCGCGACCAGACCAAAGCTGTCGCTCGCAGAGTTTTTGTCGCTGCGCACCGATGCAATACCGACGCCCAGCGCCATAATGAACGGCACGGTCATCGGGCCGGTGGTAACGCCGCCGGAGTCAAACGCGACGGCGAGAAATTCCTTGGGAACAAAGAACGAGGCCGGGATCAGCACGGCGTACAGCACGATCAGTAATTTAGACAGGTCGATCTGGTGTTTAATACGGATAATCGCTACCGCCAGAAACACGCCGACACCGACCGCGACCGTCAGGATCAAGGCAAGGTTCGGCACCGACGGCACCTGCTCCGCCAACACCTGCAGGTCCGGCTCGGAAATGGTGATGATCGCACCCATAACGAAGCCGATCAGCACCACCAGCAACACTTTTTTGGTTTTGGATATCTGTACACCGATACCCTCGCCGATCGGCGTCATCGCCATTTCGGCACCCAACTGGAAGAAGCCCATGCCGATGATCAGCATGATCGCACCTACCAGAAACATCACCGCGATGCCGAGATCCATCGGGACTAAAAACACAGTGATGAGCATCATAATGCCGGTAATAGGGAGAACTGCGGAAAGCGATTCTAATGTTTTTTCTCTCAGCTTCGGATTCAACCCTACACCGACCTTTCCCGTGCAAACGCACATACAAGTGTAGTATATAGGAAATCCGTGGCAAAGTCAAACGATTTGAGACGACAAAAAATACCGTTTTCCACGATTGCCGGCGATATCACCGAACCGCTCGCCGATCATATCCGTTCGGGAGTCCGGGTTGGAAACAGGAGGATCTCCCTTTGCAATTTCGTGGCATAAGCGAGAGCAATTTTGGTTCCGCTTTTTCGGGCGGTGGGAGCATTAGATTCGTCGTAGTAGACGATACAGAAACGGCTATTATCTACCATTTCGTAATTGCGTTCTACATAGGCGGCTCGGCCCGAGCCAATAATATGTTCAGGATAGTATGTATCGTCGTAGCTTTCCAACAAGTAGTTTGTATATTGCTCGTTTATATCCGGATATTCTGCCCGTACATAGACTCGTTTTATGTGCGGGTATTTTTCTTTTATTTCGGTCACGAGTTCAAGGCACAGACTGTCAAATCTGCTCTTGCTCCCAAAAAGGAAGGTGTCAACATTTTCGTCCACGATCAGTTTCTCAATTATTTCAATTAGTTTTGATTTCAGCTCCTCGGTTTCGTTTATCTCTCTATGACCGAAGAAACAACAGGTGTTTAATCTCATAATCTTCACTCCAAAATATTACGGATATACCATATATCTATTTATAGCATTGTAACACATAATGCATCTAAAATAAATATACAATATATTTATTATGAGGTGAATTTATGGCTATCAAGAGTGTATCTATTAGAATTGAGGAAGAAATGTTGAATAAGATTGCATATATCGCTGATTATGAGGGAAGAAGCGTAAATAGTCAGGTGCTCGTTTTAATAAGAGAGAATATTAAAGCGTTTGAAGATACCAACGGTACTATTGATGGCAATATTACTCCTGATTCCAATGTAAAACCAACCCGTAAGTAAGCAAAAACACTCTGCCGTAACAGCAGAGTGTTTTTCGTTAGTATATTCTTGTAATAATACTCCAAAAAATTAAGCCATTTACACTCGGTTTCAAGTGTAAATGGCTTACGATTTTGGCGGTCTTGAGACTTCAAAAACCCGCTTAAAAGCAGGCTTTTTCGAGTTTCAAATCAATCCAACGGCTTCATTGTAGGGAACAGCAGGACGTCGCGAATGGAGGCAGAGTCGGTGAGCAGCATGACCAGACGGTCGATGCCGAAGCCCAGACCGCCCGTGGGCGGCATACCGTATTCCAGTGCGGTGACATAGTCGTAGTCCACCTCGGCGCGGGTGTTGGGATCCTCCGCACGCTTGGCGGCGACCTGACGTTCGAAGCGCTCGCGCTGATCGATAGGATCGTTCAGCTCGCTAAACGCGTTGCCGAACTCGGTGGCGTTGATGAAATACTCGAACCGCTCGGTAAAACGCGGATCCTCCGGCTTACGCTTGGCAAGCGGGCTATTTTCCACCGGATAATCGTAAATGAAGGTCGGCTGGATCAGCTTCTCTTCCACGTACGCGTCAAAGAACTCGATCAGCACGGTACCCTTGGTGGCATCCTTCGGCACTTCGACGTGCTTTTCCTTCGCACAGGCGCGGGCCTGCTCGTCGGTCTCCCAGTCGTAGTAATCCACACCGGCGTACTTCTTGACCGCCTCAGCCATCGTGAGACGCTCCCAGTGGCCCATATCGATCTCGATGCCCTGATAGGTGATGACGCGGCCGCCGCAGATGCGCTCCGCCAACAGGGTGTACAGCTCCTCGACCAGATCCATCATACCGTAGTAGTCGGTGAACGCCTGGTACAGCTCGATGGTGGTAAATTCGGGGTTATGCTTGGTATCCATACCCTCGTTACGGAAGATACGGCCGACCTCGTACACGCGGTGCATACCGCCGACGATCAGGCGCTTGAGGTACAGCTCGGTCTCAATGCGCAGGTACATATCCAGATCCAACGCGTTGTGATGCGTGGCAAACGGACGTGCCGCAGCACCGATCTCCATCGGCACCAGAATAGGGGTATCCACCTCCAGGAAACCTTTGCCGTCCAGATAGGCGCGGATCTCACGCAGGATGTTGGAGCGCTTGATAAAGGTGTCCTTGACCTCGGGATTGACGATCAGGTCCAGGTAACGCTGACGGTAGCGGGTGTCGGTATCACGCAGGCCGTGATACTTCTCCGGCAGCGGCAGCAGCGATTTGCTCAGCAGCGTCAGCGAGGTGGCGTGGATCGAGATCTCGCCCATACGGGTGCGGAACACAAAGCCGGTCAGACCCATAATGTCGCCGATATCCCACTTCTTGAAGCCGGCGTACACGTCCTCGCCCACGTCGCCGCGGCTAACGTAGACCTGAATGTGACCGGTGCTGTCGTGCAGATCAAGGAAGCTGGCCTTACCCATAATGCGGCGGCTCATCATACGGCCGGCGACCGACACCTCGATCGGCTCGGGCAACTCGATGCTCTGACTCTCTTCCGGTGCGCCGTGCTCCGCAATGTAGGCCGCTTCGGCCTTTTCGTACGCCTCGCGGATGTCGCGCGTGTAGGCGGTAACGTCGTATTTCGTGATCTGATACGGATCCTGACCCGCTTCGCACAGCGCCGTCAGCTTGTCACGACGGATCTGCAGCAGCTCAGACAGCTGCTGTTCGGTCATTTCCGGCGCCGCAGCGTCGGGAGTACGGTTTTCACTCATTGAATTGTCCCTCACTCTCAAAAAAATCGGGTGGGCAACGCGCGGTCGCCTCACCCGAAGATCGTTTGACTTACTTGGAGATCTCTTCGATGACCAGCCGCAGCGTGCCGCCGGGAGTTTCGACCTCGATCTCTTCGCCCTTGCGATGGCCGATCAGCGCTTTGCCGATGGGCGATTCGTCCGAAATGCGGCCACCCAGCGGATCCGCTTCGGTCGAACCGACGATCTGGTAGGTCGCCGACTTTTTCTTGCCCTTTTCACGCACGGTAACGGTGGAGCCGATGTGCACGTTTTCGGTGCCGATCTCGGTCGCGTCCAGCACGCGGACGTTCTTCAGTTGATTTTCGATCTCCGCGATACGGCCCTCGATGATCGCCTGCTCGTTTTTCGCTTCATCGTATTCGCTGTTTTCCGAAAGGTCGCCAAATGACAGGGCAACCTTGATCTTTTCCGCAACTTCTTTACGTTTTACGGTTTTTAATTCGTCCAGCTCGTTTTCCAGACGTTTCAAACCCTCGTCGGTGATAACGGTTTGCTTTGTCATAACACTTGTCCCCCGTTCTTGTCGCTCATTAAGAGCAATCTAACAGACCTATTATAGCGAATGAAACCGCCGCTGTCAAGTTCGATCTTTTTATAAAATCAAAACCGCCCGACGGGCGGTTTTGAAGGATCATCCTTTGGATTCGGTAAGCACGACCTGCACCTCGAAGCTCTCAACGCGCCGGTTGGCTGAACGCAGCAGCGTGAGGGTGACAGTATCCCCGACCTTGTGCTGAGCCAACGCGGAACGCAGCGTGGCGTAATCCGTTACCTCTTTGTCGTTGACCGCGGTAATGAGGTCGCCCTGACGCACGTCGGTGTTCTCAAGCGGCGAGCCGTCCTCCACCGTATAGACGAGGAAGCCGGCGTAATAGCCGTCGTCGTAGCTCTGGCCGGTAATACCCAGCGCCACGCGGCCGGTCACGTATCCGTTCTTCATCAACTCGTCAAAGATCTTGACGGCTTCGTTGATCGGAATGGAGAAGCCCAGACCCTCGTAGCCCTCCGCCACGATCTTGGCGGAGTTGACCGCCACGACCTGACCGGCGGCGTTAAACAGCGGACCGCCGGAGTTACCGGGGTTGATCGCCGCGTCTACCTGAAAACATTTGATGGCGTAGCCGGTGTCCTCGTACACGTCACGCGCCAAACCGGACAAAATGCCCTCGGTGGCCGAAAAGCCCAGACCGCCGGCGTTGCCGAGCGCTACGACACGGTCACCCAACTGGAGAGTATCCGAATTGCCGAGCTGTGCGGCTTTAAGGTCGGTGGCTTTGACCTTGATAACAGCCAAGTCGGTGGAGGAATCAGCGCCGATGAGCTCGGCATCCTCATACACGGTACCGTCATACGTCGTCACGTCCACGCGGGCAAACGGCTGATTGGTGCTTTCATCCACCACACAATGCCAGTTGGTGGCAATGTAGCCATCCTCCGACAGCACAAACCCACTGGCGAAGCCAGCCTGCACCTCCTGACCGCCGGCACCCTGACCAAACGAACCGCCGGACGTGGTGGTATAAATGGTCAGCAGCACGGTGCTGTCCAAATTGTTGCTGACGATGTCACGGGTGGTCAAGCCCTCCAACGTTTCACTCTCGTTTGGGATGGTGAGCGTCGGCACGTCCTCCGGATCGCGACGCGCGGAGGTCGTGGCTGCCGTTTCGTTCGTTGCCGTGGTCTTACCGGTGCGGGTGGTGCCTCCGCCGTTCATCCCCACCATCACCATCAGCGCCGCCAGTGTACCCAGCGTTAAAACGCATACCACACCGATCACGACCGCGACCACCGCACCGCTGCTTTTCTTTTTCGGCGGCGGGGGCGGCGTATACGGTGTCTGATTCCAACCGTAGGGGGAGCGCGGCGGCTCCTGCTTCGGCGGTTCTTGGGCGGGAGGCTCATTGCCGGCGGGCGGCTCCTCCCGATCTATCGGATAACGATTCCAATCGTCCATTCACGGTCACACCTTTCCTGATCGTGATCTTATTATACCTGCGTTTTGTGTCAGTTTGTTGAACACTTCTTACTTTTTTGTAAATGACTACCGTCGGGAAGCCAGAAGGAAAATTCACAATACTCCCCTTCCACCGAGCGCACCGTGATCTCGCCGCCGTGCAGATTGATGACGGTCTTGACGATATACAGCCCCAAGCCGGTGCCGCTCTTGTCCAAGCTGCGGGAACGGTCGCTCTTGTAGAACCGCTCAAAAATATGTGGCATTTCGGCCGACGGTATGCCGGCACCGGTGTTGCGCACTATGCAGACGGTACGTCCTTCCTCGCCGGTTAAACGAAGGGTGATCGTGCCACCCTCCTCTGTGAATTTTACGGCATTATCCAGCAAATTATACACGACCTGCTGTAGCAGATCGTAATCGCCGTAGACCATCTGCGGTTCACACTCATCCAATCCCTCGATGGAGAGATCTTTCTTCTCAATGCGCTGTTCAAAGGACAGCAGCGTGGCGCAGGCGGCGGCGGTCAGATCAAAGGTCGTGGGATTGATGCGCAGCTGTCCGCTGTCGATGCGGGACAGGTTAAGCATCGCCGTGACCAGACGCGCAAGCCGCTTGGTCTCCTCCGACACGATGCGCAGGTAGTCGGTGCGCTTTTCCGGCGGGATCGTGCCGTCCAGAATGCCATCGATAAATCCGGAAATGGTGGTCATCGGCGTTTTTAATTCGTGCGACACGTTGGCAACGAAGCTGCGGCGCATATCCTCCACCGAGGACAGTGACACCGCCATACCATTGAGCGCATTGGCCAATTCCGCCACCTCGTCCGCGCCGCGCACCTTGACGCGGCCGGAAAAGTCACCCTGACTGAAGCGGCGGGTGATCGCGGCCATCTGACGCAACGGGCGCACCAATCGATAGGTGATGACATACAGTACGATAAAAGCCAACATGAGCACCGCCACACCGGACAGCAAATACGTGCGCAGGTTGTCCTGCACGTACTCACCGAGCGCAGCGGCCGAGGAGGAGACCAGCACATAACCGAGCTGCCCGCCCTCCGCCGTTTTCAGCGACACACCGACTGTATACTGTCCGTCCTCATACAGACCACCCAAGCGGCTGACCTCGAAAAAGTTTCCCTTCTCCAAGCCGCTTTGCACCACACCCGCCAACACCTTTCCACGGTGCGAGCAGGCTTCGTGAGAGCAGAACACGATGCGAAAGTCGTTGTCCGTGACCAGAACGTTTCCCTCCACGGCGCCGGCAAGATGGACCAACGCGGGAGAGAGCGCCTCCGGAACGCGGTATTCGCCCGGACGCACTTCCTCGGCGTTTTCACCGATAAACGCAGAGATGTTGTGCGCCTGATTTTCCAATATGACGTGCTTTTCCTCGATCCAATACCGACGGGCAAACACGACCTGCACCACCGCGGTCAGCACAAGCGCCAAAGAGATCAGCACCGCGGTAGCTGTGAAATATTTTGAAAAAATACTCTTAAAGAGTGTCTTGTTTGACTTCAAATTTATACCCCACACCCCATACGGTCTTGAGCGTCCACTGTTCGGAAACACCCTCCAGCTTTTCTCTCAAGCGCTTGACATGCACGTCCACCGTGCGGCTGTCACCGTAGTATTCAAAACCCCATACCTCGTCCAGCAGTTGATCGCGGGTGTACACCCGATTAGGATTGCTGGCAAGGTGATAAATGAGCTCCATCTCCTTGGGCGGCGTGTCGATCTGCTTGCCTCCGACGCGTAGCTCGTAGTTTTCCATATTGATATACAAGCCGTCGTAGGCGACCTCCTTGGCTTTTTCACCCTGCCGGATCCCCGACCGACGCAGCACCGCTTTCACCCGTGCGATGACCTCCTTGGCCTCGAACGGCTTGACGATGTAATCGTCCGCACCCAGCTCCAGACCAAGCACCTTGTCGAACAGTTCACCTTTGGCTGTCAGCATAATGATCGGGCACTGGGATTTTTTGCGGATCTTGCGGCACACCTGCCAACCGTCCAGTTTGGGCATCATCACATCCAGAAGGATGAGGTCCGGCTTTTCGGTGTCGAAGCGTTCTACGGCTTGCTCGCCGTCCGAGACCACCACCGGTTCAAAGCCTTCCTTGCCCAGATATAGACGCAGCAGCTCGCCGATATTGCTGTCGTCGTCTACGACCATGATCTTTACCGTATCCATATCCCGTACCTCCTTGTACCTTACACGTTCCAGTTTACCAGATTTTTCGCGCGGTGTTTGAACAGTCTTTGAATTTTGAAAAAGGTTTTCAAAAACAGCGCTTTGTGCTATACTGTAATAAAGACTGCTGTAAAGGAGCATCACACTATGACCGCATTTTCCCGCATCGATCCCAAGGCGCTGACCGACAACCCGTTTTCGCTCATCGGCGACGACTGGATGCTCATCACCGCCGGTGACGGCGAACACTGCAACACGATGACCGCCAGTTGGGGTGGTGTCGGCGTGCTGTGGAACCTGCCGGTGGCGTTTTCCTTTGTGCGTCCGCAGCGCCACACCTATACGTTTATGGAACAGGCGGATACCTATTCACTGTCGTTCCTGCCGGAGGAATACCGTCCCGCGCTGCGGTACTGCGGTTCGCATTCCGGGCGCGACGGCGATAAATTTGCCGCCACCGGACTCTCGGTGGTTACCGAAAACGGTACACCCTACATTGAGCAGGCGCGGCTCGTTCTGATCTGCCGCAAGCTGCACACCGTCGATTTCAAAGCGGAGCAATTCATCGATCCAACATTGCTCTCTCATTATAAAGCAAATGATTTCCACCGTCAATACGTGGGCGAGATCCTGACGGTCCTTAAAAAATAACAACAAAGCCGCGGTAACGCAATGCGTTACCGCGGCTTTTTATGTTCGTTAGTCGCCGAAAAGGATGTCGTAATAGTCCTGCTTCAGTATCTGGTCGGAATAGGTAAACTTTCGCCGCACCACCGTATTGACGCTATCAACATAAGCCTTCTTTTCCTCCTCGGTCAGCGCAATGTCGGCTGTCAGCGTAAAGGTCTTAGTAGGCGCATCGTAACGTCCGTACTCCGTGACCCAGCTGCGGTTGGAGAAACACACCAACGCCGATGCGTCGGACAGAAAATCGCGACCGATCAGCAGACGGGAATCGTAATCCAAGCCAAACAAATTGCACAGCGTCGGCAACAGGTCAATACTGTAGGTCGGCTCGTCAATGACGATACTCTCCATACCCTTGTGCCACATGATCAGCGTGTTACGATACTTTTCAAACGTTGAGCCGGTATCGTATCCGGCCAGCTCGCTGTAATAGTCGGGGGCATTGTTCTGCTGCAGACCGTAGGGATAATGGTCCGCCGTCAGCACGATGACCGTATCCTCCGCGATGCCGCGTTCCTCCAACTGGCGAATCAGCTCCTCGACCATCAGATCCAATTCGATCTGGCAGGCAAGATACGCCTTGACCTCGTCCGAGTACGGCAGGTCTGCGACCTTTGCCTTGTGATAAGAGGCCATGCTGTTGCCCATAAAGGTGTACAGCATATGACCGCTCACCGTCAGATAATAGGTGTGAAACGGCTCTTCGGAGGACATATATTCATCGACGGTCGCTTTCGCCATCAAGTAGTCGGAGTTCGGCCAACGGGTCTTGGTGTTCTTACCCGGATAGTAATCGGAATAATCCAACTCCAGCCCGTTGCCGATGCCCTTGTAGTCATATCCCAGATTGGGATGCGACTTGTGGCGGTCATAGTAGGTGTAGGTGTGGTTGTGGTACGCGTAGGTGTTATAGCCCTGCGCCTTGAGCTGATTACCGAGCGAGAAATACATGTTCCGGTCGGCGGAATACGCCATGCTCTTCACACCGGTCGCGGGAATAAGACCGAGTAAACTGGTATACTCACCGTCCGAGGTAGAAACACCCCAACCCGGTGTGTAATAATTGGTACACTGGATACCCTCATGCGACAGCTGATACAGCGTCGGTGTCAGCTCCTCGCTGACCGCGTAGGGCGAGAAGCCCTCCGCCACGATAAAGATGAGGTTCTTACCCTCAAACATACCGGTGTATTCGTTGGTCATCGTCGGCTGGACCGAACCGAAGTATTCGTGCATCTGCTTGATCGTCTTGTTGGACTCCGCGGCAGCCAGCGCCTCAAAATCCAGCGAATCGATCACCTGCGGCACACGAATGACCGGCTCTTCCTTCGGCTCCTCCGACGGATCGTCCGGTTGCTCCGGCTCCTGCAGTTTATCCGAAAGATCCGGCACGTTAGAGCTACCCTCGTCGTACTGCTCCGGAGGCAGCACACCGTCGATCACCTTATACCGCAGATCCAAGCGGAAGGTCGTCAGCATACCGAACTGCTCCGCCGAGGCAGTCGAATTAAACTGGCTGATGTACCAGTACCGCGGACCGGAATAGCCGTCTGTGCAAAGAATAATAAGCACCATCAACGCGTGGACCACGACCGTGGTCAGCACCGAGAAGATCTTGAACTTCGCGGGCGCGCGGTGAGCCGGCGCAAGGAGCTTTCCGAAAATACAGTAAACGATCATCGGCAACCAAACGCCCACAATGTACAGCAGGTTCTGAAACAGCGAGCGCGGGATCGTGTCTTTGCCGAAATCGCCGATCGCCTCTCCGGCCATCAGCATCTTGTCGATGTCGTACAACTCGCCGAAGATACCGGCATAAATGATCTCGGAGGTCAGCACCGCCGCCGCCAGCGACAGGAACGCCACCGTGATCCAGAAATTCACCTTGGGTGAAAACAGCGTACAAAGCAGGTACACCAACGCGGCCGCAGCCACGGTGAATCCAAAGGTGTACAGCAAGCCAACACCGAAAAAACTGCCGATGACCTTATGGATCGCTACGCGGAACATCAGCTCCATCCATAAAAAAGCGATCGGCAAGGCCAACATGAAGTGCCATCTCGGAGCGCCCCGCTTTTTCGGCGCACTATCCACGATCGGCTGCTCGAGAACCTCTTTCTTGGCGTGTCGCATTTCAGTCACAACACTACTTCCTTTCCTGTAGAAATCTGTCGAAACGGCAGGCAAAAATCAATTGCGCTCCAAAAAACGGTACAGACGCCCGCAGGGCAGTCCCATCACCGTGTAAAAATCACCGTTGATACCGCGAATGTGCCGCGCACCGATCCCCTGTATGGCGTAGGCTCCCGCTTTATCCATCGGTTCATTCGATGCCACGTACACCGTGATCTGCTCCTCGGTCATATCGAAAAAGGAGACCTCGGCGCTGTCGGCAAACCCGTCGTTGTATCCGTCACCGCAGACCCACACCGCGGTAATGACCTGATGCGCACGTCCCGACAACAGCCGCAACATCGCCTTGGCGTCCTCAGCATCGCACGGCTTGCCGAGGATGCGATCATCCACGACCACCGCCGTATCGGCTCCTAACACGATCTCGCCGGGGTGCATCGCCGCTACCTCCTCCGCCTTGCCGCGCGCCACCCGCAGGATCGCCTGCTCCGGCGACAGCGTCGGGTCAGCCGGCAGCTCGGTGCGCGCCGGACAGACCGTGTAGGTCAGACCCAACAGATCGCAGATCTCCCGACGGCGCGGCGATGCCGACGCCAAAATGATCGGTCGATTCATTCTCCATCTTCCCCTTTAATATGCGCCAGTACCGCGCAATATTCCGTTTCGGTCAACAATGCGTTGACCACTTCCATCATGCGATTGGCGGATAGTCGATGCGGCAGCCCCAGTTCCCGCAGCAGTGCTTCACGCAATGCCGCACTGTTGCTACCGCCGGAAAGTCCGTCCTCATACAACCGTGCCTTCGTCAAAAAAGGCATCGGTCGCTCTGTGGGAGGCACATCATCGACCGTAGCACCCGCCTGCAGCAGAGCGCGTAGCAAGCGCTCACCGTCGATGCCCTCCACGCCGAGCAACCCCTCCTTGGAGGGGGCTGTCTTGCGGCGCTCCTTGCCCACGATCTCGGGCGCGTACGCGTGCCGCACCTGCTCGGGCGGAAGCGCGCCGCTGATCCGATCGCGGATCACAAAGCCGGCGGCGTCACTGTCGGTCAGCACGATCAGCCCTTGCGCCGCCGCCAGACGACGCAGCAGTTCCATCCTCTCCGGTTGCCGAAAAATACCGAACCCCTCCGTCTCGACCACGGTGGCATCCACCACCGAATGCAGACGGATGACGTCGTATTTCCCTTCGACAACGATGGCTTCCCTTACCTTGACCGTCATTGCGTTTTTCCCAGTTTCGCCGTGACGATCAACTTAGCTGCCGTCTCCTCCAGGATGGTACGCTTGTCGGTCGAATATGACTTCAGGCGTCGATCGGCCTGCGCCAGAATATCCAGACTCTCGCGCAGCGACTCCAACGAAAGACGGCTGCAATCGCGCGCCGCATATTTCAGCCGGAACGACCGACTCTTATAATCAAATTCCTCCACCAGCGTTTCCGCACGCTGACCCGCATTTGCCGCCAGCTTGGCACGGTACAGGTCGGTATATGAGCCGGAAAGTGCCGCCAGAATCACGAGCGGCTCCAGCTTGCTGGCAAACAGCTTGTGCAGAATGGCGTAGGCATTTTGGTAGTGGTGCTTGAGAATGGCATTGGACAATTCAAATACCTGTGCGTTGAGGTTTTTGGTTGCCACCTCACCCACGATCGCCGAGGTGATCTCACTGTGTCCCGCTACCGCGCACAACTTATCCAGTTCGTTGAGCAGCAGATTGAGGTCGTTGCCGCACTGCTCGACCAGCTCGCGGGCAACCTCCGGCCGCAGCGTACAGTGACGGCGGTTGGCACCGGCGCACAGCATCCGCACGATCTCCTCGGTACTCTTACGCGGGAAGCACACGCACACGCCGGCTTTATCCACCGCGTCGATAAACTGACGCCATTTGGCATTGGGTTTGCCCTCGGACAGCAGAGTGGTCATCCAGAAAATGAGTACCGTCTCCTCCGGAGGATCCGATACCAGTGCCATTGCACGGTCAAACACCGCCGCCGCGGTGACGTCGCAGTTGCAGACCGCCACACATTTGCGGTCCGCCATCAACGGCAACGCCTCGGCCGCCTCCTCGATGGCATCGAACGAACACTCCTGCCCATCGAAGCGGTGCATATTGAATTCGGCCAGGCTGTCGTTGGGACGCACGCCCGCCAAACGGATCACCTGCTCAGTATAATGTACCGTCAGGTAGCTTTCCTCACCGTACAGCAGATAGACCCGTGCGGGGACACCTTCTTTCAGATGGAGCTTCAGTTCCTGTTCCGATAACGGCATGTGACCCTCTCCTTGTTCGTTCATTTTATCAATATCTCCCCATCGCTGTTGACCCACAGCCACGGGAGTAATTGGTTCGTATCTGTCAAGCAGTTTTCGGAATAGCGGTCGGCGGTGGCGTTCTGCACCACGACCAACGATCCCTCGGTGGTGTCCGTCACCGCTCCGTTACAAAACACCAGATTAGCATCGGCGGGCGGTTTCTCCTCGGACAGCGCACCGAAATCAAACACCGCGTCAGTACCGCCGAATCGCAGATGTAATCGATTGCTTCCCCACACTGCTTCGCTGTTTTTCGTTAGCATTACCGGCGCGTCGGACTCCCGATAGATGACTGCCTCGGTCAGATACTCGTTCAGGAGTCGCGTTAAATACGGCACACCACCCCACTCGCCTGCCGGCAAAAACACGGCATCCAACGACGTGACACCTGCCGCCTGAAGCGCCGAGCGTACCGCATACGCGGTATTGGCTTCGGTCGGGGCGATGACCAGCACCGTTTGGTGACGATACATAACACAGACCGCGAGATCGGCTTCGTTCGGAATGGTATAAAACCGAACGACGTCCCACATACGATATTGGTGGAAGGTCACACCGATGCACAGGCTGAGAACACACAACACCGAGGCCAACCACAAGCCGCGACGGCGGAGCAGCAGCCATCCAACACCGACAAGTGCCATACCGCCCAACACACCGATCACCAAATAGGTGTCCGTAACGCCGACGGTCGAAAAGGGGAACCGCGCAATAGGTGCGGCCACCCACAACAAAAATCGGGCGCAGTATCCGGCCAACCACAACAGCGGCCGATACACCCACGAAAACCCAAGCGGCAACGCAAGAATCGCAAGCCAACCGGTAATGAGCAACGCGGATGACGGAATCGTCATCACCAAGTTAGCCAGAACGCTCACCGTTGAGAGGTATCCAAAATACAAAACACAGACCGGCAAAGTTGCCAGTGTAGCAGACAAGGTCACCGCCACAGTGCCGGCAAGATAGGAGGCGACCGATTTCAGCTTTTCGGGGATCGGCAGCGAAAGCAATCCGCGTTGGATCGTCGGGGAGAGAAACAGCAACCCGAACGTCGCCAAGAACGACAGCAGCAAGCCGGCATCGTACACGGCGAACGGATCGACCGCTAACAGCAAAAGCAGTGCCAATCCCATCGAATTCCGCGCATCGGCTTGCCGCCGTAGGCAATCACCTACGACCACAACAAGGCACAGCACGGCAGCTCGCACGACGGACGGCGCCGAACCCACTAACAGGGAGAAAAGCACGATCGCCGCCGAGCAGATCACACCGCGTAGGCGACGCGAAACGCGCAACCGCTTAAGCAGCCAGAGAAGAGCCTGCGTCAGTATGGATAAATGCAAGCCGGAAACCGCAAACAGATGAGAGACGCCACACGTCCGAAAATCGGAGACCGCGTTGCGGCTCAACGCATCGTCCGCGCCGAGACAGATCCCGGTAACGACCGCGCCCACGTCGCCGGAAAGATAGCGCTGTATACCAATGACCAGTTCCTCGCGCCAAGCGGAGATCACAGCGATGGTCGGCGGCTCGCCGTCCTTGACGATCCAACCGGCGGCGGAAAAGTCGGTGGACATCACCGCAAAGCTGACGCCGCTCGCCTTTTGCTGGCGCAACGCCAGACCGTCGGCGGCTTCAATGGGATGCAGCTCAAACGTAGCCGTCACGATATCGTAAGGATCCAGCGCCGCATCCAGCGGTTCCGACCACAGCCGTAGCCGTGTTCCTGCGGGAAGATCACCGGACAGCACCTTCAATTCCCTAAACTCGGCGTTGTCCTGTACCTCGACGCACAGCGAGACCTGTTCGCCCACCTTGTCCGCTACCGATTGATAATAGGTGACTTCACAATACAGCAAAACACCGATCGCCGGCAACACTGTCAGGACCGACAATAGCAAGCCCCGCCATCGGCGCAGTGTGGGGACACACAGCACCGTCACGGTAACGATCGCACTGATACCGGCTGCGGCATACAAGGCGTTTACCGGCAACCACGCGCCGATCAGACAAACAAGCGCCCACGTGACCCCCACGATCCACAGTGGTCGAATGACGCGACGTATCACGCCTTTTTCTTGGCTGCTTCCTTCATACGCAGCTCGCGCGAGAGAATGCGCTTACGCAAACGAATGCTCAGCGGCGTGACCTCGACCAGCTCGTCGTCATTGATAAATTCCAACGACTGCTCCAGCGACAACACCGTAGGCGGTGTCAGCCGCAGTGCCTCATCCGAGCCGGCGGCACGCATATTCGTGACGTGTTTCTTTTTGCACACGTTGACCACGATATCCTCGTTTTTCGGGGACTGACCCACGATCATACCCTCATATACCGGCACGGCGGGACCCACGAACAAAGCGCCGCGATCCTGCGCGTTAAACAGACCGTAGCTGCTGGTCTCGCCGGTTTCAAACACCACCAGCGATCCCTGCACGCGCTGCGGGATATCGCCCTTGTACGGCTCATAGCCGTCAAACACGCTGTTCATAATGCCGTTGCCGTTGGTATCGGTCAGGAACTGCTGACGGTAGCCCATCAGTCCGCGGGACGGAATGCGGAATTCCAGATGGCTCGCGCCGGTCTCGCGCGTACCCATATTCACGATCTCCGCCTTGCGCGAGCCCAGTTTTTCCATGACCGCGCCGACGTAGTTTTCCGGCACCTCGATCATCAGCAGTTCCATCGGCTCCAGCCGATTGCCGCTCTCGTCCTGCTTATAGATGACCTGCGGACGGCTGACGGCAAATTCGTAGCCCTGCCGCCGCATCGTCTCAATCAGGATCGACAAATGAAGCTCACCGCGACCCGATACCTCAAAGGCGTCGGTGTTGTCGGTCTCCTTGACCCGCATACTGACGTTGGTCTCCACCTCTTTGAACAGGCGGTCGCGCAGGTTGCGCGAAGTGACGTACTTACCTTCCTTACCGGCAAAGGGGCTGTTGTTGACCATAAACAGCATCGAAATGGTCGGCTCGTCGATGCGCACGAACGGCAGTGGCTCCACACACTGCGGATCACACGCCGTTTCGCCGATGTTCAGATCGGTCAGGCCGGTCACGGCGATCAGATCGCCCACCGAGGCCGTCTCATACTCCACACGGTGGAGACCCTCAAATTGGAACAGCTTGGCGATGCGGCAGTTTTGCGTGCTGCCGTCCGCACGGCACAGCGTCACGGCCTGACCGTTGCGCACCGTACCGCGCTCCACACGGCCCACGCCGACACGGCCGACGTATTCGTCGTAATCGATATTAGAAAACAGGATCTGCAGCGGCGCATCGCTGTCTCCCTCGGGTGCCGGCACGTGCTGCAAGATCGCCTCAAACAGCGGCTGCATCGTACCCTCGCGCACGTCGGGATCGGTGGACGCATAGCCGTCGCGGCCGGAGGCATAGATGACCGGGAACTCCAGCTGATCCTCGTCCGCACCCAACTCGATAAACAGATCCAACAGCTCGTCAATGACCTCGGCCGGACGCGCACCGTCGCGGTCGATCTTATTGATGACCACCACCGGGCGCTTGCCGAGACCCAGCGCCTTTTTCAGCACAAAACGCGTCTGCGGCATACAGCCTTCAAACGCATCCACCAGCAGCAGTACGCCATCCACCATCATCAGGATGCGCTCCACCTCGCCACCGAAATCGGCGTGACCGGGGGTATCCACAATGTTGATCTTGGTGTCGTGATACATCACCGCCGTGTTTTTAGACAGGATGGTGATGCCGCGCTCACGCTCCAGATCGTTGGAGTCCATTACGCGCTCCGACACCTGCTCATTCACGCGGAAAATACCGCTTTGTCGCAGCAGCTGATCCACCAGCGTCGTCTTGCCGTGATCAACGTGGGCGATGATGGCGATATTCCGTAACTTTTCTTTCTTTGCCATGGTTCTTACTACTTCCCATCTTTTAGAACTGTATAACTGTCGGGCACATCCCCGCCGATTCAGTCGGGGATCTCCTCAAAACGGTACTGTGTTTTGCCGTCACGCGTGACGGTATCGAGAAACTCGGCAAGCGGGCGCACCCACACCTCCCCGTCGCCGTACAAGGCACGGTATACTACCATCTGCTCCAGCGTTTCGCTGTGGCGGGCGATGTCGATCAACTCATAGGTGTTTCCCTTGAAATGCCGATACCGCCGGCCGCGGTGTAGTTCCCGCATTCCGTTCACCTCATTTGAAATACTGCATCGGGTTAACTGTTCTGCCGTTGATCAGCACCTCAAAGTGCAGATGCGGCGCGGTGCTGCGACCGGTGTTACCGACCAACCCGATCACCTCGCCCTGCTCCACGATCTCGTTTTCCTGCACGAGGACCTCGCTGCAGTGCGCATACACCGTACGGTAGCCGTTGCCGTGATCGATGATAACAAACTTGCCGTAGGTACTGTAACCGGGATATTCACCGGCCTTGACGACCACACCGCCGTCGGCTGCCATGATCTCCTCACCGGTCATATTGTCTCGCCAGATATCCAGACCGCGGTGTCCCGCATTGCCGTAATGCTGTGACACAAACCGTGTCTCGGTCGGCCAGATAAATTTACCGGTCGCATACGGGCCACCGTTGTACGACGTGCTGGATTTTTTCTTGGTGCCGTAGCTGATGACCTCAGTGATCGGTTCCTCCACCGTTTCTGACGCCGTGATAACACTGAACTGCTCCGCGCCGTTCAGGTATGTCACCGTCGCGGTGATCCGATTGACACCGGGCTGTCCCTGAATACGTACCTTTTCGGTACCCTCGTACATCGTCGCATCCGGAATGCTGAGCGTGGTATAGGGGATCTCCACCTCATATTGCACCACACCCGACACCTGCACACGCAGATGAGAACCAACCTTCTTGACGGTCAGCACCTGACCGCTCATCAGTTTCTCCACCGTGGGATTCAGCATCTTCAGCTCAGATACGGTCGTGTCGTTCTTTTTCGCCACGGATACCCACGTATCCTTTTCTTGCACGGTATAGGTCTTGTCCTCGTCCGCCGCAGCCAACATCTCTTTGAGCGCCTTTTCGGTCACGATCTGATCCTTGGGATACACACCCTCGACCAGCTCTACCGTTTCCACAAACGAGGCTTCCACCTCGTCGTTGCCCTCGCGGCTCTCCTCCAGGATCTCATCTAAGATCCGCTGTCCGATACGGCGGCTGCCCACCGCGCCATGGAAGATCCCGTCTATGTACAGGCCGCAGGCCGTCTCGGTCGGGACCTCCGTCTGCTTCAACAGATAATCGCACACCTCGGCCTTGTTCCAGACGCTGATCTGCGGTGTGATCTGCAGCGACACCTTCGGTGATACGGACACCGCCACCGCATCCTCCACACCGTCAAGACGCTCGTTAGCCATAGCGATGCCTTCCTGCAGCACGCGCTCGTCGGCGACGTAGCCCCAAACCTCACCGCTGTCATCCGACAGCGCCAACGCGAAGGTGGTATCGCTCCAATAATACAGCGTGCCGCCCAACACAAGCAGCGCCGCCAGACCGGCCACCGCGTGGCGCAGCAGCTGCGCCGCACCTTTATAGTGCTTTACCGCGTGGATCGGCAGATACAACACCTGCAAAACGCCCAACAGCGGATGCCGCTCCCACGCCGCCTTGACCCGCTGACCGGCCAGCACAAAGCGACGCCGCACACCGGCAAGTCCCTCGCGGATACGCAGAGATCGCTTGCGGCGCAGCGACCGCCCGATACGCCAGAACAGCAACCGAAGCGGCAAAAACAGCAGGGTGAGAAACCGCCCGATGCGATGCATCAAACGCACCGTTTGCACACCGGCGTAATACGATACACGGTAGATCTGCTCCGAGAACGTCATACGGTCTCTCCCCCTTTCTGTGAATGATGGTTTCTTATTTTTCCAACAGTGGCTTCAGATACCGGCCGGTATACGATTCCGACACCTGAACGATCTCCTCCGGCGTACCCGCCGCCACCAGCGTACCGCCGCGGTTGCCGCCCTCCGGTCCGAGATCCAAAATATAGTCGGCGTTTTTGATCACGTCGAGGTTATGCTCGATCACGACCACGGTGTTTCCGCCGTCCACCAACGTCTGCAGCACACGGATCAGTTGTGCCACGTCGGCCGTATGCAGGCCGGTGGTCGGCTCATCCAGAATATAGATCGTGCGGCCGGTGGAGCGCTTGGACAACTCAGTAGCTAGCTTGACGCGCTGCGCCTCGCCGCCCGACAGCGTCGTGGCGGGCTGACCCAGCTTGATATACCCCAAGCCGACATCCAACAGCGTTTGCAGGCGGCGCGCGATCTTGGGAATGCTGTCAAAAAACGTGCGCGCTTCCTCCACCGTCATTTCCAGAATATCGTAAATATTCTTGCCCTTGTAGCGTACCTCCAACGTTTCGCGGTTGTAGCGCTGGCCCTTACACACCTCACACGGCACGTAAATATCCGGCAGGAAGTGCATTTCGATCTTCAGGATGCCGTCACCCTGACACGCCTCACAGCGTCCGCCGCGCACGTTGAACGAAAACCGACTGGCGGTGTAACCGCGCATCTTGGCATCCGCCGTTGACGCAAACAACTCACGGATGTCGTTAAACACTCCGGTATAGGTCGCTGGGTTGGAGCGCGGCGTACGGCCGATGGGCGACTGGTCAATGGCAATGACCTTGTCCAGTGCCTCCAAGCCCTCAATGCGCCGATGCGCACCGGCGCGGCAATGCGCGCGGTTGAGCTTGTTTGCCAGTTGCTTGTATAAGATCTCGTTGACCAGCGACGATTTACCCGAACCGGATACTCCGGTCACGCAGTTGAACGCCCCCAGACGGAACGATACGTCGATATTTTTCAGGTTGTTGGCGGCAGCGCCCCGCACACACAGCTCGTGGCCGTTGCCGGGACGGCGCTTCTCTGGGATCGGAATGCGCCGCTTGCCGCTGAGATACTGTCCGGTGAGCGACTGCTCACACGCGCAGACCTCATCTACCGTACCGGAGCAGATGACCTCGCCGCCGTGAACGCCGGCGCCCGGACCGATATCCACGATCCAATCCGCCGCCAGCATCGTCTCCTCGTCGTGTTCTACCACGATAAGCGTATTGCCGAGATCACGTAACCGCCGCAGCGTATCCAACAGCTTTTGATTGTCCCGCTGATGCAGACCAATGCTCGGCTCGTCCAGAATATACAGCACACCCATCAGCGACGAGCCGATCTGGGTCGCCAGACGGATACGCTGACTCTCACCGCCGGACAGCGTTCCCGCCGCCCGCGACAGCGTCAGATACTCCAGACCCACACTGTTGAGGAAGCCCAACCGCTCGCGGATCTCCTTCAGCACGCGGTCGGCGATCTGATGCTCACGCTCGGTCAGCTTGGCATCCAACTCCTGCAAAAACTCCAGCATCTCGGTCACGGAGCGGTCGCACAGGTCAGCGATATTGACACCGCCCACCGTCACCGCCAGACTTTCCGGCTTCAGACGCTTGCCGTGACAATCAGGACACGGCACCTTGCTCATATACGTTTCCAGTTCGCTGCGCATCCACTCGCTGTTGGTCTCCTGATGGCGGCGCTGCAGGTTGTTCACAACACCCTCAAAAGCGGTGAAATACTCGCCCGAGCCGTACTCCATGCGTCGGATCATGCGGATCTTTTCGCCCTTGTTGCCGTACAGCAGGATCTCCTTCGCCTCCGGCGACAGATCCTTCCACGGCGTATCCAATGAAAAGCCGTAATGATCGGCCAGACCCTCATAATACATCTGCGCGATGGTGCCGCCGTCCAGATAGTTCCATCCACTGGCGCGGATCGCACCCTCGCGGATGGATAGATTCTCATCGGCCAGCACCAGATCGGGGTCGATGGACATAAAGATGCCGATACCGGTACACTTGGAACACGCGCCAAACGGATTGTTGAATGAGAACATCCGCGGGGTGAGCTCCTCCATACTGAAGCCGTGATCCGGACAGGCGTAATTCTGCGAGAAGGTCAGCTCCTCCCCGCTGTCCGGCAGATCCACCGTCAGCAGACCGTCGGACAGACCGGTCGCCATTTCCACGGAATCGGCCAGACGGCCGCGGATATCCGGCGAGATCACCAAGCGGTCCACCACGACCTCCACGGTGTGCTTCTTGTTTTTATCCAGCTTAATAGTCTCGGACAGATCGTACAGCGAGCCGTCCACGCGCACGCGCACGTAGCCCGATTTGCGGGCGGCGTCAAATTCCTTTTGGCACTCGCCCTTGCGGCCACGCACCACCGGCGCCAAGAGCTGGATACGCGTGCGCTCCGGCAGCGCCATCAGGCGGTCAACGATCTCGTCCACCGTCTGCTGACGGATCTCGCGTCCGCACTGCGGACAATGCGGAATACCGATGCGCGCATACAGCAATCGCAGGTAGTCATAGATCTCCGTCACCGTTCCTACGGTAGAACGCGGGTTTTGCGACGTGGTCTTCTGGTCAATGGAAATGGCGGGCGACAGACCGTCGATCGACTCGACCTCCGGCTTCTCCATCTGCCCCAAAAACATACGCGCATAGGACGACAGACTCTCCATATACCGGCGCTGCCCCTCGGCGTAGATGGTATCAAACGCGAGCGACGATTTGCCCGAGCCGGACACACCGGTAAACACGACCAGCTTGTCACGCGGGATAGTTACGTCAATATTTTTCAGATTGTGTTCTTTGGCACCTTTGACGATCAGGTTCTCCAACATAGTTTTTCCCCACAGTTCAGCCCTGTCTGAGCTTTTCGATCTCATCACGCAGCCACGCGGCATGCTCGAATTCCAGCAGCTTGGCGGCGTGCTTCATCTCCTTGGTCAGTTGTTCGATGCGCTGCTGCCGCTCCAGCTTGGACAGCTTCTTGCCGCTCTTGGCATCCCGCACCGCAGACGGTGTGATCTGCAGCACATCGCGCACCTCTTTGATAATGGTCTTCGGCACAATGCCGTGTTCCTCGTTGTAGCGCAGCTGAATGGTACGGCGGCGCTCGGTCTCGCGGAGCGCCTGTTCCATCGACGGCGTGACTTCGTCCGCGTACAGAATGACCTTTCCCTCGGCGTTACGCGCCGCACGGCCGATGGTCTGGATCAGCGACGTGGCGGAACGCAGGAAGCCCTCCTTGTCCGCATCCAGTACCGCCACCAGCGATACCTCGGGAATATCCAGGCCCTCGCGCAGCAGGTTGATACCGATCAGCACGTCGAACTCACCGAGGCGCAGGTCGCGGATGATCTCCATCCGCTCCATCGTATCGATGTCGTGGTGCATATACCTCACCCGAATACCGACGTTTTCAAAATACGCGGTCAGATCCTCGGCCATTTTCTTGGTCAGCGTCGTGACCAGTACCCGCTCACTGCGCTCGGCGCGTAACCGGATCTCCGCGATCAGATCGTCGATCTGTCCCTCGACCGGACGCACCATGACCTCAGGATCGGGCAGACCGGTGGGTCGGATGACCTGCTCCACCGGTGCGCCGCTGCGGTCACGCTCAAACTCACCCGGCGTGGCGCTGACGAATACCGCCTGCGGAACACGGCCGTAAAACTCGTCGAAATTCAGCGGACGGTTGTCGAACGCACTGGGCAGACGGAATCCGTAATCCACCAGGTTCTTCTTGCGGGCAAAATCGCCGCCGAACATACCACGCACCTGCGGCAGCGTGACATGCGACTCATCCACGAACAGCAGATAATCCTCCGGAAAATAGTCAAGCAGCGTAAACGGCGTTGACCCCGGTGCACGACCGGACAGCACGCGGGAATAGTTTTCAATACCCTTGCAGATGCCGATCTCGCGCAGCATCTCAATATCGTACCGCGTGCGCTGCAGAATACGCTGTGCCTCCAACAACTTACCCTCGGCCTTAAACTCCTCCACGCGCGCTTCCAGTTCCTGCTCGATCTCAGCGATCGCAACCTCCAGCTTGTCCGGCGGCACGATATAGTGTGATGCGGGATAGATAGCAATATGCCCCAGCAGACCTTTCAATTCGCCGGTGAGCGGATTGACCTCGCTGATGCGGTCGATCTCGTCCCCGAAAAATTCCACACGGATGACCGTGTCGTTAGAGTACGCCGGAAAGATCTCCACCACGTCGCCGCGGACGCGGAACTTGTTGCGGACGAAGTTGATATCGTTACGCTCGTACTGCAGATCCACCAACCGCGCGAGCAGCTCGTCGCGCTCCTTGCGCATACCGGGGCGCAACGAAATGATCATATTGCGGTAATCAATGGGGTTGCCCAAGCTGTAAATGCAGGACACGCTCGCCACGATGATAACGTCGCGCCGCTCCGACAACGCCGAGGTCGCGGAATGCCGCAGTTTGTCGATCTCGTCGTTGATGGCGGAATCCTTTTCAATATACGTATCGGTGGATGGCACGTACGCCTCCGGCTGATAGTAGTCGTAGTAGGAAACGAAATACTCCACCGCGTTGTTCGGAAAAAACTCCTTGAACTCGGAGCACAACTGCGCCGCCAGCGTTTTGTTGTGAGCAAGAACGAGCGTCGGGCGGTTGACCTGCGCAATGACGTTGGCCATGGTGAAGGTCTTGCCGGAGCCGGTCACACCGAGCAGCGTTTGCTCCCGCTTGCCACTGTTGATGCTGTCCACCAGTTGCGCGATCGCCTGCGGCTGATCACCCGTCGGCACATACGGTGCATGCAGTTCAAACCGGTCCATCCCTTCACCTCCCAACGCGATATATACATATTCGGTTTATTATATCACAATATATTAAAAAAATAAAGAGGACAGCGATAAAAACATTCAACAGAGTTCTACAACAAAAAACAAGCAGGTACGGAACCTGCTTGTTTGTAGAATGTATATTGGGATTTATCGCCGCAATTCCACCCATTGCTCCGGACGGAAACCGACGGCTTTCGCCTTTCGTTCCCACTCCTCAAAGCCAACGCCGAGCGCCTCGGCTGTGTGACAATCGCCCGACAGCAGCACCCGCGCGCCGCGCGAAGCCAGATACCGTTGCATCGCCAACGTGGGATACGGCTCGTGTCGTCCCGCCCGCAGGATACCGCCGAGGTTGATCTCAAACGGCACGTCGTAGGTCAGCAGCCGATCCGCCGCCGCCTGCCACGCCGCCACGTAGCGCGGGTGGCTTTCGTCGAACAGATCACCCTCGCCGTTGTACTTGGCGGCCAGATCAAAATGGCCGATGATATCCGGCTTGGTTTTTTCGGCAACGTCAGCAACCGTTCGGAAATAGTCCTCCGCATAGCTGTACCAATCGCCGCCGTAATCATCGCGCACGATCGCCACCGTATGCTCGCGGCTGACGTCTATCGGTGAATACTCGTCACCATGGCGCAGGTAGTGTACCGAACCGATGACGTAGTCGAATCCCTCGGTAGAGGCCTGCGAGTAATAGTCCTGCTCCACGCCACAGTACAGCTCGATCTGTCCGCGATACTTCTCCTTCAGTGCCGCGATCACCTGCTGAAACGTCTGCTCCATACCCGCTTGTACACAGTAACTCTCGTCAAAAAACGTATAGGAATGGATCAGCAGTCCCAACCGCGCGATGCCGCGCTCGATCGCGGTCTTTACCATCACTTCGGGATCGGCATGACCGTCGCAGAACGTGGTATGATTGTGAAAATCCTGACCGATCATTTCGTCATTTTCTCCTGCTTGATCTTGTGGTCGATAACGTGACGCGATGCTAGTTCGCGGTGGATATCCTCCAACGAGATGCCCATCTGGATCATCAGTACCAACAGGTGATAGGTCAGATCCGAGATCTCGTAGATAGTCTCCGCCTTATCATCCGCCTTGCCGGCAATGATGACCTCGGTACTCTCCTCGCCTACCTTTTTCAGGATCTTGTCCAGACCCTTTTCAAACAGATAGGTGGTGTAAGAGCCTTCTTTTTTCTCAGTCTTGCGACCCTCGATCAGCGTCATCAGCGCCTGCAGTGAGAACTCGGAGCGCTCCTCGCTCTCCCATGCCGGATTGGTAAAGCAGGAGGTCGTACCGGTGTGGCACGCCGGACCGTCCGGCTCCACCATGACCACCAGTGCGTCGTTATCGCAATCCGCGGTGATGGAGACGATGTGCTGATAGTTGCCGCTCGTCTCTCCCTTGAGCCACAGTTCCTGCCGCGAACGGCTCCAGAAGCAGGTCAGCCCCTTTTCCATCGAGATCTTCAGGCTCTCGCGGTTCATATACGCGAGCGTCAGCACCTGCTTGGTCACCGCGTCTTGTACGATCGCGGGGATCAGACCCTGCTCATCAAATTTCAAGCTTTCGATATCAATCATGGTTGTATTCTCCTTCCAAACGTACCGGAATATCCGCAGCCGCCAGCAGCTGCTTCAGATCGCGGATGCGTACCTCGCCAAAGTGGAAAATAGAGGCTGCCAAACCGGCATCCGCCCGCGGCAGCTCGCGGAACAGCGTCACAAAATCCTGTGCGCAGCCGGCACCGCCCGAAGCGATGACCGGCACCGATACCGCGTCACACACCGCCGCCAGCATCTCGCAGTCAAAGCCGCCGCGCACGCCGTCGGTGTCAATGGAATTGACCACGACCTCGCCTGCGCCGTCCGCCACACAGCGGCGGATCCAGCTAATGGCTTCCATGCCGGTGTCGTCCCGACCGCCGCGCGCAAACACGCGAAATTCGCCATCCACACGCTTGACGTCCACCGACAGCACCACGCACTGGTCGCCGTAGCGCTTGGCTGCCTCGCGCACCAGCGAGGGGTCGCGGATCGCGCCGGAATTCACACTGACCTTGTCCGCACCGCATTTTAGCACGCGGTCGAAATCGTCCAGCGTGTTGATGCCGCCACCGACGGTCAGCGGAATAAAGACGGTGCTTGCCGCCTCACACAAAATGTCGGTAAACAGCCGCCGTCCCTCAGCCGAAGCGGTGATGTCGTAAAACACCAGCTCGTCGGCACCGTTTTCACTGTAATACCGTGCCAGCTCCACCGGCGACGACACGTCGCTGAGGCCTTGGAAATTGACACCCTTGACCACCCGCCCGTCCTTAACGTCCAGGCAGGGGATGATGCGTTTTGTTATCATTGCGCCACCTCGATCGCTTCGCGCAGGGACAACGCCCCGGTGTAATAGGCCTTGCCGACGATGGCGCCGTACAGGTCCATCGCCGCGAGACGTTTGACGTCCTCAACGGAGGACACGCCGCCGGAGGCCACGATCTGCAGCGAGAACCGCTGTGACAGCTCACGGTACAGCTCCAGATTGGTCCCCTGCATCGCGCCGTCGCGCGAAATATCCGTACAAATCAGCGTTTTTACGCCGATATTTTGCATTTTTTCGCAAAAAGCAAAGGCCTCCAGTGACGAACGCTCGGTCCAACCCTTGACCGCCACCATACCGTCCTTGATATCCACGCCCACAGCGATATGCTCACCATGCTGACGCACCGCTTCCTCCACAAAGCCCGACTCAGTCACCGCTGCCGTACCCAAAATGATACGGTCGATACCGGCCTCCCGATACCGACGGATGACCTCGTGGCTGCGAACACCGCCGCCGACCTCGCAAAACAGACCGGTCTCCGCCTTCAGTCTCCGAACGGTCTCAAAATTCGGGGTCTCGCCGATGCGCGCCCCCTCCAGATCCACCAGATGGAGGTGAGTTGCACCCTGCGCCACAAAGTCGCGCGCAACTTCAAGGGGATTGTCATTGTACACCGTCATTTGAGCGTAGTCGCCCTTGAACAGGCGTACCGCCTTACCTTCATATAAATCGATTGCCGGAAAGATCCGCATACCGTTACCTCGTTTCTTCGCAAAACGCCTTGAGAATATTCAGCCCCACCGTACCGCTCTTTTCGGGGTGGAACTGGCAGCCGAACACGTTGTCCCGCGCGACCGCCGCTGTCAGCGGTTCGCCGTATTCCGACGTGGCAATGACGTGCTCATCGCACTTCGCCGCATGATAGGAATGGACAAAGTACACGAAGTCACCCTCGTGAATGTAGCGGAACAGTGGGCTGCTTTTGCCGCCGAAATTCAGCGCGTTCCAACCGATGTGTGGGATCTTATAGTCCGCGGGGATGACCTCCTCAATAGGACGGATCTCGCCCGGGATGAGTCCCAGACCGGCGTGCTCGCCGTATTCCAGACTGCGGTCGAACAGCATCTGCATCCCGAGGCAGATACCGAGGATCGGCTTGCCGGCGTTCGCCTCGTCCACCACGACCCGCGCCAGACCCGACGCCCGCAGCTTGGCCGCCGCGTCACCGAACGCGCCCACGCCGGGAAGCAGGATGCGGTCGCTCGCGCGCAGCACCTGCGGGTCGGCCGTTACCACGCCGTCGGCACCGATGGCCGCGAGCGAGCTTTTCAGCGAGAACAGATTGCCCACGCCGTAATCCACAATGGCGATCATGCCAGAACTCCTTTCGTGGACGGGATCTCCCCTGCCAGAGCCGGATCGACACTTACCGCCTGACGCAAACTCCGCGCCACCGACTTGAACGCACCCTCCAGAATGTGGTGCGAATTGAAGCCTGCCAGCTGCTTGATGTGCAGCGTGCAAGCCGCGTTGCGCACAAAGGCCAGCCAGAACTCCTCACCCAGCTCGGTATCAAACGTGCCGACCTTCTGAGACGGGATGGTCATATCGTATACCAGACAGCCGCGGCCCGACAGATCCACCGCGGAGAGAATGAGTGCCTCATCCATCGGCAGGATGGTGTCGCCGTAACGGCAGATGCCGCGCTTTTCGCCCAGCGCCTGTGCAACTGCCTGACCCAGACAGATGCCGATATCCTCCACCGTGTGGTGATCGTCCACCTGCGTGTCACCTTGGCAGGTGACCGTCAGATCGATACGGCTGTGACGCGCAAACAACGTCAGCATGTGATCCAGAAAGCCACAGCCGGTGGCTACTTCCGCCTTGCCGGTGCCGTCCAGATCCAGCTTCAGAGCGATGTTCGTCTCTGCTGTTTTACGATTGATCTCTGCTGTACGCATTCAACATTCCTCCAATATCTCACGCAATGCCTCCGTCAGTGCCTGCATTTCTGTCTCGCTGCCGACGGTAATGCGGACATACTCCGCGATCCGCGGCTGACTGAAATGCCGAACCAGGATGCCGTGTTCTTTGAGTTTCAAATACAGCGCCTCTCCGCCGATGCGGGGGTGCTTGGCAAACAAGAAATTGGTGTGCGAATCCGCAAGCTCAAAGCCCATCTGCCGCAACATCCGTGTCGTCGCCGTGCGGGTGCGCATAATGGTGGCACAATTTGCCTGCGTATACGCCTCATCTGCCAGTGTACCCAACCCCGCCGCCATTGTCAAGCGGTTAATGTTATAGGGATTGGTGGAATACTTGACCGTGTTCAGATCGTTGATGAGTGCCGCGCATCCCACACCAAAGCCCAACCGCGCGCCCGCCATGGAGCGAGACTTGGAAAACGTCTGGGTAACGAGCAGGTTGTCGTACTTATCGATCAGCGGCAAGCAGCTTTCGGCACCGAAATCCACGTACGCCTCGTCGATGACCACCACGTTGTCGGGGTTGTGCTTCAGGATCTCCTCAACCTCGGCCACCGATAGTGTCAGACCGGTGGGCGCATTGGGATTGGCGATAAACACCGTGCCGCCGGCGTCATGGTAATCCGTCGCATCGACCGAAAGATCCTCTTTCAATGGCACCGTGCGATACGGCACGCCGTTCAGTTGCGCGAACACCTTGTAAAAGCCGTAGGTGATGTCCGGAAACACCGCCGGATGCGCTTCGTCACAAAACGCCATAAAGGCAAAGTTGAGGATCTCGTCCGAGCCGTTGGTGAGCAGCACCTCGTCCGCCCCCACACCGCACAGCGCAGCGACCGCGGCAGTCAGCTCGCGGCAGGTCGGATCGGGATACAACTGCAGCTGCCCGGCAGCCTCTGCCGCCGCGTTGACCGCCTTTTGGGACGGCGGGAACGGCGACTCGTTGGTATTCAGTTTGACATACTTCCGCTCAGTGGGCTGCTCACCCGGGGTATACGGAACGAGCGAACGGTATTTTTCGCTGAAAAAGCGGCTCATTACTCATTCCTCCAAGCGAATACGGGCGCTGCGAGCGTGTGCCGTCAGCCCCTCCTGATCTGCAAAATATGCCACCTTTTCCGCTACGCGCTTCAGCGCATCGGCAGTGTAATAGGTGTACTGGGTCTTTTTGACAAAATCGTCCACCGACAGCGGACTGGAAAACCGTGCCGTACCACTGGTGGGCAGGGTATGATTCGGACCGGCGAAATAATCGCCCAGTGCCTCGGGGCAATAGTTGCCCATAAAGATCGAACCGGCGTGGCGCACCTGATCCAGAATGGCAAACGGATCTGCGACGCACAGCTCCAGATGCTCCGGAGCAATGGCATTGGAGATCTCGATGGCCTCCGCCAACGTATCCGCCACGATGATCTTGCCGTTTTTGTCGATGGACTCGCGTGCGATCTCCTCGCGGGCGAGCAGCGGCAGCTGCCGTTCCACCTCCGCCTGCACCGCGGCGGCCAACGTCTCGTCGTCGGTTACCAATACCGCACTTGCCAAGCGGTCGTGCTCCGCCTGCGACAGCAGATCCGCCGCCACAAACTTGGCGTTGGCGGTGCGGTCAGCCACGATGAGGATCTCGCTCGGGCCGGCGATCATATCAATGGCAACGGTGCCGTACACCTGCTTTTTCGCCTCGGCCACAAACGCATTGCCCGGGCCGACGATCTTATCCACACGCGGCACACTTTCGGTGCCGTAGGCCAGCGCGGCGATCGCCTGCGAGCCGCCAACCTTGTAGATCTGATCCACACCGGCGACGGATGCCGCCGCCAGGATCACCGGATTGATCTTGCCCTGCTTGTCCGGCGGCGTGACCATCACGACCTCACGGCAGCCGGCAATGCGCGCGGGAATGGCATCCATCAGCACGGTGGACGGATAGGCCGCCGTGCCGCCGGGGACGTACAGACCGGCGCGATCCAACGGAATGATCTTCTGACCAGTGACCACACCCGCCTGCTCGTTCTGCAGGAAGCTGGTACGCACCTGCTTTTCGTGGAAGCGACGGATATTGTCCGCCGCTTCGCGCAGGATCTCCAAAAACGCGGGATCCACCGCGGCTACGGCTTCGTCGATCTCCTCCTGCGTCACACGCAGCGAGGTCAGGCGGGCGCCGTCCCATTTTTCACAATACTCAAGCAGCGCTTTGTCACCCTCGGTGCGGACACGGCGAATTACCTCGGCGACGACCTCCTCGACGTTGACCTGCGGAACGGCGCGGGCAAATACCTCGCTGTCGTCTACCTCGCTGCGCTTCAAAATTCGGATCATACTGTTTCCTCCGTTTGTTCGGCCAAGCTGCGCACGATCTCCTCGATCGCGGCACTCTTAAACTTAAAGCCGGCCTTGTTGGCAATGAGTCGGGCGCTGATGGGGACGATGGTCTCCACCACCTCCAACTGATTTTCCTTAAGCGTGGTACCTGTCTCCACAATATCCACAATGACGTCCGACAACCCCAAAATGGGGGCGATCTCAATGGAACCGTTCAAATGGATAATGTCGATATCCCGCCCGCGGGAAGCGTAATACTGCTGCGCGATGTTGCTGAATTTGGTGGCGACCTTCAGCGTGCGCTGCGGGTCATGGCGAAAATCCGACCGTGCCGCCACCGCCATACGGCAGCGACCCAGCTTCAGATCCAACAATTCATACACATCCGGCTCGTACTCCAGCAGAATATCCTTACCCGCTACGCCGATATCCGCCGCGCCGCGCTCGACGTAGATCGCCACGTCGGACGGCTTGACCCAGAAATAGCGCACCGCCTTTTCGGGATTTTCAAAAATCAACTTGCGGTTATTTTCGCGGATGGAGGGACACTCAAAGCCCGCTTTTTCAAACAGCGAATATACCTTCTCACCCAAGCGACCCTTCGGCAACGCTACGTTAAGCATGGTCTTCAAGGAGCTCCACCCCACTTTCCGTCAACCGCCACACCCGACGGCAAAGTAATTTTTCCGGTAACGCCTTCAGCGCCAACACACGCGTGCCGTTTTGCTGCAGCCGGCGCACCGCACGGCTGACCGCGGACGGGGACGCCGTATCGTACAGCAGCACGTCGTCTGCATCATACGGACGTTCCGGCACCGTCAGCTCCTCCAGCATATTCAGGTACACGGCGAAGCCGATCGCACCCGAGGCCTTACCCAGCTTGTGCATCAGACGGTCGTACTGCCCACCGGACAGCACAGCACCCGGAATGCCGCTGATAAAACCCTTAAATACAAACCCATTATAATAGCGAATATCGCTAACGACCGACAGATCTAAGCGCACCGTTGCCGCGGCCTCGCCGGCCTGCAATGCGGCCAATACGTCGGCCAGTTCTTCCACGACCGCCGCCTGTTCGGTACCCGCCAACAGCTCCCGCAGACGCGGCAACACCGTTTCCGGCGCACCGTACAGCCCCGCCAGTTCACACAACAGCGCGGTATCGGCGTCTGTCACACCCGCCGTACGGCAAGCCGCCGCCAGCTCGTGCCGGTTCTTTTCGCCAATGTATTTCAGCATCGCGGCGCGATCGTCTACCGGCACACCGAACCGATCCAACAGACCGGTGATGAGTCCCAGATGCGACACGTCCAGCACCGCCTCTGCCGATATGCAGCGCAGACTTTCCGCCGCAAGCAACAGCACCTCCGACAAGCAGTACGCATCCGGCTCACCCAAGCACTCCAGACCCATCTGCCGGATCTCGCGGAAGGTGTGCGAGCTCTTGGCAACGCGGTATACGTGCTCATCGTAGTACACCTTGCGCACGCCGTCGGTGATATCGCCGGTGTTCTTGACGATGGACAGCGTCACGTCGGGCTTGAGCGCCATCAGCTTGCCGTTGGTATCGGTAAAGGTGATGATGCTGTCCGAGATCAGAAAATCCTTGTTGCGGACATACAGATCGTATTCTTCAAATTTGCTCATTTTATAAGGAGCATAACCGTAGCGCCCATACAGCGTACGCAGTGCCGCCACGGTCATTTCCTCGCCTCTCAGGCCGTTTGGTGTATTCATGCCTGTTCCTCCGTGTCCTTCCATTTATCCAGCGCCATACGGTATCCGCCGCCGCCATACAGCAAGCAACGGTTCACACGGCTGATGGTCGCCGAGCTGACTGTCGTCTCCGCCGAGATCTCCTGATAGTTTTTACCCTCACACAGCAGGATCGCCACATCCAACCGCTGTGCCATATCCTGAATCTCACGGATGGTGCAGATATCCTCTAAAAACAACCGGCACTCCTCCGGCGTTTGCAAGCCTTGGATAACGCGGAATAAGCGCTGAACGGAAGCGGAATCAAGAATATTCACCGCGATCTCCTCCCTTTTTAGCGAATTTCTATCATATTATCACTTTATCACGGTAAAGTCAATAGGTCTTTTTTATATTTATATAATTATTTTAATAAAAAACCGTCGGAGCAAGTCCGACGGTTCGTATACGGTTATTTTCGGTTGCCGTTTCTGTCAAACGTGCGTTTCAGCGCACGCTCGGTGGGGATCAAAAACCAATCAGCACAGCGATCTGCACACGCATTGTTAGACCCTTTGTTCATTACAGATCCAGTGCCGTAATATCCTCCAACGTCTCGCGGCGTACCGCGACGTACGACTCGCCGCCGCGCAGCATCACGACCGGCGGGCGCGGTATGCGGTTATAATTGGATGCCATCGAATAGTTATACGCACCGGTGGTCAGGCAGGCGACCAAATCGCCGCGTCCGATGGATGCGGGCATCGGAACGTTCTCCTGAATGATATCGCCGCTTTCACAGCAGCGTCCCACCACCGAGCATTTCAGCGTCGCCGGCTCGTTCAGCTTGCCGGCCGCCAGCACCGTGTAGGGTGCGTGATACAGCGCAAATCGCGGATTGTCGGTCATACCGCCGTCCACCGACACGTAGTTCTTGTAGCCGGGGATCTGCTTGAGCGAGCTGACGGTATACAGCGTGAGTCCCGCGTCGGCCACAATGCTGCGGCCCGGCTCAAACAGCACCTCCGGCATCGGAATGGCCCGTTCGGCCATCCTTTGCTTGGTATAGGCACCGACCTGCGCCAGATTGGCGGCAATATCCAGCTCCGGATCGTCCGGCAGATACCGCACACCGTAGCCACCGCCCAGATCCAGCTGCTGCGGCAGATAGCCGTATTTGTCACGGATCGTGGCAATATATTCCACCAGAATATCGATCGTCTGCAAAAACACGTCGGAATCAAACACCTGAGATCCCACATGGCTGTGATAGCCCACCAACTCCAGATGCGGCTGCTGCAGCGCCAACCATGTGACCTCTTCTGCCTGCCCTGTTTCAATGGCAAAGCCAAATTTGGAGTCGACTTTGCCCGTCGCGACCGCCTCATAGGTGTGCGGGTCGATACCGGGGGTCAAACGAAGAAGGATGCGCTGACACATATTTCGTTCAGACGCCGCTTGCTCCAACGCTAGCAGTTCTTCGGTGTTATCGACGACGAAGTACCCCACTCCCTGTTCCATCGCATAGCGGATGTCCGCATCGCTTTTATGGCTAGAGTGGAAATACACCTGCTCCATCGGATAGCCGGCACGCTTAGCGGTGGCGATCTCACCGGGAGACACGACGTCCACGCTCATCCCCTCGTCCGCCATGATCTCATACATCCGTTTGAACGACGCCGCTTTGGAAGCGTACAGAATGCGCGCATGACCGTCAAACACGGTATTCGCCGCGGTCAGATAGGTGCGGCAACGCTCGCGGATGCGGTCCTCATCCATCAGGTAAAGCGGTGTTCCGTAGGTCGCGGCCAACGCCGCAGTATCCTGCCCGGCAAACAACAGCTGACCGTCCTCGCGGACAGACAGGTTCGGGCAGATCATAGCAGACAAATCGGGTGTCATTTCGGGTGTTCCTTTCGTTGTTAACTGTCCTTACAGCATACGCGCGCGCAGCTGTTCGGGTGACAGCGGCGACAGATCGGCCGGTGCCACGTCAAATACCGTTTGGCAGCCGGTCACTCCGCGGCTGTGCATCCGATGAATGGCACGGGCATACGCGACCAGTACGCTGGCGGTAAATTCAGGGTTGGAATCCAGTTTCAGGCTGTATTCGATCACGTGGTGATGCTCGTCATCCCAACCGGTCACACCGGTGCGGATGACCGCACCGCCGTGCGGCATACCGACGTGATCGCGCCGCAATTCTTCCTCGGTGATAAACGTCACCGTCGTATCGTAATCGGCAAAGTAGTTGGGCATCGTTTTGATCTCCTGCTCGATGCGGGCAAGATCCGCGCCCTCCTCCGCCACAACGTAGCACTCACGGGTATGCTTTTGACGCGTGGTCAGCTCCGGACACGCACCGCCACGCACGGCCTCCAACGCCGCCGGCACCGGAACGGTGTACTGGCGGGCATCCTTGACACCGTCAATACGCCGAATGGCATCCGAATGGCCCTGGCTGACACCGCGACCCCAGAACGTATAGTCCTGTCCCTGCGGCAGGATCGCCGAGGCATACAAACGATTCAGCGAAAACATACCGGGATCCCAACCGCCGGAGATCAGCGCAATGTGTCCGGAGGCCGAGGCCGCCGCATCCACCGCGGCAAAATGCTCCGGAATGGCGGCGTGGGTGTCATAACTGTCCACCACGTTGAACTCCGCCGCCAGCGCGGGGGTCATCGCGGGAAGATCGGTGGCACTGCCGCCGCACAGGATCAGTACATCCAGCTTGTCACGAAAACTCGGCAGGTCAGCGGCGGCATATACCGGCACCCCGCTGTGAGGATGAACGGACGACGGATCGCGGCGGGTGAAAATACCCACCAGCTCCGCGTCCTCCGCATGGCACACGGCGCTTTCCACGCCGCGGCCCAGATTGCCGTAACCGTAAATACCGATCTTCATAACAAACACTCCTTCGTGCATAGTATGCCCGCTTACACGTCGAGCCCATTCTCACGCATAAGTGCGAGCAACGTTGCTTCATGCTGCGGCTCCATAGGAGTCAGCGGCAGACGCAAATGATTGTCACAGTAGCCCATCGCCGCCATCGCCGCCTTGACCGGGATGGGGTTGACCTCGCAGAACAAGGCATCGATGAGCGGAAGCAACTTAAGCTGCATAGCCGCGGAGTCTTTTACCGCACCGTCGAAATACAGGCGGCACATCTCCGAGGTCTCACGCGGCATCAGGTTGGACAGCACCGAGATAACGCCCTTGCCACCGAGCGACAGGATCGGAACGATCTGGTCGTCGTTACCGGAATAGATATCCAGCTTATCGCCGCACAGTGCCGCGATCTGCGCCACCTGAGAAATGTTACCGCTGGCTTCCTTGATCGCGGTGATACGCGGATGCTCGGCCAACTTCGCCACCGTTGCAGGCTGCAGGTTGCAGCCGGTACGGCTGGGCACGTTGTACAGAATGCACGGCTTGGTACTGGCGTCCGCGATGGCGGTAAACGATTGGATCAAGCCGGCCTGCGTGGCTTTGTTGTAGTACGGGGTGACCAACAGCATCGCATCCGCGCCGACCTCGCAAGCGAATTTTGTCAGATCGATCGCATAGGCTATGTCGTTCGAGCCCGTGCCGGCGATGACCGGCACGCGGCCTGCCACCTGTTCCACACAGAAGCGGATCACTTCGCGGTGTTCCTCATCGGTCAGCGTCGGGCCCTCGCCGGTGGTGCCAACGACGACAATGGCATCGATACCCTCGGCGATCTGCCATTCGATCAGACGCGCAAACTGCTCGTAGTCAACCCCCTGCTCGTTCAGCGGAGTGATGATGGCGGTTGCCGCGCCGGTGAAAATCGTATTGTTCATTAGATCGTTCTCCCTCTTTGCTGAATAAAAAGAGATAGCCAACGCGCAAGCAAAGGCTATCTCCGGAAAACAAACCCAAGGGGATCCGTTGAGGTCGATAGCTCTCCGCATTGCTGCGACAACATCATGGGTGTTTCCCATGCTGCCAGCCAAGCACCCGCCACGATGCTCACTTCGGCACTCACACCTTTCCCTTGCGGCTGTGGCAGCCGGCCTCACGACCCGACGGCACGGTACTGTTTGTTAAGTGCGCCTCTATCATTCAGTATGTGATTTGCTTGCATTCTAACACATCAGCAGACACTTGTCAAGCCTCTTGTCAGAATAGACCGGTGATGCGACCGTTTTCGTCTACGTCGATCGCCTCCGCTGCCGGAACCTTGGGCAGACCGGGCATCGTGAGAATATCGCCGGTCAGCACGACCAGAAAGCCGGCACCCGCCGACACCTTGACGTTCTTGACCGTTACCGTGAAGTTCTCGGGAGCGCCCAATTTGGTGGGGTCATCCGAGAAACTGTACTGCGTTTTCGCAATACATACCGGCAGTTTATCAAAGCCCAATGCGGTCAGCTGTGCGATCTGCTTTTTCGCCGCCGGCAGCACGGTGATCCCGTCGCCGCCGTAGACCTTCTGCACGACCGCCGTGATCTTATCCTCAATGGTGCCGTCCAGCTCATACGAGAAGGTGAAGTTGCCCTGCTCTTCCTCACACAAACGCACGACCTCACGCGCCAGCGCTTCGCCGCCACGGCCGCCCTCTGCCCACACGGTGGACAGCACGGTGTTGACACCCAGCTCGCGGCACTTGCCGATGATGAAATCGATCTCGGCATCGGTATCGGTCGGGAAACGGTTGACCGCTACCACACAGGGCAGCTGATAGACGTTTTTAATGTTGGAGACGTGGCGCAGCAGGTTCGGGATGCCGCGCTCCAATGCGCCCAGATCCTCTTCCCCAAGCTGGTTCTTCGCCAGACCGCCGTGCATCTTGAGTGCACGAACGGTGGCGACCACCACGACCGCGTCGGGGGTCAACCCCGCCATACGACACTTGATATCCAGGAACTTTTCCGCACCCAGATCGGCACCGAAGCCGGCCTCAGTCACGGTGTAGTCGCCCATTTTGAGCGCCAGACGGGTCGCCATGACCGAATTGCAGCCGTGAGCAATGTTCGCAAACGGGCCGCCGTGAACAAATGCCGGTGTACCCTCCAGAGTCTGCACCAGATTGGGCTTGATCGCATCCTTGAGCAATGCGGTCATCGCACCGGCTGCCTTCAGCTCGCCGCAGGTGACCGGACGGTCATCGTAGGTGTAGCCGACGATGATGCGAGACAAGCGATCCTTTAGATCGGTGATGGAATCCGACAGGCACAGCACCGCCATGATCTCGCTTGCCACCGTAATGTCAAAGCCGTCCTCACGCGGTACGCCGTTGGCTTTGCCGCCCATACCGTCGATGACGAAACGGAGCTGACGGTCGTTCATATCCACGCAGCGCTTCCAGGTGATCTTGCGCACGTCGATGCCAAGCTTGTTGCCCTGCTGGATATGGTTATCCAACATCGCCGCCAGCAGATTGTTCGCGGCACCGATGGCGTGGAAGTCACCGGTGAAGTGGAGGTTGATATCCTCCATCGGAACGACCTGAGCGTAACCGCCGCCGGCGGCACCGCCCTTAACACCGAATACCGGCCCGAGTGACGGCTCACGCAGTGCAACGGTGACGTCCTTGCCGATGCGGCGCAGACCGTCTGCCAAGCCGATGGTGGTGGTCGTCTTGCCCTCGCCTGCCGGCGTGGGGGTGATGGCGGTCACCAGAATCAGCTTGCCGTCCTTGCGATCAGTCTCCTTGAGCAACGCGGGATCGATCTTGGCCTTGTAGGTGCCATAAGGCTCCCAGTATTTTTTGTCGATCTTTGCCGTTTCGGCGATCGCGGCAATGGGCTTCATTTCGCAAGCCTGCGCGATCTCAATGTCGGACAAATATGCCATGTCTGCCACTTCCTTTGTTAGTAGATCGGGAATTTTTCGCAGAGCGCCTGAACCTCGCGGCTGATGCGCTCGCGGCTGTTCTCAAAGTCATAAATGGTGTCGTAGATCCAACCGGCGATCAGCTCCATCTCGGCTTCGCCGAAGCCGCGCGTGGTAACAGCCGGGCTGCCCAGACGCAGACCACTGGTCACGAACGGGCTTTGCGGATCGTTGGGGATGGTGTTCTTGTTGGCGGTGATATGCACCTCGTCCAGACGGTGCTCCAGCTCCTTGCCGGTCACACCGGTGTCCAGAAGCTTGAGAAGGATGAGGTGGTTATCCGTACCGCCGGAGACGACCTTCAGCCCACGGTCGGTCAGACCGCGGCACAGTGCCGCCGCGTTTTTCACGACCTGCTGCTGATAGGTGCGGAACTCATCGGTGAGAGCCTCGCCGAGCGCCACCGCCTTAGCGGCAATGATGTGCATCAGCGGGCCGCCCTGCGTACCGGGAAACACGGCCTTATCGATCTGCTTCGCGAGTGCTTCGCGGCACAGGATCATACCGCCGCGCGGGCCGCGTAGGGTCTTGTGCGTGGTAGTGGTCACCACGTCGGCGTACGGCACCGGAGACGGATGCACGCCCGCCGCGATCAGACCGGCGATGTGCGCCATATCCACCATCAGGTACGCGCCGACCTCGTCCGCGATCTCACGGCAGCGTGGGAAATCGATGACGCGGGAATACGCGCTCGCGCCGACCACGATCAGCTTCGGCTTGCACTCCAGTGCAATGCGGCGCATCTCGTCGTAGTCGATCATTTCAGTGTCCTCACTGACACCGTAGGGAACGACGTTAAAATACTTGCCGGAGATGTTGACTGGCGAGCCGTGCGACAGGTGACCGCCCTGCTGGAGGTTCATGCCCATCACGGTGTCACCGGGCTGCAGCAGCGCAAAGAACACCGCCAGATTGGCGTTGGCGCCGCTGTGCGGCTGTACGTTGGCGTGCTCCGCGCCGAACAACTGCTTGGCGCGCTCGCGGGCAATGTCCTCCACGATATCCACGCACTGGCAACCGCCGTAGTAGCGCTTGCCCGGGTAGCCCTCGGCGTATTTGTTGGTCAGCACGCCGCCGGCCGCGAGCAGTACCGCCTTGGAAACGATGTTTTCCGAGGCGATCAGCTCGATATTGTGCTGCTGACGCTCCAGCTCCAGATGGCAAGCGTCGGCAACAGCGGGATCATAATTTTTCAGTTCTTCAAAAAAGTTCAAGTCCGTTCCTCCCCATTCTCTCAACGGAAGTAGTTTACTGCGGATTCAAACATACGGATCTCATAGTCACCCGGCACGTTGCGGTACAGACCGGAGCCGATACGTTCGCTGTGACCCATCTTACCGAACACGCGGCCATCCGGCGAGGTGATGCCCTCGATCGCAAACAGCGAGTCATTCGGGTTGTAGTGAACGTCGCCGGTCGCGTTGCCCGCGGCATCCACATACTGAGTGGCGATCTGACCGTTCTCGGCCAGTTTGCGGATCAGCGCCTCATCGGCGAGGAAACGACCCTCACCGTGCGAGATCGGCACGTTGTAAATATCGCCCACGTTGGTCAGCGCCAGCCACGGCGACTTGTTGGACGCCACGCGTGTCCGCACGATGCGGGACTGGTGACGCGCAATGGTATTGAAGGTCAGCGTCGGGCAGGTCTCATCGGTATCGATGATCTTGCCGTACGGCACGAGGCCCAGCTTGATGAGCGCTTGGAAGCCGTTGCAGATACCGCACATCAGACCGTCGCGGTGATCCAGCAGATCGGTAACGCCTTCCTTGACCGCGGCATTGCGGAAGAATGCGGTGATAAACTTGCCGCTGCCGTCCGGTTCGTCGCCGCCGGAGAAGCCGCCGGGGATGAATACCATCTGGGCGTTCTTCAGCTTCTGTGCAAACTCCTCCACGCTCGCCTGAATGCCGGCGGCGGTCAGGTTCTTAATGACCACGATCTCGGGATCGGCACCCGCGTCACGCATGGCTTTCGCGCTATCGTATTCGCAGTTGGTACCCGGGAAAGCGGGAATCAGCACCTTTGGCTTTGCCACCTTGATGGCGGGTGCCACGCGCTGACCGGCAATGTAGCTGAAGGTCTCCATCGGGCCGTTGCTGTCCGGAATGTTGCAGCTGTATACACTTTCCAACTTATCCTCGTAAATGCCGAGCAGCTCGTTCAGTACAAGGCGGTCATCATCCAACGAGATACAGCCGTCGTCGGTGACCGCACCGATAACCTGCGCACCCGGAACCTCCTCGGTCACTTCGAGCAGGAAGGCGCCGTAGCAATAATCAAAGATATCTGCCACCGTCATCGTCGCATCGTAGCGGAAGCCCAGACCGTTGCCGAAGCACATCTTCATCACCGCTTCACCGATGCCACCGAAGCCCGGCGTGTAGCAGGACACCGCCTTGCCGCTGCGCAGCAGCGCGGTGACCTTATCGAAGGTCGCAAGCAGCGATGCCGTCTTGGGTAGGCCGTTTTCGTCCTGCTCCGGACACAGGCAGATCACGCGGTTGCCGGCTACCTTAAATTCGGGAGAAACGACCTCGTCGGTCTTGCCGGTGGTCACGGCAAAAGAGACCAATGTGGGCGGTACGTCCAGATCCTCGAACGAGCCGCTCATGGAATCCTTGCCGCCGATGGAGCCGATACCGAGCTCACGCTGCGCGCGGAACGCACCGAGCAGGGCTGCCAGCGGCTTGCCCCAACGCTTACCGTCCTTGCCGGGACGCTCGAAATATTCCTGGAAGGTCAGGTAGACGTCCTCAAAGGACGCGCCCGAAGCGATCAGCTTGCTGACCGATTCCACGACCGCGAGATACGCGCCGTGGTACGGACTCTGCTCTGCCACAAAGGGATTGTAGCCCCAAGACATAAACGAACAATCGTTGGTGTGGCCTTGCTCGACCGACACCTTCTGCACCATCGCTTGGATCGGCGTGAGCTGATTCTTGCCGCCGAACGGCATCAGCACCGTGCCGGCACCGATGGTGGAGTCGAAACGCTCGGACAGACCGCGCTTGGAGCAAACGTTGAGATCCGCCGCCAGAGCGGTGTAATTTTCCTTGAAGCCGCCGGACACCTCACGGTGCGGCGTGACCGCCTTTTCCGGCGTGATAACCACGTGCTTTTCAGCACCGTTGGAATTCAAAAATTCACGGCTGATATCCACGATGCGTTTGCCGTTCCAGTTCATGACCAGACGGGGCTCTGCGCGCACCACGGCGACCGGACGAGCCTGCAGGTTTTCCTCAGCAGCGAGTGCCAGGAAGCCGTCAACGTCCTTGGCCTCGACGACGACCGCCATACGCTCCTGCGATTCGCTGATCGCGAGCTCCGTGCCGTCCAGACCCTCGTACTTCTTCGGCACGGCATTCAGATCGATCTCCAGACCGTCGGCCAATTCACCGATCGCCACCGACACGCCGCCGGCACCGAAGTCGTTACAACGCTTGATCATACGGCACGCGATCGGGTTGCGGAACAGGCGCTGCAGTTTACGCTCCTCGGGAGCGTTGCCCTTCTGCACCTCCGCGCCGCAGGTCTCCACCGAATGGGCGTTGTGCGCCTTGGATGAGCCGGTCGCACCGCCGATGCCGTCACGGCCGGTGCTGCCGCCGAGCAGGATCACGATATCACCCGGATCGGGGCGCTCGCGGCGAACGTTGGCAGCCGGAGCTGCGGCAACGACTGCGCCGATCTCCATGCGCTTGGCGGCGTAGCCGTCGTGGTACAGCTCATCGACAATACCGGTCGCCAGACCGATCTGGTTGCCGTAGGAGGAATAACCCGCGGCGGCTGTGGTCACGATCTTACGCTGCGGCAGCTTGCCGGGGATCGTCTCGGAAACCGGCTTGAGCGGATCGGCCGCGCCGGTAACACGCATCGCACCGTACACATAGGAACGTCCGGACAGCGGGTCGCGGATAGCGCCGCCGATGCAGGTCGCCGCGCCGCCGAAAGGCTCGATCTCGGTGGGATGGTTGTAGTTCTCGTTCTTGAACAGCAGCAGCCACGGCTCGGGCTTGCCGTCGACCTCGATCTCGATCTTCACCGTGCAGGCGTTGATCTCCTCGGATTCGTCCAGCTTTTCCAACTTGCCGTTTTTACGCAGCCATTTGACCGCCACCGTCGCCAGATCCATCAGGCAGATCGGCTTGGTACGACCAAGCTCGCGGCGAACTGCGATATAATCCTCGTACGCCGCCTGCAGCAGCTCATCCTCGAACTTGACGTCGTCGATGATGGTCAGGAAGGTGGTGTGGCGGCAGTGATCCGACCAATAGGTGTCGATCATACGGATCTCCGTAATGGTGGGATCCCGCTTTTCGGAACGGAAATACGCCTGACAAAACGCGATATCGTCCGCGTCCATGGCCAGTCCGTACGATGAAACAAACTGCTCCAGACCGGCGCGGTCAAGGTCGATAAAGCCCTCAAGCGTCTGCACCTCGGTCGGGATGGTGTATTCTCTTTTCAGTGTTTCGGGCTTTTCCAGAGACGCTTCGCGAGCCTCCACCGGATTGATAACGTATTTTTTGATCTCAGCCAACTCTGCCGCGGTCAGGTCGCCATACAGCGCATACACCTTGGCGGTAGCCACGGTAGGACGGTCGCCCTGCGACAGGATCTGGATGCACTGTGCCGCGGAATCCGCACGCTGGTCAAACTGACCCGGCAGATACTCCACCGCAAACACAGTCGCATCGGTCAGATCGATCTCCTCCGATACGATATCCAGCTGCGGCTCGGAAAACACGGTGGTCTTTGCGCGGGCAAACAACTCCTCCGAAATGTTTTCCGCATCATAGCGGTTGATAACGCGTACCGCGGTCAGCGAGGTGATCCCCAACAGACCGTTGACATCCGACAGCAAGGCTTTTGCTTCGTTTGCCAGCTCGCGTTTCTTTTCTACAAATACACGGTATACCATCAGTTGCCCTCCGTTGCTTTCAATGCTCTTGCGCCGATATCACGGCGATAATACTTATTGTCAAAGGAAACGGTGTCTGCCAGACGGTAGGCTTCCCCTATCGCCTCCGACAACGTGTCCGCTACCGCTGTGACACCCAGAACGCGACCGCCGTTGGTGACCAGTTCGCCGTCCGCAAACGTGGCACCCGCCACGTACGTGTGCGGTGCTGTCTCGGCGGGAATGGTCAGCTTCAAGCCCTTGTCGTACGCCGCGGGATAGCCCTTAGAGGCCAGAATGACACAGCAGGCGCTGCCATCACGGAAGGTGACCTCCGTGTCCTTCAGCGTGCCGTTGGTCACCGCCTGCATCACGGTGAGCAGATCGCTCTCCAGCAGCGGCAGCACGACCTGCGTTTCGGGATCACCGAAGCGGCAGTTGTACTCGATCACCTTCGGACCTGCGGGCGTGAGCATCAGGCCGAAATACAGACAGCCCTTAAAGGTGCGTCCCTCGGCGTTCATCGCGCGCATAGTGGGTAGGAAGATCGTCTCCATACACTCCGCGGCAACAGCCGCCGTATAATACGGATTGGGAGCGACGGTGCCCATACCGCCGGTATTGAGGCCGGTATCGTTGTCACCGGCGCGCTTGTGATCCATCGAGGACACCATCGGGACCAACGTCTCACCGTCGGTGAACGCCAGAACCGAGACCTCCGGACCGGTAAGGAATTCTTCGATCACGATGCGGTCGCCGCTGGCGCCGAACACCTTGTCCTGCATCATGGAGCGAACGGCATCCTGTGCCTCTTCCCTCGTCTGTGCAATAACAACGCCCTTGCCGAGCGCCAGACCGTCCGCTTTGATGACGGTGGGGATGGGTGCAGTCTCCAGATACACCAGTGCCGCTTCAAGATCCTCAAACACCTCGTAGGTGGCGGTCGGGATCGCGTACTTTTTCATCAGCTGCTTGGAAAACACCTTGCTACCTTCAATGATCGCCGCGTTGGCACGCGGACCGAAGCAAGGGATCCCCTGTTCCTCCAGCGCATCGACCGCGCCCAGCACCAAGGGATCGTCGGGCGCGACCACCGCGTAATCCACGGCGTTTTCCCGTGCGAACCGCACGATACCGTCGATATCCTTGGCACCGATGTCCACACACGTGGCATCCGCTGCCATACCGCCGTTGCCCGGCAGTGCGTAGATCTCGGTCACGTCGGGATTTTCCCGCAGCTTGCGGATGATGGCATGCTCACGGCCGCCACCGCCGACCACCAACAATTTCACTTGGAATTCCTCCTCCGGTATGGATCAATGATGGAACAGACGCATGCCGGTAAAGGCACAGATCATGTTGTACTTGTCGCAGCACTCGATCACCGCGTCGTCACGGATGGAGCCGCCCGGCTCCGCCACGTAGCTGACGCCGCTGCGATACGCGCGCTCGATGTTGTCACTGAACGGGAAGAACGCATCCGAACCCAGTGCCACACCGTCGATAGTATCGAGATACGCACGGATCTCCTCGTCGGTCAGCGGTTCGGGCTGACGGGTAAAGTATTTCTGCCAGTTGCCGTCGGCGCACACATCCTCTTCGTTACGGTTGATGTAACCGTCAATGACGTTGTCACGATCGGGACGACCGAGACCCTCGCGGAACGGCAATGCCAGTACCTTGTCGTGCTGACGCAGGAACCAGGTGTCCGCCTTGCCGCCCGCCAAGCGGGTGCAATGGATGCGGGACTGCTGACCGGCACCGACGCCGATCGCCTGACCGTCCACCGCATAGCACACCGAATTGGACTGGGTATATTTCAACGTAATGAGCGAAAGAATGAGGTCACGCACTGCCGATTCGGGCAGTTCCTTGTTCTGCGTCACAATGTTGGACAGCAGTTCACGGTCAATGCGGAAGTTGTTGCGGCCCTGCTCAAAGGTGATACCGAACACGTGCTTGTGTTCCACCTCGGCGGGCACGTAATCGGGATCGATCCGAACGACGTTGTAGCCGCCCTTGCGCTTTTTCTTAAGGATCTCCAACGCCTCCGGCTCATAACCGGGCGCGATGACACCGTCCGACACCTCGCGGGCGATCAGGCGCGCTGTGGTAACGTCGCACACGTCCGACAGCGCGACCCAGTCACCGAAGGAGCACATACGGTCGGTACCGCGGGCGCGGGCATAGGCGCAAGCGAGCGGAGACGCATCCAGCTCCGGCACGTCATCCACAAAACACGCCTTCTTCAGCTTGTCGGACAGCGGCAGACCGACGGCTGCCGAGGTCGGGCTGACGTGCTTGAAGGAGGTTGCCGCGGGCATACCCAGAACCTCTTTCAGCTCTTTGACGAGCTGCCAGCTGTTGAACGCGTCCAGAAAATTGATAAACCCCGGACGGCCGTTGAGGATCTCGATCGGCAGCTCGGCGCCGCCGTCCATAAAGATCCTGGCCGGCTTCTGATTGGGGTTGCAGCCGTATTTCAGTTCAAACTCTTTCATTGCTCTTCCCTCTTACTTGTTTTTATTGATGATGATCTCGGTAGGCTTGCTGCCGTCCAGCGGGACGCAGCGCACGAACAGCGAGACCTTGTTATCCTCGTTCAGGTTCTCCCATACCAACTCCGCCAGTTCCTCGGCAGTATTGGGCAGGGCGACCTCCTCCGGCTCACCGTAGAACGACGGAATGGGGTTGCCGTCGCACTTGTAGGTGTGGATGAAATGGCCGATGCCATTCTCCGGAATGTAGTTGTAGAAATAGCGATTGCAGACGTCCGGTCTGCCGTTCGCCGACTTTAGAATAGACAACTTGTACGAAAAAACTCCTGCCTTAAAACTGTAGTAGCAGATTCCCGAAATGCGGGGGGTGAAGTTCGGTTCATCCGGCTCAAATATACGCAAGCGAAGAGCATCTTCAAACGCATAGATGCCAGCTTCGCCACTGTTGATGCTATCGTAAATGGTGTTCGTCTGATCACCGTTGGTGATAATATCCACCAAACCATGTCTTGTGGTTAGATACGGATTATAGATAATGAGACTGGGGTCGGACAGCTTGGATTCGTCAAACGCCTTGGTGCGCATACCGCCCTCGAACCGCTCAAAGATGCGGTTGCGGCTGTTCACGCTGCGACCCATAATGAAGTACGCGATCATCGCGTTTTTGCCATCGGCCGATTTGCCGATCACGATGCCGCGACCGGGATAGCTGTTTTCCGACAGCAACGTTTTAAGATCGTACAGAGCCATACTGTTCACCTTTACTTTCTTTCACTTTATCAGTTCGGCGGAGACCTTCTCCACCGCCGCAGGCAGGATCTTCCATTCTGCCTGCTCCATCACACGCTTTTGCAGCGATTCCGGCGTGTCGTCGGGGAGGATATCCACCGCCTTTTGCAGGATGATCTCACCGCCGTCCGGTATCTCGTTGACAAAATGGACCGTCGCGCCCGTCACCTTGACGCCGTATGCCAATGCCGCTTCGTGCACGTGCAAGCCGTAGAAGCCTTTGCCGCAGAAGGACGGAATGAGCGACGGATGCACGTTGAGGATGCGCCGAGGATACGCGCCGGTAAACGATTCGCTGAGGATCGCCATAAATCCGGCAAGCACGATGATATCCACACGGTACTCCGCGATCAGCTCGTGGATACGCTGCTCAAATGCCTCGGCCGAGCCAAGTTCCTGTTTCAGCACCACCGCCGTGTCGATCCCGGCGTTTTTGGCACGCTCCGACGCATACGCATCGGCGCGATTGGCGATCACCAGCACGATCTCGCCGGAGGAGATGATGCCGCTCTGCTGCGCATCGATCAGCGCCTGCAGATTGGTACCTCCGCCCGAAACGAGTACCGCTATCCGTGCGCGGCTCATACGATCACCTTGTCGTCCGACTTGACGATCTCGCCGATGACGTAGGCATCCTCACCGTTCTCACGCAGAATGGCCAGTGCCTTTTCCGCCTCGTCGGCCGGCACGATGATGCTCATACCGACACCCATATTAAACGTGTTGAACATATCGCGCTCGCTGATGCCACCGACCTTGGCAATAAGATCGAAGATGGGCAGTACCTTGACCGCCGCCTTGTCGATCTTGGCGCCCAAGCCGTCCGGAATGCTGCGCGGAATATTCTCATAGAAGCCGCCGCCCGTGATGTGGGAAATGCCGCGCACCTTGACCTGCTCAAGCAGCGCCAGCACCGGCTTGACATAGATGCGGGTGGGGGTCAGCAGGGTCTCACCCAGCGACTTGCCGCCCAACTCCGCCATCGGGGTCTTGAGATCGGCGTTTTCCACGTCAAACACCTTGCGCACCAACGAGAAGCCGTTGGAATGTACGCCACTGGAGGGAAGCGCGATCACGACGTCACCGGCCTGCATCGTCTTGTTGTCGATGATGCGGTCACGATCCACCACACCGGTGCAATAACCGGCGAGATCGTATTCGTCCACCGGATAGAAGCCGGGCATCTCCGCCGTCTCACCGCCGATAAGCGCCGCGCCGGACTGCACACAGCCCTCGCACACGCCCTTAACGATGGCTTCGATACGTTCCGGAACGTTCTTACCGCAGGCAATGTAATCCAGGAAGAACAGCGGCTTCGCACCGCTGCAGATGATATCGTTGACGCACATTGCCACGCAATCGATACCGACGGTATCGTGCTTGTCCATCAAAAACGCGATCTTCAGCTTGGTGCCGACACCGTCGGTACCGCTGACAAGCACCGGACGGGTGATGCCGGTGAGATCCAGTTCAAACAGACCGCCGAAGCCGCCCACATCCGAGCAAACGCCCGCCGTCATGGTCTTGGCGATATGCTGCTTCATCAGTTCCACTGCTTTGTAGCCGGCGGTGATATCGACACCTGCGGCCGCGTAGCTTTCGCTGTGACTTTTCATATCCAATCTCCTTTTTCTGTCTTACACGCCGCTGTTCAGCGCCGCGTCTTTTTCCAACACTTTACGCGCATCCTCTGCCCGCTTGGCATCCAACTTGGCCGCCAGCTCGGCATCCTCCACTGCGAGGATCTGCGCACACAGCAGTGCGGCGTTGGCGCCGCCGTTGATGGCCACGGTCGCCACCGGAATACCGGTAGGCATCTGCACGGTGGACAGCAGGGCATCCATACCGTCCAGTACGGAGGACTGGCACGGAATGCCGATGACCGGCAGCGTGGTGTTAGCCGCAATGGCACCCGCCAGATGGGCCGCCATACCCGCGGCGGCGATGATCGCACCGAAGCCATTGGCGCGGGCGTTCACCGCGAAATCGCGCGCCTCCACCGGCGTGCGGTGTGCGGAATAGATGTGTGCTTCATACGGAATGCCCAGCGAGGTCAGCATGTCCATCGCCTTGCGGAGAATGGGCAGATCGCTGTCGCTTCCCATGACGATCCCTACTTTTTTCATGTGGAAACCTCCTTCTTAAAACAAAAAAGGGCGCACTTACTCTTCAAAAGCAAATGCGCCCAGACGGTCGGCTGAAAACACCGGATTTTCCTGCTTCCCTGTGGTGCTCCACAAATCCCGTCAGTCGCAGGAAAAGGTATGAAATTTAACAGATATATTGTACCACACAGACCCTGACGGTGTCAAGGCGAAGCGGTAGATATTTCCCCGAATTTTCAGGCTTTTAGCGAACCGCTCGCGCCTCACAATACACGCAGCGATAAACATCCGCTTCGGGGTCGGTCAAATGGAATGCCGGCTCCAATTCCTGCTCCACCGCAGTGATACAACGCGGGTTGCAGCAGCGCAGACCGCTTTCCGTTCCCACCGCGGGCGCCTCCGTATCACACGCGCCCGCCGCGGCATCCTCAAGCAGCTTGAGGATGAGCGCCATACGCATATACTTGCCGTTGAGCACCTGCTCAAAGTAGCAGGCGCGGGGATCCTTATCCACCGCCACACTGATCTCATTGACACGCGGCAACGGATGCAGGATGCTCATCGTCTCACCGGCATGCTGCATCTTATCGGCGGTGAGGATGTACCGATCCTTCAGCCGCTCGTATTCCACAGGATCGTCAAACCGCTCACGCTGCACGCGGGTCATATACAGAATGTCGAGCTGCGGCATCGCTTCCTCCAGCGTGTCGATCTCCTCGAATTCCATGCCGCAGCGCTCGATGACGTTCCATTTCACGTGACCCGGCAGACGCAGCTCCGGCGGCGAGATCAGCACCAGCTTGATGCCCTCATACCGCGACAGCGCCGCGATCAGTGAATGCACCGTGCGCCCGTATTTCAGGTCGCCGCAGAAGCCGACAGTCAGGTTGTTGAACCGTCCCTTCTGGCGGTAGATCGTCAGCAGATCGGCCAACGTCTGCGTGGGATGACAATGGCTGCCGTCGCCCGCGTTGATGACCGGCACACCGGCGTGGCGCGAAGCGACCAGCGGCGCGCCTTCACGCGGATGGCGCATCGCAATGATATCGGCATAGCAACCCACTGTGCGCGCGGTATCTGCCACGCTTTCGCCTTTGGCGGCGGAGGAACTGTTGGCCTCCGAAAAGCCCAATACGCTGCCGCCCAGCTCCAGCATCGCCGCCTCAAAGCTCAGGCGGGTGCGGGTGGACGGTTCAAAAAACAGCGTTGCCAGCTTTTTGCCGTCGCACTTATGAGCATATTGTTCGGGATGCTCGATGATGTCCTCTGCTACCCGAATGAGATCGTCAAGCTCCTCCAGCGAGAGCTCCGCAATATCGATCAGACTCCGCATACTCGGTGCCGCCTTTCTGTACGTTATTCCTTCGCCCCGTTGATCGCCAAGTAGTTTTTGATGCGCTCCACGTTCTCGCGATTGCTTTCATCTTCCTCCAGATACTCGATGATGTCATACACGTCCACCACCGAATAGACAGGGAAACCGTATTCCGCGCCGACCTCGGCCATCGCGGAACGGTCGGTCTTGCCCTTCTCCTTGCGGTCGACCATCACGAACACGGCCGCCACCTTGACCCCCTCCAACGAGGACAGGATCGCCATGCTCTCACGGATCGCCGTGCCGGCGGTGATCACGTCCTCAACAATGACGACCTCCTGACCCGCCTGCGGCTTGTAGCCGACAAACACGCCTCCCTCGCCGTGGTCCTTCTCCTCCTTGCGGTTGAAGAAGAACGGCACATCGAGACCTTCCTTCGACAGCGCCACCGCCGCGGAGACCGCGATCGGGATGCCCTTGTAGGCAGGACCGTACAGGACGGTGGGCTTGTTGCCCAGCTTCTCAAAATACGCCTTGGCATAGAACTCGCCCAGCTTGGAGATCTGATCGCCGGTCTTGATGTCACCCGCGTTGATAAAATACGGGATCTTTCTGCCGCTCTTGGCGGTGAAATCGCCGAACTTCAGCACGCCGGCGCTTTCCAGAAACCGAATAAACTCTCTCTTATAGCTTTCCATGTCCGTCTCTCCTTTTTAACCCACAAATTCACGTACGCAGCGCTCGTATGCCGCCACCGGATCCTCGGCCGCCGTGATGGGACGACCCACCACGATGTAATCTGAGCCGATCTCCTTTGCCTGCACGGGCGTCATCACACGCTTCTGGTCGCCCACGTCGCCGTCCGCAAACCGCACACCGGGGGTAACGGTCAAGAAGTCCTTGCCACAGGTGTCATGTACCTTGCCAGCCTCCAAGGGCGAGCAGACCACGCCGTCCAGACTCGCCTTTTTCGCATTGGCGGCGTAGTGCATAACCACCTTGTCGATCGGCTCGCGGATGAGCAGATCGTTTTCCATACGCTCCTGATCGGTAGAGGTCAGCTGCGTCACCGCGATGAGCAGCGGTCGCGTGCCGTCGGGACGGGTCAAGCCCTCGATCGCCGCCTCCATCATGCTCACCGTGCCGGCGGCGTGCAGGTTGGTCATATCCACGTCCAGACCCGACAGCACCGCCATCGATTTTTTTACGGTGTTGGGAATGTCGTGCAACTTGAGATCCAAAAAGATCTTATGCCCGCGCTTTTTGATCTCCCGCACGATCTGCGGGCCCTCGGCATAAAACAGCTCCATACCGATCTTGACAAACGGCTTCGTGCCGGTGAACTTATCCAGAAAGCTGAACACTTGCTCTGCGCTTGCAAATTCGCTGGCGATAATAACGTCCTTACCCATTATTTGCTCCTCCTATAATATCCTCCAGACGGTCGATGCGATACTGCGCCATGACTGCCGGTAGATCCTCAATAATGCGCTTGCAGGCAAACGGATCGACCAGATTGGCTGCACCGACCTGCACCGCAGTGGCACCGGCGAGCATCATTTCGATGACGTCCTCGGCCGTGCTAACACCGCCCATACCCACAACGGGGATCTTGACCGCATTCGCAACCTGATACACCATCCGCACCGCCACCGGGAAGATGGCACTGCCGGAGAAGCCGCCCATTTTGTTGGCAATGACCGGACGGCGGGTGCGCAGGTCAATGCGCATACCCAGCAGGGTGTTGATGAGGCTGATACCGTCGGCACCGGCCTCCTCGCACGCCTTGGCGATGGACACGATGTCCGTCACGTTGGGCGACAGTTTGATAATGACCGGCTTGGTGGTGGCGCGCTTGACCGCCGCCGTTACCTCTGCCGCCGCTTGTGCCGAGGTGCCGAAACTCATGCCGCCGCCGTGAACGTTCGGACAGCTGACGTTGACCTCCAGCCAACCGACCTGCGGACACTGATCCAGCAGATAGCAGGTCTCAATGTACTCGGCGACGGAGAAGCCGCTGACGTTCGCCATGACCGGTTTATCAAAGCAGGTCGCGAGCTTGGGAAGCTCCTCATTGATGACCTTGTGCACACCGGGATTTTGCAAGCCAACCGCGTTGATCATACCGGCGGTGCACTCCGCAATACGGGGTGTCGGATTGCCGAAACGCGGCTCCAGCGTCGTTCCCTTAAAGGAGAACGTGCCCAGCACATTAATATCATACAGCGCGGCAAACTCATATCCGTAGCCGAAGGTGCCGCTGGCAGGAATGACCGGATTGTCCAGTCGGATGCCGCACAGTGTCGTACTCAAATCTCCCACAGGATATCCTCCTTTCGCAGCACAGGACCTTCCTTGCAGATGCGCTTGTTACCGGTGATGGTCTTGCAAGAGCAGCCCATACACGCGCCGAAGCCACAGCCCATCCGCTCCTCAAAGCTGAACTGACCGCTCGTACCGGTCGCGGCGTATACCGCTTTCAGCATCGGCTCGGGGCCGCAGGTGTAGAAGTAGGTGTAGTCCTTGTCCTTCATCGCGTCGGTCACAAAGCCGCGGACACCGTAAGAGCCGTCCGCCGTGGCCACCGTCACATCCGCGCCGAGCGCGCGGAACTCCTCTTCGTAAAAGACCTCGGCCTTGGTATTAAAGCCCAGAATGACCGAGACCTCACGCCCCGCGGCGATCAGCTGCTTCGCCAGCATATACAGCGGCGGCACACCGACACCGCCGCCAAGCAGCAGCGGACGCTCGCCCGACGCGGACAGGTCGTAGCCGTTGCCCAGACCGGTCAGCACGTCCAGCGTTTCCCCCACCGCCATGCAGCTCATCTGTCGAGTGCCCTTGCCCACCACCTTGTACACGATGGTAAGGAACTCTCCCTCACAGTCGCACACCGAAATGGGGCGGCGTAGATACAGCCCCTCCAGACGGATGTTGACAAACTGTCCCGGGCCGTAGATCTCGGAGGTATCGCCCTGCAGGCGCATACGCCACACCGTTTCGGTGAGCTGCGTATGCTCCGCAATGGTAAACAAACCCTGTTTCATAGCGTTCTCCTTATGCGTCGATCGTTGAGATCGTCAACGTCGTTTCTTCCAGAACGTCCAGCAGCACGCGCACGGTATCCAGTGCGGTGAAGATGGTCACGTTGTTGTCGGTCGCATAGCGGCGGATCTGATAGCCGTCGCTGGCCTGACCTGCCGCACCGATGTCGCGCGTGTTGATGACGTACGCGATGTGACCCTGACGCAGCGCCTCCGCGATCTCGTCGCTGTCCTCACCGATCTTACGCAGTACGTGCGTACGGATGCCGTTTTTCTTCAGGAAGTTCGCCGTACCCTCGGTCGCCTGAATGTTGAAGCCCAGATTGTAGAACCGACGGATCAGCGGCAGCGCCTCCTCCTTGTCCTTGTCGGCAATGGTGGCGAACACCGTGCCGTAGTTCTGCAGATGCATACCCGATGCCTGCAGCGCCTTGTACAGAGCGCGGTTGAGCTTGTCGTCGTAGCCGATGGCTTCACCGGTGGACTTCATTTCGGGCGAGAGATACGCATCCAGACCGCGGATCTTGTTGAAGGAGAATACCGGCACCTTGACGTACCAGCGCTTCTTCTCGGTGGGGTAGATATCAAAGATGCCCAGCTCCTTCAGACTCTTGCCGAGGATGACCTCGGTGGCGATATCCGCCAAACTGTAGCCGGTCGCCTTGGACAGGAATGGCACGGTGCGGGAGGAACGCGGGTTGACCTCAATGATATAGACGTCCTCCTTGTCGTCCACAATGAACTGGATGTTATACAGACCGATGATGCCGATGCCCAGACCCAGCTTCTTGGCATACTGCAGCAGGATGCCCTTGACCCTGTCCGAGATACTGAACGCCGGATAGACGCTGATGGAGTCACCGCTGTGGATACCGGTGCGCTCGACCAGCTCCATAATGCCGGGAACAAATACGTCGCGGCCGTCGCAGATAGCGTCGATCTCGACCTCCTTGCCCTGGATATACTTATCCACCAGCACCGGCTTGTCCTCGTCGATCTCCACGGCGGTCTTGAGATACTGCCGCAGCTGCTCCTCGTTAGCAACGATCTGCATGGCGCGGCCGCCCAACACGAAGCTCGGACGCACCAGTACCGGATAGCCGATCTCCGCCGCGGCGGCAATGCCGTCCTCGATGCGGGTAACGGCGCGACCCTGCGGTTGCGGGATGTTGAGCTCCTCCAGGATCTTTTCAAACCGATCGCGGTTTTCGGCGCGGTCGATCGCCTCACAGTCGGTACCGATGATGCGCACGCCGCGCTTCATCAGCGGCTCGGCGAGGTTGATGGCCGTCTGGCCGCCCAGCGAGGCGATAACGCCGTAGGGTTTTTCCATGCGGATGACGTTCATGACGTCTT
>JAZNKN010000029.1:0-3549 GCA_045578625.1 Acutalibacteraceae bacterium | reverse complement strand
GGGGGGGGGGGGGGGGGGTGAGAGCGGCGGCGCAGGCCGCGGCCGCCGCGGAGTCATCGAACAAGCCAAATACCGCCGAGCCGCTGCCGGTGAGTGCCGTGCCGCGGGCACCGTATTCCCGCATCGCGGCGGTGATCGCCGCGGTATGGGGCAGCGCCATCGGTGCTTCAAAGCTGTTGCCGATGCGCTTGGCAACGCCGCCCAGATCGCCGGTGTACAGTGCGGCGACCATACCGTCCACGTCGGGGTGCAGCAGCGCAGGCGCGCTGTCCAACCGTCGGTAGGCTTCGGGGGTGGAGACGCCGCCGTCGGGGCGCACCACCACGAACGTGCAATGCGGCAGAGGCGGCAGAGGGATCAGCTCGGTGCCGATGCCGGTGGCGAGCGCTGTGCCGCCCAGCAGGCAAAACGGCACGTCTGCGCCGAGTGCTGCCGCGAGGGTGAGCAGGTCACCTTGCGGCACCTTGGTACCGGTCAGCTCGTTCAGCGCGTGCAGTACCGCCGCGCCGTCCGCGCTGCCGCCGCCCATACCCGCTTCGGCGGGGATGCGCTTGACCACGTCGATGACGTAGCCCTCGCGCCGTCCGGTATGCTCCCGAAACAGCGCCGCTGCGCGGTAGGCAAGATTGCGTTCATCGGCGGGGATGCCGCCGTCACAGGTCAGATGAATGTCGCCGTCGGCAGACAGCGCCACCGTCACGGTGTCGCACCAGTCGATCGTTTGCATCACCGTGCGCAGCTCGTGATACCCGTCGGGGCGGCGACCGGTGACGTCCAGTGCCAGATTGAGCTTCGCCGCGGCTTGTACGGTCAGGCTCATACCGCGCCCTCACATTCCTTAACAAATTCGCCGATGCGGCGCAGTGCTTCCGTGATGTGCCGCAGCGAGTAGCAGTACGAAATGCGCACGAAGCCCTCGCCGCACGCGCCGAACGCCGTGCCGGGGACGACTGCGACGTGTTTTTCCATCAGCAGTCGCTGACAAAATTCCTCGCTGGACAGTCCGGTCTTTTGAATGGAGGGGAATACGTAGAACGCGCCCTCGGGGGCAAAGCAGGTCAGCCCCATCGCATCCAGCTCCCGCACGATGAGACGGCGGCGGGCATCGTAGTCCGCGCGCATCTCGGCGACGTCGTCCTCGCCGTGTTGCATCGCCTCAATGGCGGCGTGCTGCGCCGTGGTGGGCGCGCACATCAGCGCGAACTGGTGGAGCTTGGTCATCATCTTCATGATCGGCGCGGGCGCGCAGGCGTAGCCCAGACGCCAGCCGGTCATCGCAAACGACTTGGAGAAGCCGCTGATATACACGGTGCGCTCGGCCATGTCCGGCAGCGACGCGATGCTGACGTGCGGCTCGTCGCCGTAGGTCAGGTCGCTGTAGATCTCGTCCGAGAGAACGAGAATATCGGTGCCGCGCAGTACCTCCGCGATCGCTTCCAGATGCTCACGGCGCATCACCGCGCCGGTGGGGTTGCTGGGGAAGGGGAGGACGAGCAGCTTGGTGCGGGGCGTGATGGCGGCGCGCAGCGCGTCCGCGGTGAGACGGAACGCGTCCTCTGCCTTGGTGACGATCGACACCGGCACACCGCCGGCCAGCCGCGTCAGCGGGTCGTAGCACACAAAGCTCGGCTGCGGGATCAGTACCTCGTCGCCCGGCTCGATCAGCGCGCGCAGGCACAGGTCGATGCCCTCGCTGCCGCCCACCGTGACCAACACCTCGGTCTTGGGATCGTAGGTGACAGCGGTGCGCTTCGCCACGTAGCCGCTGATGGCTTCACGCAGCGCCAGCAGACCGGCGTTGGGCGTGTACCACGTCTTGCCCTTTTCCAGTGACTCAATGCCCTTCGCACGGATGTGGAACGGGGTGATAAAATCGGGTTCTCCAATGGACAGCGAGATGACGTCCTCCATCTCGTTGGCAATGTCAAAAAACCGACGGATGCCGGAGGGTGGGATCTCCTGCAGCGTCCGGTTCATCAGTTTTGAGTAATCCATAGGCCTTTACAGCATTCCTCTCTCGTCACGAGTCTCGTCCAGAAACGCCACGTGGTTTTCCTTGTAGCGGCGCAGCACGAAATGGGTCGCGGTGGACTGCACCGACTCCAGCGGTGCGAGACGGCGGGCGACGAAGGCGGCGATCTCCTGGAACGTGCGGCCGTTGACGCGCACCGACAGATCGTAGCCGCCGGACATCAGGTAGACGCTTTCCACCTCTTCAAACGCCATGATCTGCTCCGCGATGCCCTCAAAGCCGACGTCGCGGCGGGGGATGACCTTCAGCTCGATGATGGCAGTGACGCTGTCGCGGTCGGTCTTGTCCCAGTCGATGAGCGCCTTGTACGCGCGGATCGCGCCGGTCTTTTCCAGTTCATTGATGCGGGCGCGCACCTCGTCCTCGGTGACGTTCAGCATCGCGGCGAGCTGCTCGTCGGTGAGGCGGGCGTTCGCGTCCAACAGTTTCAGTAATTTGTCCATCATACGATAACCTCCTGAATTTGGTGGGTTGGGGTAAGCCAGGGCTTGTGGGGGAAACCCCTCCGTCTGCGGTTGCACCGCAGACACCTCCCCTGTTAGGGGAGGCATATCATGGCCCCCTACAACCCCAAAACGGCATTGTAGGGGAGGGCCTCTGTGCCCTCCCGCGCAGGGATCGCGCAGGTTTGGGCGGAACGACACGCAGGTCGTTCCCTACGGTGCTGCAATGGGATCGTGCGGGGAAACCCCTCCGTCGGGCATTCGCCCGACACTGATTGTATAGGTAATTTTGTAGGGGCGACTATCAGTCGCCCGCGGGCGGCAGGTTGCCGCCCCTACTATCGAGCGTAGCGAGACTGGGGGAGTTTGCGGGCGGGATAGACAAAAAGAGACCCCGCTGTGCTTGCACAGCGGGGTGTGTCATTTGTCTTTTTCGGTTTTGGATTCCAGTCGCTTAATGTGATTCTTTAGAACCAAATTGACATACTGGGAGAACGACCGATCGCTGTCCTCCGATAACGCCTTTACTTTTTCAATGATATCCTCATCCAGCGTAATACTGACCCTTTGTTTTAACGGTCGCATATTTCTCACCTCGCCAAAATCATACCACGATATGCAATTTTATATTGATTTAGGACATAAAGTAATATAAAATAATATTGGTGACAATTTCTAAATATACAAGGAGCCGGATGAAAATGGATGATTTTTTTGGGCGTGTCGAATTGTGCGGGTTGTTGTTGGAGGGGGTTATGACCGACGAGGAGAAGCGCGAATTTCTGCAGCGCGATTATCACGATCTCATCCCCTGCAAGTGGCAACAGGTGCTGCTGAATAACGAGACGCTGCTGCCGATAGACGGTGAGTTGTACCGTATGTTTTGGCGTGCTGGTATTTTTGACACAGACGAGATGACAGCCATTGTGCTGCGGTATTTTTATTTGCGGTATCGGACGTTATGAGGGATCGTGCAGGGAAACCCCTCCGTCTGCGGTTACACCGCAGACACCTCCCCTGTCAGGGGAGGCATATCATGGCCCCTACAACCCCCAAACGGCATTGTAGGGGAGG
>JAZNKN010000028.1:0-2124 GCA_045578625.1 Acutalibacteraceae bacterium | reverse complement strand
GGCGGCAACGCCATGATCAATCCCCAGCTCAAGCAGCAGGTGATGGAGGACATCGTTCTGCTGTGGCTCATCGGTGTCAAGGTCGTGCTGGTACACGGCGGCGGCCCTGAGATCAGCGAAATGATGTCTCAGCTCGGCAAGAAGCCGGAGTTTGTGGACGGTCTGCGCGTCACCGACAAGGAAACGGTGGACATCGTGCAGATGGTACTGGCCGGTAAGGTCAACAAGACGCTGGTCAACCTTCTGGAAAAGAAGGGCGGCAAGGCGATGGGCATTTCCGGTATGGACGGCCGTCTCATTGAGGCCAAGATGCGCGACGAGCGCCTCGGCTACGTCGGTGAGATCACCAAGATCCACATCCAGCCGGTGCTGGATCTGTTGGAGAAGGGCTACATTCCGGTCATCTCCACCCTCGGCTGCGACCGCGACGGCAACGCGTATAACATCAACGGCGACACCGCCGCCGCGTACATCGCCGGTGCGATGAACGCCGAGCGTCTGGTGATGATGACGGATATCGCCGGCATCCTGCGCGACAAGAACGACCCCTCCACCCTCATTCCCGAGGTCACCATCTCGGAGGCGCAGAAGCTGTGCGAGGAGGGCGTGGTCTCCGGCGGTATGATCCCCAAGGTGGATTGCTGCATCGAGGCCATCCACAAGGGCGTGAAAAACGTGGTCATTATGGACGGCCGCGTAGAGCATTCCATCCTGATGGAGATCCTCACGGATGAGGGTGCCGGTACGCTGGTCATGGAGGATCCGGTATGAGCAGTTTGATCGAGCGCGACAACGCCGTCGTAGCGAACACCTACCGCCGTTTTCCTGTGGAGGTCGTGTCCGGCAAGGGGTCTCTTCTGTGGGACACCGACGGAAAGCGCTACATCGATATGGGCTCCGGTATCGGCGTGACCGCCTTCGGCATCGCGGATGACGCGTGGCAGGCGGCGGTGACGGCGCAGCTTTCGCAGGTGCAGCACACCTCCAATCTGTACTACACCGAGCCGTGCGTGGCACTGGCTGAGCGTCTGTGCGCGCGCACCGGTATGAAGCGGGTATTCTTTGCCAACTCCGGCGCTGAGGCGAACGAATGCGCCATCAAGGTGGCGCGCAAGTACGCCGCCGAGCATAAGGGTGCGGAATACAGCACCATCATTACACTGGAAAACAGCTTCCACGGCCGTACGCTGACCACGTTGGCCGCTACGGGGCAGAACCATTTCCACGAACTGTTTCAGCCGCTGACCCCCGGCTTCTGCCACGCCCCCGCCAACAATTTCGAGGCGTTAGAGGCACTGGTGGCAGAGCATAAGATCGCGGGTATCCTGCTGGAATGCGTGCAGGGCGAGGGCGGCGTCAACAGTCTGGAAAAGAAATACGTCGAGCAGGTGGCCGAGCTGGCCGTGCGCGAGGATATCGTGCTGATGATCGACGAGGTACAGACCGGCAACGGTCGTACCGGCAAGCTGTACGCGTATGAGCATTACGGCATCACCCCCGACGTCGTCACCACGGCGAAGGGCATCGGCGGCGGTCTGCCGCTGGGTGCGGCGATGCTCGGCGAAAAGGTAGCCGACGTACTCGGCTACGGCGATCACGGCTCCACCTTCGGCGGCAATCCGGTGTGCTGTGCCGGTGCCGTCAACGTCATTGACCGTCTCGACGAGGCGTTCCTCGCTGAGGTGCGCCGCAAGAGCGCGTACGTCTTTAACGAGCTGGTCCACGCGCCGGGTGTCCGCTCGGTGACCGGTATGGGTCTGATGATCGGCATTGAGACCGACCGTCCCGCCGCCGAGGTCATCGCCGCATGCCGCGAAAACGGCGTGCTGTGCCTGAGCGCCAAGCATAAGGTGCGTCTGCTGCCGGCGCTGAACATCCCGATGGAGGTGCTGGCCGAGGCCGTCACCGTCATTAAAAACGCCTGCAAACCCAAGGAGGATTGATTATGTCGTTCAAGAACAGAAGCTTTTTGAAGCTGCTTGACTTTACTCCCGCCGAGATCGAGGCGCTGATCGACCTCGCTGCCGAACTCAAGGCCAAGAAAAAGGCCGGTATCCCTCACCGTCTGTGTGAGGGCAAGAGCATCGCGTTGGTATTTGAAAAGACCAGTACCCGTACCCGCTG
>JAZNKN010000027.1:0-27796 GCA_045578625.1 Acutalibacteraceae bacterium | reverse complement strand
TCCGCACCGCCGATGATAGCGATGGAGGCGGCCTCCTGATTGGTAAATGCGATATCCCACTCATTGGCAAAGGGCAGGAGACCAAGCATGCTGGCACCAAAGAAGGTGACAAAGATACCAAACTGTGCTGCCGCACCAAGCAGAAAGCTCTTGGGGTTGGAGAGCAGCGGGCCAAAGTCGGTCATACAGCCGATGCCGAGGAAGATCAGCGGCGGGTAGATGCCGAACTTCACACCCTGGTACAGATACCAGAACAGACCGCCCTGCTCAAAGTGCTGCCACTGCGGTACCACGAAATGGCGGCTGCCGTCGGCATTTTCCACGATCTTGTAATAGTCGTCGCCGGACTTGTACACGTCAGTCTCGACACCGTTGACCTTCATCTTGACGATGTTTTTCTCGTTGGATTCGTCAATATCAAATTCGGTAATAGAGACCGGATAGACCTGCTCATACGTGCCTTCAATATAGGCGATCTGCTCCTCATGGGTGAAGGGGACCAGCGAGTTTTGCTGAGGATCCATCACGCCGCCGAGCGGCAGGTTAACAAGCAGCATGCCGAAAGCAATGGGGAGCAGCAGCAGCGGCTCATATTGTTTTTTGATCGCTAAAAACAGAAGCACACAGGCAATACCGATCATAATGAGGTTTTTCCAACCGCCGTTTTCAAAGTTCAGCAGACGGGCAAAACCGGATTCGTTCCAGATCTGAACGATAGCATCCCACAAACTCATAATTATGACACCCCTTCTTAAAACGGCTGCGTGTTTTCAGCGATACCGGCGGCGGCCCATACCGGGCGAACGCCCTGCGAGCGGGCGGCACTGATGCGGCGCACGGCGTAGCGAGTGGTGCCGTCGGACATTGCAGCGACGGCCGCGGCGATCACGGCCACGACCTCCTCCGGAACACCGTCCTCCACAATGGGAGCAGCAACGGGGACAGAAGGCATACTCGGCTGCGGAGCAGGCTTCGGCTGGGCGGAAGCGTGTGAACCGGCACCGGCCACCACACCGAACAGTTTAAAGATGACGGTGAGGAGAGCCAACACAGAAAACACGACAACCAGACCGATCAGTACCGTCATACCGGCATCGGCCAGAATGTTGTTCGCTTGCAGCAAAGTCGAAGTCATAGAAATTACCCCATTTCGGTGTAGTGAAGTGGTAGAAAAATTCCATTCCTACCCACTTTACATTAATTGTATATAGTATAACGCACACCGTGCATTTTTGCAACGATTTCCGAAAAAAATCCGCATATTTTCGGCCTAAAAAATTGAAATTGCGTCAGGTATCTGCTATACTGTTAGCCAAGGGGGAAACGCTATGAAATATATTGTGTTATTGTGCGACGGTATGGCAGATCTGCCGTGCGAAGCACTGCATGGAAAAACACCGATGGAGGTCGCCGACAAGCCGTGTATGGATGCGCTGGCGGTGTGCTCCGAGTTGGGTATGGCGTACACCGTTCCGGAGGGGCTGTCTCCCGGTAGCGACGTTGCCAACCTGTCGGTGCTCGGTTACCGTCCGAAGGAGTGCTACACCGGGCGTTCTCCGTTGGAGGCCGCGAACATCGGCATCGATCTGACGGATGACGACGTGGCGATCCGCTGCAATCTGGTGACGCTGTCTGACGAAGCGGCGTATGCTGACAAAACGATGGTGGATTACTGTGCCGGTGATATCCACACCGCGCAGGCGGACGAGATCATTCGCGCGGTGCAGGAGGCACTGGGTGGCGGTGAGTTTGATTTCTATACCGGTACGGCGTATCGGCATTGCTTAGTATGGCACGGCGGCAAGACGGCCATCGGTAAGCTGACCCCGCCGCACGACATTTCGGGTCAGGTCATCGGCGCGTATCTGCCGAGCCATCCCGATGCGCAGCCGTTGTTGGAGCTGATGCAGAAGAGCGAGGCGATCCTGCGCGAGCATCCCGTCAACCAAATGCGTCGCGCCAATGGGGAAAATCCCGCGACCTCCATCTGGCTGTGGGGGCACGGCAAGCGTCCGCAGCTGCAGAGCTTTGTCGAGCGGTTCGGCGTCAAGGGCGCGATGGTGTCCGCTGTTGATCTGCTCAAGGGTATTGCGCGGCTGAGCGGTATGCGCATCTGCGAGGTCGAGGGTGCGACGGGGTATCTGGATACCAACTTTGTCGGCAAACGCGAAGCGGCGATCGAGGCGCTGCGCGACGGTTGCGACATGGTATACATCCACTTGGAAGCGCCCGATGAATGCGGGCATCGCGGCGAGGTGCAAAACAAGGTGCGTGCGATCGAGGAGATCGACCGTCAGGTGCTGGCACCGCTGTTGGAGACGATGAAGGGCGTGGACGACGTGTCGCTTCTCATTATGCCCGACCATCCCACGCCGCTCTGCACCAAAACGCATTCTTCCGCACCGGTACCGTATCTGCTGTATCGCAGTACGGGTGTGGAGACGGCCTCGGGTGCGGCGCGGTTTACCGAAGCCACCGCGGCGGCGACCGGCAAGGTCGAACCTGCCGCCTCCGAACTGATGGGACGGCTTCTGTCTGTAAAATAAACGCAAGCCGGGAGTGAACAAGTCCTCCCGGCTTGTTGCTTGCAAAAAAAGAACCCGGCGCGTACCGTGTGGTACACGCCGGGTTTGTTTGCGTTATGCTTACTTGAACTTCTTGCGAGCGACGTAGGTGGTGTGCAGGCAATGGTGTGCCTTGTGACCGCCGATGCCATCGTCGAAGAATTCCTCGTACAGCTTCTTGACAACGGGAGACTCGTGCGACTTGCGGAGAGCCATGCCGGCATCCTGATCGTACAGAGCCTTCGCACGCAGCGCCTTCAGGTCGGTGAAGTTACGCACCGACGCGGGCTGGATGGGCTGACCGCCGCCGTTGATGCAGCCGCCGGGGCAGCACATGATCTCGACAAAATGCCACGGAGCGGTGCCGCTCTGGATCATGTTCATCACATAGTTCGCGCTGGCAATGCCGCTGGCGACAGCGACCTTGACTTCCATACCGTTGATGGTGTAGGTGGCTTCCTTGAGGCCGTTCATACCGCGGACCTCGTGGAAATCGACCGCTTCGTTATCCTTGCCGGTCAGCCAGTCGTTCGCGGTACGCAGAGCCGCTTCCATAACACCGCCGGTAGCACCGAAGATAACGGCAGCACCGGTATCCTCGCCCAGAGGAGCGTCAAACTCTTCGTCGGGCAGCATATCGAACTTCAGACCGGCACGCTCGATCATACGGGCGAGCTCGCGGGTGGTGAGAACGGCATCGACATCCGGCACGCCGGCGGCGCTTTCGTTATCACGGCCACACTCGAACTTCTTGGCGGTACAGGGCATCACGGATACGTGGTAGATATCCTTCGCGTCGATACCCATCTTCTGCGCGTAGTAGGTCTTGATGACCGCACCGGTCATCTGCTGGGGAGACTTGCAGGAGGACAGGTGATCCAGCTGATCCGGATAGTAGTACTCCGCAAACTTGACCCAACCGGGCGAGCAGGAGGTGATCATCGGCAGAACGCCGTTGTTCTTGACGCGGGACACGAACTCGTTGGCTTCCTCCACGATGGTGAGGTCAGCACCGAAGTCGGTATCAAACACCTTGTTGAAGCCCAGACGGCGCAGCGCAGCGACCATCTTACCCTCAACGTTGGTGCCGACCGGCATGCCGAAGCATTCACCCAGCGTGGCACGGATGGAGGGAGCGGTGCTGACGACCACGTGCTTATCCGGGTCAGCGAGAGCAGCCCACACGTCGGCGGTGCTGTCGTTATCGGTCAGAGCACCGGTCGGGCAGACCACGACGCACTGGCCGCAGGAAACGCAGGGAACGTCGCCCAGCGGTTTCTCAAACGCGCAAGCGATGTGCGTGTCGATACCGCGGTCGTTCGCGCCGATGACCGACACGAACTGCTGCTGGCAGGCAGCGACGCAACGGCGGCACAGAATGCACTTGTTGTTATCGCGCACCAGATGGGGAACGGAGGTATCCAGCGCGTACTTCGGGCAATCGCCGTCGTACTTGCCGCTGTCCTCCACGCCGTAGTCCTTGCAGAGTTTTTGCAGCTCGCAATCGCCGGAACGGACGCAGGACAGACATTTCTTGTCGTGGGTGGAGAGGATCAGCTCCAGCGTGGTCTTGCGCGCCTTCTGCACGCGAGCGGAGTTGGTCTGGATCTCCATACCTTCAGCGACCGGATACACGCAAGCGGTCACCAGACCGCGAGCGCCGGTAGCCTCGACCATGCAGATACGGCAAGCGCCGATCTCGTTCATTTCCTTCAGGTAGCACAGCGTGGGGATCTCCACGCCGGCGGCACGGGCAGCCTCCAGAATGGTGGAGCCCTTCGGAACACTAACGGCGATGCCGTTAACCTTGACATTGACCATATCCATAATTGGCATCTCCTTCCTTATTTCTTCACGATCGCGCCGAACTTACAGGTATCCATACACACACCGCACTTGATGCACTTGTCGGTGTCGATGAGATGGATCTCCTTGACAGCGCCCTGAATGGCGTTCACCGGGCACTTGCGGGCGCAAGCGGTACAGCCCTTGCACTTGTCGGCAATGATCTCATAATGCATCAGCGATTTGCAGACGCCGGCGGGGCAACGCTTTTCGGTCACGTGAGCAATGTACTCGTCGCGGAAGAAACGCAGGGTGGAGAGAACCGGGTTGGGAGCCGTCTGTCCCAGACCGCACAGGGAGTTCTCCTTGATGTAGTAGCAGAGCTGCTCCAGCTCATCAACATCCTCCAGCGTGCCCTTGCCCTCGGTGATCTTCTCGAGTTTTTCGAGCAGACGCTTGGTACCGACGCGGCAGGGAGTGCACTTACCGCAGGACTCGTCAACGGTGAACTCCAGGAAGAACTTCGCCATATCCACCATACAGGTGTCTTCGTCCATAACGATCAGACCGCCGGAACCCATCATGCAGCCGATGGCGATGAGGTTGTCGTAATCGACGGGCGTGTCGATCAGGTCAGCGGGGATACAACCGCCGGACGGGCCGCCGGTCTGCGCCGCTTTGAATGTCTTGCCGTTCGGGATACCGCCGCCGATCTCTTCGACGATCTCGCGCAGGGTAGTACCCATCGGGATCTCGACCAGACCGGTGTGCTTGATCTTGCCGCCCAGAGCGAACACCTTGGTGCCCTTGGACTTCTCAGTACCCATCGAAGCGAACCAATCCGCACCTCTCAGGATGATCTGCGGGATGTTCGCGAAGGTCTCCACGTTGTTTTCAACGGTGGGGCAGCCGTACAGACCCTTGACCGCCGGATACGGAGGACGGGGACGCGGCTCACCGCGGTTGCCTTCGATGGAGGTCATCAGCGCGGTTTCTTCACCGCACACGAACGCGCCCGCGCCCAGGCGGATCTCCATATCGAAGTCGAAGCCGCTGCCGAAGATGTCCTTACCCAGCAGACCCTCAGCGCGAGCAGCCTCAATGGCCAGCTGCAGACGATGCACGGCGATGGGGTACTCGGCACGGACGTATACGTAACCCATGGTGGCACCGATCGCATAACCGGCGATCGCCATAGCCTCGATCAGGCAGTGCGGGTCACCTTCCAGAACGGAACGGTCCATAAATGCGCCCGGATCGCCTTCGTCGGCGTTGCAGACAACGTATTTCTGCGGAGCTTTGTTGGGAGCGGTGAGCGCCCATTTACGACCGGTGGGGAAGCCACCGCCGCCACGGCCACGCAGACCGGAGTCGGTGACGATCTGGATGACCTGCTCGGGGGTGTACTCGGTCAAGCACTTGGCCAGAGCCTGGTAACCGTCGTTCGCAATATACTCATCCAGAGACTCGGGGTTGATGACACCGCAGTTGCGCAGCGCCACACGAACCTGCTTTTTGTAGAAATCCGTTTCGTCCAACGCTTTGATGCTGCCTTCCTGATCCACGGTCTCATCATACAGCAGACGGGTCACGATACGACCCTTGAGCAGATGTTCGGAAACGATCTCCGGAATGTCCTCTACCTTCACGCAAGAGTAGAAGCAGCCTTCCGGATACACGATCATGATCGGGCCCAACGCACACAGACCGAAGCAGCCGGTGCGGACGACCTTGACTTCCTCAGTCAGGTCGTTAGCCGCGATCTCTTTTTCCAGAGTTTCGATAATAGCCTGGCTATTGGAGGAAGTACAACCGGTACCGCCGCAAACCAGCACATGAGAACGATACATTCTTATTCCTCCTGTTCTTACTTCATCAGATTGGCGACGGTGTATTCCGCCACCGGATTGCCGTTGACCAGATGATCGGTCACGATCTTCGCGACCATCTCCGGAGTAACCTTACCGTAGGTGACCTTTTCCTTGCCGGGGGCGATGACCTCGACGATCGGCTCAAACTGGCACATACCGATGCAGCCGGTCTGCACAACGGCGACGTGGCCGAGGTGGCGCTTCTCGATCTCTTCGGTGAACGCCTTCAGCACCGGACGGGCACCGGCGGCAATGCCACAGGTCGCCATACCGACGACAACGCGCGTACCGTCGTGAGAACCCTCGCGTACGGTCATCTTTTCGCGGGCCTTGTCACGAAGAGCCTGCAGTTCCGCAATGGATTTCATACAAAAAACCTCCTAGTTTTATCATCGTTTTGATCAGGCATTGCTGCCTACCGTTTGGATCCCTTCCGCCAGATTGGCGTCGATCCACGCCATGATATCCGGCTCTGAGAGAGGCACACCGTCCAGCACTTCGCGCAGGGAGCGGGTGTCCAGCTCGAACGACTGCTCGTCCACCGTGTGGCGGTATACGAAGTCGATCTCCGGATTCAGACGAATGAGCGTGTCCATCGTGCCGACGATATCGCCGAGCGGCATACGGTCGATGTGATCCAGCCCGAAGCGCGCGGTAACGGTAGTACCGATACCGACCTCCGACTCGATCGTGAGCGAACCGCCCGCCATTTCGGCAGCCATACGAAGCAGCGGGATCCCCATACCGACACGCCGCGTTTTGCGGGTGGTGTAGAAGGGGTCGCGGATCTGCTCCAGTTGTTCGGCGGTCATGCCGCGGCCGTTGTCACCGATGCGGATGGTGAGCATCCCTTCAGTTTCCTCGACCTCAACCGTGACCAGCGTGGCAGCAGCGGCGATGGAGTTCTGGGCAATGTCCAGAACGTTCAGCGACAGTTCACGCATCGATCATTTGCCGTACTTGGCGAGGATGCCGGGGATATCGTCCACGGTCAGCTTGCCGTACACGTCCTCGTTGACGGTGAGAACGGGAGCCAGACCGCACGCGCCGATGCAACGGCAGGCGGTGAGGGAGAAGCGACCGTCCGGAGTGCATTCCTCCGCGTCGATGCCGAGCAGCTCCTTGAGCTTGTCGAACAGATCGCCGGCGCCCTTGACGTAGCAAGCCGTGCCGAGACAGACGGAGATGTTGTATTCACCCTTCGGGGACAGCGAGAACTGCGCGTAGAAGGTGGCGACACCGTAAACCTTCTCCAACGGCACGTTCATACCATCGGCGATCATCTGCTGAACCTCGATCGGCAGATAACCGTAGATGTTCTGCGCTTCGTGCATAACACCCATCAGACGGCTGGAATCGTGCTTATTCGCATCGATGACCTTCTGCAGCGCTTCCTTCTGCTCGGGGGTGCCTTTGAAAGGAAGGTTGCTGATTTTTTTCTGCATTTGCCTGTTCCTCCTTAATAGAATTCATACCTGTCCACTATTATACAATATAAAAATACGTTTTGCAATGGAAATCTGTTAAGATTAGCGTCTTTTCGTCAATATTTTTTGCGCAACCGGACGAAGGCGAAAAAGATTGACAAAAAATCGGATAGTCGGTATACTGATTGCTTGTACACCCTATGACGTGAGGGAAGAGTTTATGAAGCCGAATTATCGCACTACGTGGAAAAGCTGTTACTGGGGTGCGGCGATCCAGGCGTTGGCCATCAACGTCGTTCCGCTGTTTTTCGTGACGCTGCAGACGGAGTTCACCGTGTCGTTCGAGATGCTCGGGCGCTTGGTGTTGATCAATTTTCTGACACAGCTGACCGTGGATCTGCTGTCGCTGTATTTCGTGGACAAATGGGGCTACCGTGCGTGCTTTTTGCTGGCGCACGGGGCGACGGCCGCCGGCTTTTTGCTGTTCGGTGTGCTGCCGCGGGTGATGCCGGATGCGTATCTCGGTATGGTGCTGGCCACGGTGGTGTATTCCGTCGGCTCCGGCCTGCTGGAGGTGCTCATCAGCCCGATGGCAGATGCACTGCCGAGTGAAAATAAAGCCACCGCACTGACGCTGGTACACGCCTTTTATCCGTTGGGGCAGGTCGTAACCATCGTGGCAACAACGGTCGTTTTGGCGGCGTTTGGCAGAGAATATTGGTGGGCGGTTATTATGGTGTGGGCCATCCTGCCTCTGACCAATCTGGTGCGGGGCTTACGGATGCCGTTTCCGGAGGTCGAGCACGTGTCGGATCACGGCGGTATCGGCGGGCTGTTCCGGTCGTACTATTTCTGGATCGCCATGGCGACGATGCTCTGTGCCGGTGCTTCGGAGCAGTCGATGGCACAGTGGGCGTCGTTGTTTGCGGAGAAGGCACTGGGTATCTCCAAGATAATGGGGGACCTGCTCGGCCCGTGCCTGTTTGCACTGTTTATGGGGATCGGCCGTTTCTGGTACGGTCGCTTTGGTGACCGTGTGCCGCTTCAGCCGGTGCTGATGGGCAGCAGTGTGCTGTGCGTGGGCTGCTACGTGCTGGCGGTGGTTGCACCGTGGCCGATGCTGGCACTGCTTGGTTGTGCGTTTTGCGGTCTGTCGGTCAGCCTCATGTGGCCCGGTACGCTCAGCCACGTCGTGCCGCGGATGTCACACGGCGGCACGGCGCTGTTCGCTTGTCTCGCGCTTGCCGGTGATGCCGGCTGTTCGTTGGGACCGTGGCTGACCGGATGGGTGTCTGACGCGGTGCAGCCGTATTGCACCGCGGGAGATCCGGTGCAGTTTGGGTTGCGGATGGGACTGATCAGTGCCGCGGTATTTCCGGTGCTTATGCTTGTTTTGCTGTTGCTTTTCGCGAAGAAAGAGAAAGAGCGATAACGTAAAAAACGCGCCTGCGGTTCGCAGGCGCGTTTTGTTATGTTATTTTGCCGACAGGAGTTTTTCGGTCTCGGCAACCAGTTTGGCGGCGACCTCGGCCGCTTTTTCGGGAGTGTCACCGGTGGCGGTTACATACCCCTTGACCTTCGGCTCGGTGCCGGAGGGGCGGACGATGAGACCGGCGTGATTTTCTAGTTCATAGGACAGCACATTGGATTTCGGCAGGTTGATCGTCTTGATCTCACCGTCGGCGGTGCGCCGCTCGGAGCGCTGATAGTCGGCGGTGCCGAGCACTTTCAGGCCGGCGATCTCGGTCGGAGGCGTTTCGCGCAGGGAGGTCATCAGGTTATCCATAGCCACCATACCTTGTGCGCCTTCAAACTGCACGTTGACGAGCTTGTGGCAGTATACGCCGTGCTCTTCGCTCAGACGGCGGAGAATATCCAGCAGCGACTGGCCGCGGTCGGCGTAATAGGCTGCCATTTCGCAGATGAGCATCGACGCGACCACCGCGTCCTTGTCGCGGGCATGGGTGCCGGCAAGGTAGCCGTAGCTTTCCTCAAAGCCGAGCTGATACCGTTCGGGGTGTCCTGCGGCTTCCAGTTCGCCGATCTGCTCACCGATATACTTGAAGCCGGTCAGCACCTCGCGCATTTCACAGCCGTATTTTTCCGCAATGCGGGTGGCAAGGTCGGAGGTAACGATGGTCTTGACAACGACGGGTGCTTCCGGCAGAGTGCCGTTTGCGCGGCGGCAGGAGAGAATGTACTCCAACAGCAGGCAGCCGGTCTCGTTGCCGGTGAGCAGTACGTAATCGTCATCCTGACGTACGGCGATACCGACACGGTCGCAGTCGGGGTCGGTGGCAAGCAGCAGGTCGGGCTTGACGGTCTTGGCCAACTCCAACGCACAGGTGAATGCTTGACGGATCTCGGGGTTCGGATAGGGAGCGGTGGGGAAGTTGCCGTCCGGCAGCTCCTGCTCCGGCACGACGGTGACCTGCGACAGACCGATGCGGTTCAGGATCGCACGCACTGGCTTGTTTCCCGCACCGTTGAGCGGCGTGTAAATGACCCTCAGACCGCCCTTGGCACACACACCGGGGTTGATCTGCTGCTCGGCAATGCGGTCGAGATAGCGCTGTACCAGATCGTCGCCGATCATGGTGATGAGACCGTCGCGCACGGCGATATCAAAGTCGGCAAGGCGAACGCCGTCGAACATATCCACACGGCGGATGTGATCCGTCACCGCATTGGCATCGTCGTCGGTCATCTGGAAGCCCTCCGAGCCGTAGCACTTGTAGCCGTTGTACTTGGCGGGGTTGTGGCTGGCCGTGACCATAATACCGGCCTGGCAGGACAGCTCACGCACCGCGAAGGACAGCACCGGCACCGGCTGCAGCTCTTCAAACAGGCTGACAGCAATGCCGTTGCCGGCAAGCACGCGGGCGGATTCGCGGGCAAACACGTCGGACTTGATGCGGGAATCGAAGCAGATCGCCACGCGAGACGAGGGATACCGCGAGTTGAGGTAATCCGCCAAACCCTGTGTGGCTTTGCGAACGGTGTAGATGTTCATCCGGTTATCACCGGCACCGATCACACCGCGCAGACCTGCCGTACCGAATTCCAGTTCACGGTAAAAGCGTTCGTTGATCTCGTTTTCGTCGGCGGCGATGCCTTTGAGATCCGGAATCAGATCGGGATCGTCTACGGCGCGAGCCAGCCACAGTTCATACTTTTCAGCAACAGTCATATTTACCCATCCTTTCACTTGGTTGGTTACAGTATCAGTATACCAACGTTTTCCTAAAATTGCAAGAGGAGGTCGTCGGGCTGTTGCGACAAAAAGAGGGGCAAGCCCATGCTTGCCCCTCAGTGGTGTATTTGGTGTGGTTGGTTACTTGCTTTCGGTGTCGATCTCGGTTGGGATAACGATGCCGTCCGGCAGAGCGTACCATCCCTCGTAGGAAACGTAATCGTAGTAGCTGCCGTATTCGTCCTCGCGCTCGATCGCCCGCTCACCGCGCAGGTAGCACAGCGGAGCAGTGGGATCAATGGGTGCGTCGGCAGACAACTGTTTCACCCACGTGAATTCATCGGGATGCAGTGTCAGATCGACCTGATCCCAATACCGTGTCGTTGCATCCTCGGGCGAGTAATTGAAGATCCGGCACTCCAGATAATCGTATTGCGTAAGGTCGGAGAGGGGCAACGCGTCGCGCCGCTCGGAAAATTCACCATTACACAGATCAATGTAGGCAGCGCAGGTCTTTGGGAGCAGCGACGGATACAGCGGCACGCGGAACGACGTCCAATCGAAGCCGGAGGGGACGGAAACGTGCAAGGTAATCAGCGGCGCGGTGTCATAGACCTCGCGCACGTTGAGCAGTGTGTACCACGTTTCAAAACCCAGCTCCTTAACCTCGCTTTGCAGAGCGCTGTACAACGCGTCTCCGTTTTTGTCGTTGGACAGATAGAAGCTAGTGGCGACATCATCGCTGATCGACACGTAGTTGTCCGGCAGATCGAGGTAAATGTCCTGGAAATCGCGGTTTTCGGTCAGCGAGCTTGACAGCAGGGCGATATCCTCATCGTATACGATGATACGGCGCAGGTGCGAGACACCGCCGCTCTTGATGGAGACCACCAATGAGGAGTTTCCCACCTGTTCGGCATAGTACTTATGCTCCGATTTTTCAAGCAGCTCCAACGAATCGCCAAGCCGCTGGGATACCATTTCCAGAATGGCGGGATCGGTCAAGCGCACATCCTTGGTCTTATCAGCGAAGTAATCGGTCTCCCCGTAGGAATACTCATCGTTGACGCTGATGATGCGCACCGAGGTGATCTCCTTGGCAGAGGGGGCGTAGGACTGCAGCAGATTTTGCACACCCACCACCAAGCCAAGCACCACGGCGTTGGCGGCAACGAGCAGCAGTACGGTGACCGCACTGCGGCGCAGTAGCCCCTTGAAGCGGCGGGTGCAGAGCAGCTCATACACCAGCATGGCGATGATGGCGAAGGCGTAGAGAATGATCCACCCGATCAGATCGGAGGGTGCGGTGTAGCCGTAGCGGATATCTGACCACAGACTGAGGGTGACGATAAAACTGATGGAAAAGCCCACAAGGAAGCGGTACAAGCCTTGGAAATACCGGTTGGGAGCAGCGTGTGACGCACTTTCACTCTTGCGGCGGTTGAACAGCAGCACGGCGAACACCGTGTATAGCAGACCGAGGACTAAGGTGTATACACCGCTTTTCCAATCGGTGATGGCGGCGAGAGGGGATTCGGAGAAAACGCCCATCACGAAGCCGGTCGGCACGTTGTAATGTGTGCTGAGCAGTGGCAGGAAGTCCAGTCCCGCGACCAAGGGGAAGGCATCGGCGACCGCCGACAGCATCAGAACGAGTAACAGGCGGGGCAGGAAAATGAGAAGCAGAGAGATCAATACGTTGGTGGCCGCCGTGCCGGTGATCGACATGGCGATCGCGACGCTCGCGGCGATCAACAGGCTACCTGTCAGACAGTTAAAGCAGGTCAGCAATACACTGGAATAATTGATGGCGTAGAGCTGGGGAAACAGCGCGTGACAGCCTACCGACAGCACCGTGGTCGCACCGATGAATATCAGTACCCACGTCATCACCGCGGCGAAGAAGCTGAAAAACAGACAGGTGCGTGTGGTGGGGAGGGCGTGATAAAAGTCGCTGGATTCGCGCTGATTCAAAAAGGAGAACAGATTCAGCGTCAGCAACGGTGCGACAAGGCAAAAGGACAGGATAATGGACGGATTCATCTCGTAGTAGTTGAGATGCTGTACCTCGAAAAAGGAGGTATCCAACATCATGGTATACGTGGCGAGCGGTTCGGATACAACGGAAAAACCGATGATCGCGGTGAACAGGATGCCCATTAAGCGCAGCTGGCGCACACCGTCAGCGTACAGCCGGGGGCTGAAATAGGTCGTTTTCATCGTTTATCCCTCCCATGCGTTGCCGGCTGTATAGCCGAGTGCTTCCATTTCGTAGGTGAACACCTCTTCCAACGACAGCGGCAGAAGGTCCAGCAGTACCGGACACATGGCCTGTAGCTGTGCGACCGTGCGCTCGCGGTCGCCGCGCACGATGAGGTTAGCGACCGAGCCGCGCTTGGAGAAGTGCAGCATTTCGATCGCGGCAAAGGTGTCGCGGTCAAATTCCTGCGAAAAGGCGATCTGCACCTTAAAAAGAGAGGTGCGCAGGTTCTGTACGTCACTTTCCAGAACCAGACCACCTTTGTGAAGCAGTGCCAATTGGTCGCAGGTATCCTCCAATTCGCGCAGGGAGTGGGAGGTGATGATGGCGGTGGAGTGACGCTCCAACACGTCCTCGCAGATGAGGTTTTTCACGCGGCTGCGCATCACCGGGTCGAGGCCGTCAAAGGTCTCGTCAAAAAAGATGTAGCGCGGACGCGCGGACAGTGCCAGAATGGTGGCTGCCTGCCGCTTCATCCCCTTGGAAAAGGTGTTGATGGATTTTTTGGGGTCCAGTCCGAACATTGTTGTCAGATGACGGAAGCGGATGGGGTCAAAATCCGGATGCGCCGCGGCGTGCAGTGCCGCCATGCGTTCCATGGTGGCTCCGTTTAGGAAAAACAGACCGTCCGGTACGTAGGCGATCTGCGCCTTCTTTTTCGGGTTTTCGTAGATCGGCTCGCCGTCGATGGTGACCGTACCGCCATCGGGACGGTAGACACCGCTGATGACGCGTAAAAAGGTAGATTTACCGGCACCGTTGGATCCAACCATACCGTAGATGCAGCCTTCTGGAATGGTGCAGGTGATGTTGTCAAGCGCCGCAAAGTCGCCGAAGCGCTTGGTCAGTTGTTGTACGTTAATCATGCGTCAGACCTCTTTCTTCATACACAGCGGTGATGCAGGCGATCAGTTCTTCTCTGGTGAGACCGCCGAGTGCCAGCTCGGCGGTCAGCGTGCGCAGCGTCTTTAATTTCTCGCGGGCGTGCTCCTGCAGAAGCGATACCGCTTCCGGGGACACAAAGCATCCTATTCCCGGTACGGAGTAAATAATGCCGCGCGAGTCGAGATCGGAATAGGCTTTTTGAATGGTGTTGGGGTTCACGGTAAGCTCCAACGACAGGCTGCGCACGGAGGGAAGCTGCGTTTCCGGCGGCAGCAGGCCGGCAAGCACCAGACGCTCCAGTTGGTCGATGAGCTGTTCATAGACCGGCTGTCGCGACAGGGGATCGATGTGAAACATGCCGTACCTCCTTTAGGTGTTCTAGGTGTACTATCTCAAGTAGTACACCTAGAGAATATCACAGGGCGGCGCGTTTGTCAATATGGGAAAATAAAAAAGACGAAGCCGATGGCTCCGTCCGGGGATCAGGCAAGGTGGTATAGGGTTTTGGCGTTGTCGGTGGTGATGCGCAGCAGCTCCTCGGTGGAGATGCCGCGCAGGGCGGCGATGGTATCCGCGGTGTAGCGGATCATCGAGGAGTCGCACCGATGACCGCGGTGGGGGACGGGTGCCAGATAAGGGGCATCGGTTTCCAACAGCAGGCGGTCGAGCGGCAGCTCGGCGGCAACCTCCACGGTCTTGCGGGCGTTTTTGAAGGTGACGACGCCGCCGATGCCGATGTACAAGCCCAATTTCAACAGCTCGCGCGCCATTTCCACGCTGCCGGAAAAGCAGTGCACCACACCGGCGGGACGGTATTCCTGCAAGAAGCGCAGCGTGTCCTCGTGTGCCTCGCGGTCGTGTACCACGACGGGAAGCGACAGGCGATTGGCTAATTCCAGTTGAGCGCGAAACCAGTGCTGCTGTACGTCGCGGGGGCAGGCGTCCTCGTAGTGATAATCCAGACCGATCTCGCCGATGGCGACCGCCTTCTCGTCGTCGGCCAATTGCTCCAACACGGCCAGATCGCTTTCGACCGCACCCGCGGCATCGCCGGGATGGATGCCGACGGCCGCCCATACGTGAGGATGACGGTGCGCCAGTGCGACCGCTTCGCGTGAGGTGGCGGCGGTGGTGCCGTTTTCGATGATGCCGCATACGTCGCCGCTTAGCGCGGTCAGCAACGTGTCGCGGTCGTCGTCGAAGCGGGAGTCCAGATAGTGGGCGTGAGAATCAAAGATAGGCATAGCAAACTCCTTGAAAAAAGGGGATACCTCGCGGCATCCCCTTGTCTGTGTTTAGTGAATGCGGCTGCCGGGCTTGAGACCGTCCACGAACAGTACGCGGGCGGCATCGCCGTCATCGGCGGCGAGGATCATACCGCAGCTTTCCACGCCGCACAGCGTGGCGGGCTTGAGGTTGGCGACCACGATGACCTGACGGCCCTTGAGTTCCTCCGGTGTGTACCACAGTGCGATGCCCGACGCCACCGTGCGGGGCGTGCCGCTGCCGTCGTCCAACGTCAGTTTGAGCAGCTTCTTTGCCTTTTTGATCGGCTCGCAATCCACCACGCGGGCGACGCGCAGATCGACCTTGGCAAACTCGTCGATGGTGATCTCGTCGAGGAACGCGACGTTTTCCACGGCTTCCTCTTCCTTGGCGGCTGCGGCGGCTTTTTCCGCTTCCTCAGCCAGCGTCTTTTCCACGTCGATGCGGGCGAACAGCGGCTCGGGCGTGCCGACCGTGTAGGCGGCACAAGTGCCGAACTGCAGGCTGTCAAGGGACAGATCGCTCTCGGACAGGTTCATCTGCGCGGCGATGCGATCGGTGGTCTCCGGCAGGGAGGGACGCAGGCACACCGTCAGCAGACGGATGCACTCCAACAGGTTGTACAGTACGGTCTCGAGCTGACCTTTGGCGGCCTCGTCCTTGGCGAGCGACCACGGCGTGGTCTCGTCGATGTACTTGTTGCAGCGCTTGGCCAGCGTCATCACCGCGGCGAGCGCCTCGGCGTTGTGGTACTGATCCATCTTCTCGGCATACGCTGCCAGCGCCTTTTTGGCGGTGGCGATCAGGTCGGCATCCGCTTCGGACGCGACCACGTCGGTCTTGTTTACCGTGCCGCCGAAATACTTGTTGGTCATCGCAATGCTGCGGTTGACCAGGTTGCCCAACGTGTTAGCCAGATCGGCGTTGTACAAATTCAGGAAGCTTTCCAGCGTGATAGTGCCGTCCTGCGCGAAAGGGATCTGCGAAAGCAGATAATAGCGCACCGCGTCGGTCCCGAAGCGGTCGGCCAGCTCGTCGGCGTACAGCACGTTGCCGCGGGATTTGCTCATCTTGTCCTCACCGGACAGCAGCCACGGGTGGCCCAGCACCTTCTTCGGCAGCGGCAGACCCAGTGCCATCAGGATGATGGGCCAGTAGATGGTGTGGAAACGCACGATGTCCTTGCCGATGACGTGCAGATCCGCCGGCCAGTTTGCCTCGAAACGGTCGGTGCTGCCGTCGGGATGGTAGCCGATTCCTGTGATGTAGTTAGACAGCGCATCCAGCCACACGTAGGTGACGTGCTTGGGATCAAACGAGACCGGGATGCCCCAAGTGAAGGTGGAGCGCGAGACACACAGATCCGACAGACCCGGCTTTAAGAAGTTGTTGATCATCTCATTGCGGCGGGACTCGGGCTGAATGAAATCGGGATGCTCCTCAAAATACTGCAGCAGACGATCCTGATACTTGGACAGACGCAGGAAATACGCTTCCTCGCTGGCGTCGATGACGTCGCGACCGCAGTCGGGGCATTTGCCGTCCTTGAGCTGCGAGGGGGTAAAGAAGGACTCGCAGGGGACGCAGTATTTGTCCTCGTACTTGCCCTTGTAAATGTCGCCCTGCTCATACAGCTTCTTGAAGATCGCCTGTACGGAGGCTTCGTGATCCTCGTCGGTGGTGCGGATAAAACGGTCGTAGGACGTATTGAGCTTGTTCCACACATCCTTGATCTGCTGCGAGATGCCGTCCACATACTCCTTGGGGGAGATGCCCTGCTCCTCGGCGTACTGCTGGATCTTCTGACCGTGTTCGTCGGAGCCGGTCAGGAAATACACATCGTACCCCTGCATTCGCTTGTACCGCGCGATCATATCCGCCAGGACGATGTCGTAGGCGTTGCCGATATGCGGCTTGCGCGAGGTGTAGGCGATAGCAGTGGTCAGATAAAACTTGTTGTTTTCCATATTCCGGAACCCTCCTGTAATGGTATCCTATATATTCTAGCAGATTTTTGCAAAAAAACAAGTCTTTCCGCTCAGGAACTTGCAATTTATCCGCAAAGTCCGTATAATGAGCGATATGGAAACGTTATTTTTTACAGTACCAACTGAATACGACGGTGCCTCGGTGCAGACCTTTCTGCGGCAGGGGTGCGGTTTTTCGTGGCGTATGGTGGTGCGGCTCAAGCATCAGGAGGGCGGTATCACGGTAGACGGCGTACGGCGGCGCAGCATCGACCGTGTCAACGCGGGTGAGCGGCTGTGTCTGAGGTTTCCGGAGGATGCGGTGCGCATCGAGGATGCCGACCTGCCGTTGACGGTGGCGTATGAGGACGACTCGCTGCTGGTGGTGGACAAGCCGCCGTATCTGGCGGTGCATCCGTCTGCCGGTAAGCCCGAGCCGACGCTCGCTAACGCGGTGGTGGGGTACTACCGCCGTCAGGGGCAGCCGCACTCGTTCCGACCGGTCAACCGTTTGGATCGCAACACCAGCGGTCTGCTGCTCGCGGCGAAAAACGCGCACGTTGCCTATGCGCTGACCCACAAGGCCGAAAAAACATATCTGGCCATCGTGTTGGGGAATCTTGTCGGTAGCGGCACGGTGGATCAGCCGATCCGCGTCAAGGAGGGCTGCTGCATCACCCGCGAGGTGGGGGAAGGCGGCAAGGAGAGCGTTACGCATTACGAGGCGCTCGGGTCCGACGGCGAGGTGACGCTGGTGCGGCTGCATCTGGAGACGGGGCGCACCCACCAGATCCGCGTTCACATGGCGTATCTGGGGCATCCGCTGGCGGGTGACACCATGTACGGAACGGACGAGACGGTAATGCCGCGCCACGGCCTGCACTGTGCCGAAATGGCGTTTACTCATCCGCTGACAGGGGAGCGGCTGTCGTTGACAAGTCCCCTGCCGGAGGATATGGCGGCGTGCTTACGCGCTCATGGATTGGAGGATCTGCTATGAAAACCATTCAAAGCTTTTGCATCAACCACGATACCCTGATACCGGGATTGTATACCTCCCGTGTGGACGGCGATGTGACGACCTATGATCTGCGCTTCGTGCATCCCAACACGCCGCCATTTCTGGAGGTGGCTGCGATGCACACGCTGGAGCATCTGTTTGCTACCTACGTGCGCAACAGCGTATACGAGGATCGTATCATCTATTTTGGGCCGATGGGCTGCCGCACCGGATTTTATTTCCTGACGCGCGGTATGACCGAGGAGCAGGTCATCGCGCTGACGCAGGAAACGTTGGCGTTTATTGCTGCTTATACCGGTGCGATCCCCGGGGCAACCAAACGCGAGTGCGGTAACTATCGGGAACACGACCTCGACGGTGCGCGAGCCTATGCGGCGGCGCAGGTCAAGGCACTGGAAGGATGGACGCCGGAGCGGCTGGTATACCCTGACTGAAAAGGCAATATATTGCAGAAAAATCGTGTCTAAATGATAAAATAGTGGGAAATTGACCACCCTTTTCCGGTTTTGCTTGCTTTTTTCGACGAAAGCCGCTATAATGAGCGGGCTTTGTAAGCCAAACTGTAAAAGGGGGTGGTGTCGATGAAGCGACGCGACCGCAAACAGCGTGCTGCCGAGCAGCCGACGGCACCGTCCCGCGTGTTGGGACGAACGCCGGAGGAATGGCGTGCGGCGTGGGAGATCTACCGTGAGACGTCCTATCGGTTTTGCTACGTGGTGGGCGTGCGCTCGATCCGCTGTATGAAGTCGGTCGTGCGGTTTACCCGCGTGATGTGGCGTCCGCTGGCACACTTGCTGCATCGGGCGGCGGAATGGCTGTTGCTGCGGCACTGCCGCAAGCTCGCCGCCGAATGGCGCGTGCTGCGTGCCGATCTCTCGGTGGCGGTGGAGCGCGTGCAGGGCGTTCAAAAAGGGCGTACCCGCCTGCTGCTGCGTGAGTTGATGACGCTACCGGTATTGGCGGTGCGCCGTCACCGCGCGATGTTCCGCACCCTGCTGAATATCGCCACACCGGCTGTGGCGGCGACCTTGTTGATCGTTACCGTGTCATATTGGCGGCAGGCGAATTTCGTGCTGGCGTTGGAATACGACGGAGAAAGATTCGGATATATCGCCGACGAGGCGACCTATAACAAAGCCGCTTCCGCGGTGGAGGGAATGGTCATCGACGCGGACGATTCCTTTGAGGTGCAGCGTTCACCGCGGATGACGCTGGTGGTCGTTCCTGATGCGGAGCTGCTTGGTGTGCAGGAGGTAAGTGACCGTATCTTTAACCGCGTGAGCGATTCCATCGTGGAGACGGCGGGGCTGTACGTAGACGGTGTGTTCTGGGGGGCGCTCCCGCGGGAGACTCTGGAGCAGCTGATGGCGGCTTCGTTGGCAAAAAACAGTCCGAATCGCACGGAAAACGCCAGTTTCTTTTCGCAGGTGGAGATCGTGGACGGTCTGTATCCGGTCTCGGCGGTGAGTACCGAGGAGGAGGTCGCCGCAAAGCTGGATGCCGTGCCGGTCAAGCTCAGCCAGTTTGTTACATACACGGAAACGGTCAAGTACGAGACCGTTGTTCAGTGGGATGAGAGCCGACCCTTGGGTGATGATACGGTCGTGGTCGAGGGAAAAGACGGTGAGCAGAGCGTCACCGAGGAGATCGTTACCGTCAACGGCGAGGAGCTGTACCGCATGGTAGCGTCTACCGAGATCATCACGCCGCCGGTCAGCAAGGTGATCGTCAAGGGCGGACAGAAGTATTCTGAGGATGTCGAAGTGGGTGACGGCGTGGCGACCGGCAATTTCGTATGGCCGTTGCCGTATACCAAGGTGATCTCGTCGCCGTTTGCGTCCCGCTGGGGCAGCTTCCACGGCGCGATCGATATTTCCAACGGCCGTGTAGAGGGTAAGCCGATCATTGCTTCGGACGGCGGTACGGTTCTGGAAGCCGGTTGGCACAACAGCTACGGCTATTACGTGCTGATCGACCACGGGAACGGCTTTAAGACGCGCTACGCCCACTGCCGCTCGTTGAACGTCAAGGCGGGACAAAAGGTGGCGCAGGGTGAGTACATCGCCGACGTCGGCAACACCGGCTATTCCTTCGGTGCGCATCTGCACTTTGAGGTGATCCTGAACGGACAGCTGGTCGATCCGATGAATTACGTTGCCTATTAACAGAAAGAACACGCCCCGAAAGGTAAGCCTTTCGGGGCGTGTTTTCGTAACGTTCGGTATCAAGCAATGACGGTGAAACGATCATCCACATACCGCGAGCTGACCCTCAGCAGTGCGAGTGGCTGAGGTGTTAGCGCAGTGCGTATTTTTTGCCGTTATCGACCTCCATTTTGCACACACGCACGATACAGTAACGCGGAAGCAAAAAGTTATCATACGGTTCGTGATCGGTCGTGCTCGGTCGTGAGCACGACCCGTTTTTTCTTTAGCTCGCTGTACAGCAGCTTGGCGATGTAATGGACATTGGCACTGCGCTTGCCTTTGGCATTGCCAAGCACCACCACGGCACAGCCCAACCGACGGTTGACGATCATGGACGCACGGAACGTCCCCACGCCGCCGACGTGCCATAATTGATCTGACTTTTTGTAGGTGTGCCAGCCCAAGCAGGTGCCGATGTTGCTTTTTGGTGAAAAGGACGGCGGATGCAGACGCTGTGAGGCAAGCACCGAGGGGGTGGTTGCCTCAAGCTGGATCGCGGCGTAGCGCAGCATATCCTCAAGCGTGGATACGACACCGCCGCCGGCGATGTACGGATTATGCTTGTCCCAGTGCCACGCTTTCAACGGGCGGCCGCCGAGATAGACCGGTATTCGCGGTGCTGTGGGGTAGGCCTCGGTGCTTTGCAAGCCGTATTCTTCACGGATGAGGTGGTGTAACAGCTCGCTGAAGGGCTGTCCGGTGACACGTTCCGCTACCGCGGCGAGGATCGCGTAAGAAAAATCCGAGTAGCCGTAGGGATTGCGGGGTTTGGTATGGTTGCGTCGGGACAGTGCTGCCAGTACCCGAGCGGTATTGGCTCCGCGGTAGGGGTTTTTGACCGCATAGCGCTTGGTCAGCAGCTTGGGGACGGTGATCTCGATGGGCGTAAGATGGTGGTATCCCGCCGTATGCGTCAGCAACTGCGCGATCGTCGGATACCGTCCCGCCCGCAGCGGCAGATAGGCATCCACGGTGGTATCAAGCGACAGCTTGCCGTCGCAGACCAGTCCGAGAATCAACTGGGCGGTAAAGGTCTTGCTGATGGAGCCGATATCAAAGCGCGCGGTCTCGGATACGCCGTCGGAGGTGTAATACCCGACGCCGTCTCGCAGGACCCCCACAGCGATCTCATTGGTACCGGCAAGGCCGAGGTACGCTTGTATCGCGGCGGTCGCTTTTGGGCTGAGTATGAGTGCTTTGCGCGGCTTCACGGGTAGTCACCTCGCTTTCTGATGTGAATATGAATTCTCGTTATTAGGTGAAATCGTTCGCTAACGCTCACGGTGAAATAATTTACTTCGTAAATTGTGAAATTTGATGCAGACGCATCAAGTGAAATGAAATAAATCCTCTCACGCCCGCAGGTATTTGACACGCCGTAGGCGTATTTCACGCACGAAGTGCATTTCACAAATCCCGAAAGGGATGTATTTCGTTGAAAAAACGACGTGTCGAAACACGTCGTTTTTTCTGGTGCGGGCGACAAGACTCGAACTTGCACGCGTAAGCATCGGCTCCTAAGACCGACGTGTCTGCCATTCCACCACGCCCGCGTATGAGGCTAGTGTAGCACATCCGTTGGGAAATTGCAATCGCTTTTCGCAACTACCGAAATATTTTGCAGGACGGGCATATACATACGGTAGGAGAAATATTCCAGTGGGCTTTTTGACGAAATTGGTTGAATTTGTCGCTATCTTTTGGTATTATTTATTATTATGGGAGGTGTACCGCATGAAACAGGTTCGGATATGGCTGGCTGTGCTGCTTGCGGTATGCCTGTGTACCGGCTGTGCCAAGAACGCGTCGCAACCGGATGTTACCACCTCCTTGCGCGAGGTGGTGGAGTCGGGTGTTTCGTCTACGACGAGTGCTGTCGGCACGGTAACGACGACCGCAAGCGCGGCGGATACCACTGTCGATACCGGGATGATCTCCGGGACGGACACGACGGGTTCGTCGGCAACCTTGGGGACGAGCAGCACCGTCGGCAAGTCCACCGGCAGTTCCAAAACCACGGTGACGACCGTGACGAGTGCGACGACGACCAAGAAGCCCACGTCCTCCACCGCGAAGCCCACGACTATCACGACCGGCGGCACCGTATCCCGTCCGTCGGTGAGCGGGGAGATGCGCGGCGTATGGGTATCTTACATAGAGCTTGCCGAGCTGTTCCAGCGTTGCACCACGCCTGCACAGGCACGCAAGGCGTTGGATGATATGATGGCGGAGCTGGCCGGATATGGCTTGAATACCGTGTTTTTCCACGTGCGTGCAAACAGCGATGCGTATTACGATTCCGCACTGTTCAAGCCGGCTGCGGCGGTGAAATCCCTGCTGAATGCGGGGTTTGATCCGTTGGAATACGCGGTGACGGCTGCGCACAAGAACGGTCTGCAGCTGCACGCGTGGGTCAATCCGTACCGCGTGGGCCTGCAAACGGCGTACTTGGTGGACGGCATTCCCACGCTGACGGACGGTGGCGGACGGTACTACTACGTGCCCACCTCGACCGCAGCGCAAACGTTGATACTGAACGGTATCCGTGAACTGCTGAACAACTATGATATTGACGGTATCCAGTACGATGACTATTTTTACCCCGAGGGCTTGCTGAGCGCGGGGACGGTATACAGTTACGAAAGTGCCGATTACGAAACGTACAAGCAGGGTGGCGGCACGCTGTCGGTTGCCGATTGGCGGCGCGCCGGTGTGGATATGCTGATCGCCGGTACGCATACGTTGACCGCGGCCAAAGGGGTCGTGTTCGGCGTGTCGCCGGCAGCAAACGCACAGAACACCTACGATGCGCTGTATGCGGATTGCCGCAAGTGGCTGTCACAGCCGGGGTACGTGGACTACCTGTGTCCGCAGATCTATACCGGATTTGAGAACAGCAGCAGTGCGTTTGACAAGATGGTGAACGTATGGCGCGGGTATACGCGGCACAGCTCGGTGGAGCTGTATTTCGGTCTGGCGCTGTACAAGATCGGTCTGAAGTCCGATGCCTATGCCGGTGCCGGCAAGACGGAATGGATCGATCACAGTGATGTGATGAAGCGCTCGGTGCAGTACCTGCGCGATAAGCAGGTCGCCGGTTTGGCGTTTTACAGTTACAGTTACTTTGATCCCGCCGCAAAAGCGGGGTTGTCTGCGACCGCCGACGTGTCGGTCGCCCAAGAGGAGATCCGCAATCTTCTTTCGATTTTGTGATCAAGGAGTGTCGGTATGTCAAAGCATTTTAAGCCTTCCGAACGGAAGGTGCGCGTATGGCTCATCGTGCTGATCGTGGTACTGATCTCGGTGTTGCTCGTCGGCTGCTTTGCCGTGGTGAACAGCGGTGCGCTGCACGCCATTGCCGATCTGGTTTCGGGTAAAGCGGGCAAGACCGAAGCGACCGGAACGCGGACAAGCACGACCACGGTGAGTGAGCCATCGCAGGAGCCGGAGCCCGAGCCCGAACCCGAGCCGGAGCCGCTGCCTGAACCGGAATACGCGCTGCCGAACGTGATGAAGGGTGTCTGGCTGACGCCCGGCACGGATTATCTCATCACCGGCCAGGAGAGCGCCGCGGCGGTGAAGCAGCAGATCGACACGGCGTTTACCACGATCGACGACTGGGCTTTTAACACACTGTTGTTGCCGCTGCATCGCGGCGAGGTGGCACTGTATCCGTCGGAGGAGATGGACAGCCTGCTGCTGACCGGCACCGACGGTGAGCGGTTTGATGCCCTTGCGTATATCCTGCAGCAGGCGCGGGAGCGCGAGATGTACGTCTACGGCGTACTGGACTTGCACATTCGCGACAGCGAGGCGTGGGATCCCCGCGGCGAGGGCGTGACCGAGCGCACCGTGCGTATCGCGGACGAAGCGGCACGGCAATATGCACTGGACGGTATGTTTGTGGACGGCTTTGCATTCGCGCTTGGCAAGGTCAAGGCGGAGGAACGCGAGGTGACGGTCGCGGCACTGGACGAGCTGGTGGCGCGCGTGGCACAAACGCTGACCGCCGTGGATCGTGATTTTTACGTGGGACTGATGTCCTACGGCATCTGGGCGCACAAATCGGTGGACGAGCGAGGCTCGGATACCAAGGAATATTACGAGGAATTTACCGACGGCTGTGCCGATACGCTCGGTTGGCTTGAGCAGGGGCTGTTCCACGGCGTTATGGTCAAAAACTACGCCTCGACCAGTCATCCCACCGGCTCGTTCCAGAAGGTGCTGAAATGGTGGAACGATACGGCGTTGGCACTGGAGCTGCCGCTGTATATGTCGCATTCCGCCAACACCGCCGGGTCGTATCTGGCGGGGTGGAGTTCGCCCGATCAGCTGGCGCAGCAGTATTTGTACTGCAAGGATAATATGGCGTGGTGCGGCAGCTCCTACGATTCGCTGACCGCGCTGCGTACCGATAAGCATAAGCTGGGCGCGACGCTGAAGCAAGCATACGCCGGCACGCTGAACGAGGAATTTATCTACAATCAGCTGACCGTTTCCTCGCCGACCAAGATGACCTATACCACGACCGAGTCTACCGTGACCTTTAACGGCGGCGGTGATACCAACTTCCCGCTGACCGTGAACGGGGCAGAGGTGGAGCTGTCTGAGCACGGATTCTTCACTAAGAAATTCACGCTGTCGGTGGGACTCAACACCTTTACCTTCTCCCACAAGGGCAAGACGCGCACGTACAAGATCACCTACAAGCAGACGCTGGTAAGTGCGGTGTCGCCGGATACGGATATGACGGTGGACGGCGGTAGTATGTTTCTGATCCGTGCCACGGCGCGGAAGGGCTCGACGGTGAACGCGGTCATCAACGGCACGACGGTCAAGCTGACCGCTACTGAGGATAAGGTGGACGAGAGCGGCAATCTGCCGTCGGATTTCCAGAGCTATATCGGCAGTTACACCCTGCCCGCCGGTATCATCGGTCAGGCGCAGGCGTTGGGTGCCGTGAAGGTGACGGCGACCTACAACGGCCTGAGCGAGTCCAAGACCGGCGGCAAGGTGACGGTCGAAGCGCTTCCGGTGCCGGTGACGACTACCACGACAACGACGACCAACCCCGATCCGAGCGGTACGGGTGGTTCGACGACGACCACCACACCGGGAGGCGAGCCGACGATGCCGTTGCCGGGAGATAAGGATATCGTCATCATCACGGCGGAGTATGCCGAGACCTTTAACGGCGGCAGCGCGATCGAGGATTGGTCGCGTCCGTATAACTCGTACCTGCCCAAGGGAACGCAGGATGTTCTGGTGAGTAAGGTGTACAACGGCAGCTTGTCGTATTATCTGCTCGGCTCGGGCAAGCGTGTATATCAGAAGGACGCTACCCTCGTCAAGGGGGCGGCACCTACAAACACGAAACTGAGGAACGGCGCAGCGACGAACGGCGGTATGTATACGGTGCTGACCTTTGATGCCGGTTGGGATATTCCGGTGTATATCGCGGCCTATCCGCAGAAGTATTATGCGGATACTACCACCGGCACACCGAATTACAGTTTGGAAAAGTACGGACAGACAGCGGAATACGTGGACGTGACGTTCCATTACGTGGACACCGTACCGGCCGCACCGGATCTGACCGGTAACGCGCTGTTCTCCTCCGCTAAGTGGCTGGACAACGGTGACGGTGTGTGGACGCTGCGGCTGACGCTGAAAAAGAAAGGCAATTACTACGGCCATCAGCTGGTGTGGTCGGGGGATCGGCTGACGCTGTCCTTCCTCAATCCGGCGGACGTGTCGAAAAACACGGCGGCAGAGAAACTCAAGGGCGTGCGTATTCTGATCGATCCCGGTCACGGCTCGGACGATGACAAGCCGTGGGAGGGTCCGTTCAACCTGCTGTATGCCAACGAGCTTAAAACCAAGCTGGAGGCCTTGGGCGCGACGGTCGTGATGACCCGCGACAAGGATTTGGGTTCCAACGCACTGTCGCTGCAGAGCCGTGTCCAGATGGCACACGCGGGTGACTATCATCTGGTCATCAGCGTACACATGAACGGCTACGACGGCTCGGCGACCGGTGCAACGGTGCATTATTACAACGAAGCCGGATACACGCTGTCCTCGTACATTTACCCGAAGATGCATGAGGTAGAAACACCGTACGGTGTGGGTACGACCGCCAACGGCCGCCCGCGTTCCTCCGGCACGGTCTGGGGCACACTGTATATGACGCGCAGCATCTTTGATTGTCCGTCGGTGCTGCTGGAATGTGCGTTTTTGGACAACCCCAAGGACAAAGAAGCGCTGATCGACCCGATCTACCGTGACAAGCTGATGCAGGCGGTCACCGACGGTGTCGTGGCGTATTTTGAGGCTATGTGATGAGTAAGGTATCGGTCGAAGCGATCTATAAGCAGATGAAAGCGCCGTCACGCGTTGCATTGACGGCGCATACGGTCGTGACCTCGACCAGTACGCTGCTCCGTGAGGCGGCGGAGGCCGGCGCGCCGGAGGGTACGGTCATTCTGGCAGAGGGGCAGACCGCCGGTCGCGGGCGGCAGGGACATACCTTTTTTTCGCCGGACGGCACCGGTCTGTATTTCAGCGTGCTGCTGCGCCCGAAAACGCAGGCGGTCAGGGCGTTGCCGCTGACCGCGGCTGCCGCGGTGGCGGCGGCGCGTGCTATTGAGACGGTGTCGGGACGACAAACGGATATTCAATGGGTCAACGACATTTACTGCGGCGCAAAAAAAGTCTGCGGCATCCTGACGGAGGGTCGTCTGGAGCCGCAGAGCGGAAATCTTCACTATGCCATCGTGGGGGTGGGGATCAACGTTGCACCCCCGACCGACGGATTTCCGGAGGACATCCGTGACCGCGCCGGTGCGGTGCTTACGAGCGCCGCGGAGGGTGCCAGAGAGCGCTTAGCGGCGCTGTTTCTGGATGCGTTTTTGGATGGCTACGCCGATCTGGAGGCGCTGCCGTTCCTTGAGGAATACCGGCAGCGGTGCTTGCGGCTGGGACGTGCGGTGCGGGTGCTGCGCAGCGGCGACAGCCTGCCGGCACAGGTGTTGGACGTTACCGACGATCTCGCACTGCGGGTACGGTTCGACGACGGTAGGGTGGAGGAGCTGACCTCGGGAGAAGTGAGTATTCGCCCATTATCCGTGTGACTGTGACAGTGCGGCAAGGTACTTGCCGGGGGAAACGCCCTTGTGTCGGCGGAAGATCTTGATAAAATAACTGATATCGTTAAATCCGCAATCGAGCGCCACTTCGGTGACGCTCTTTTCTGTTGTACTGAGTTCCTGGCAGGCGCATTCTACGCGATAATAATTGAGGTAATCGATGGGGGTGCGCCGCGTCATCTGACGGAAAAAGCGGCAGAAG
>JAZNKN010000026.1:0-13579 GCA_045578625.1 Acutalibacteraceae bacterium | reverse complement strand
CCTTAGTACGAGAGGACCGGGATGGACGCACCTCTGGTGCACCAGTTGTCACGCCAGTGGCACAGCTGGGCAGCTAAGTGCGGATCGGATAAACGCTGAAAGCATCTAAGCGTGAAGCCGGCCTCAAGATGAGATATCCCATTGAGAAATCAAGTAAGGTCCCCGGAAGACTACCGGGTTGATAGGCTGCGTGTGTAAGGGCGGTGACGCTTTTAGCTTGGCAGTACTAATAGACCGAGGGCTTGACCTGACGATCAGGAGAATCACTAAGCATAGGTCACGATGCAAGTGATCGGTGCGACTGGGTTCCACATTCGGAAACGCTTTATTCAGTTTTCAGGGTATATGCTCTGAAACATAGTTGGTGTCGATGGCGGTGAGGGTACACCCGTTCCCATCCCGAACACGGCAGTTAAGCTCACTTGCGCTGACAATACTTGGCTGGTAGCGGCCCGGGAAGATAGGAAGACGCCAACACAAAGAAGCACTCGATCGAAAGATCGGGTGCTTTTGCTTTTGTTTGGATATGATGGGAACGGGTTACACCCTACTCTTGCGGTGCCCGGCTCTGTCGGCGGCGAGCAAGTCGCCTTGCCAATCGCCGACGAACCGATGTTGCAAACGGGTGAGGTTTTGCAGACGTTGGTTAGAGATCGTTTATAAATCCCCCAGTCGCGGGCAAACCGCGATAGCCCTCTTGTTAAGGAGGCTATGCGGGCGGGGTGACCACGCCCCTACAGGGGACAACATCGGATTTCTGCGAAACCGATTCGGGAGGGCACAGAGGCCCTCCCCTACGGTGCTGGTTTCATATTGTAGGGGAGGGGTTTTCTCTCCCGAGGAGATCGTGCGGATGTCAGCGAGGCGCGGCTGCATTGGTCGTAGTCCATTTTATTCTTGAACACCGAAAGCATTTGTTGTATAATGTCGAAAACAGACGAAAAAGGTGGGAACGGTATTGGTATATGCACGAAGATGGTTAACGGCGCTATGTGCGGGATGCCTGCTTCTGCCGTTTGCGACTTTTTCATTTTCTGTTTCCGCTGCCGGGATGACGGACTATACCGTATCTGATATGGCCGGTTGTTACAAAACACAAGGGCGCGTTTACCAGACCGAGGGAAAACTGTATTTCGACTGGAGCGCGTCAGGCGTGGAATTCACGGCGAATTGCTCCGGCGATGTTTACGTGACCTTTGACGTGGAATCGGTCGCCACCGATGAAACGGGCGGGTGCTTTTTCACGGTGATCGTTGACGGTGTGACTAAGGGGCGCGAGACCTGTCGGTTAACTCAGACCGGAACGCAGCGTATTCGTATTGCCTCCGGTCTTGCTGCGGGTGTACATCGGTTTGAACTATACCGCCAGACTGAGATCGGGGCGGTCGTGGGCCTCACCGGCGTTTCGCTGACCGGCATACTGCAAGCCGCGCCCAAAGAAAATGATCTGTATATTGAATTTATCGGTGATTCCATTACGACGGCGTATGGCAATCTTGCGGATAGCTCTACGCCGAATTCCGGAACACCGTTGTATACCGATGCGACTCAAGGCTATGCCTATCTGACCGCGCGCAAGCTTCACGCTGATTTTTCGCTGGTGGCGGTACAAGGCATCGGCGCGTCGTCGGGATGGCCATCGTATACGATGCAGCAGGCCTACACGAAGCTTCGTTACCCCAAAGATCCCTCCACCGACTACAGTTTTGCACGTCAGCCGGATGTGATCGTGCTGGCATTGGGCACCAATGACTACCACCGCTACAGCACCAAGAGTGATACGCCGGAGGACGTTGTGCGGGGCTTTATAGCCATGCTGGAAACGGTGCGTCAAAAGAACCCTGTGGCTGAGATCGTGTGGATCCACGGGATGATGACCGATGGCGTATCGATGCTGATCGAGGATGCCGTGGACTTGGTCGGCGGCAAGAAAATGGGCATCCATACGCTGCGGTTGTCGTCATCCAACGACGGTGGAAACGGTCATCCGAGCGCGAAACAGCAGCAAGTATTTGCCAAGGAATTGTCGGCTTTTATCACCGAATTGATCGTGCCGACTCCGGTGGTTCAGGAGAAAACGACAGACAGCGTGACGCTAACGGCAGTGGCCGGTTACGAGTATAGCCGCGACGGTAACGTGTGGCAAGACAGCCCGCTGTTTTCCGGCTTGATCGCGGAGCAGACCTATACCTTGTATCAGCGTAAGGCGGAAACGGCCGATACCAACGCCGGTGCAGTCAGCGTCGGGCTGACGGTGTCGCTAGGCGGTGCGGTGACTGTCGGCAGCACGGCTACGACCACCCGAACAGTACAAACAACATATACCGCACCGTCGGTCACCGCGGGTGTATCTGCTGCGCCGACGGTCAGCGACACGACGACTGCTTCTGAAACAGTACCCCAAACGACGGAGACGACCGTGACAACATCGCTTACCGAGCCCACCGAGACGACGGTGTCGTTTTCCCTGCCGAAGAACGTATCGGATGGCAAAGACGGTACGGGTCTGCTGATTGCGATGATCGTGTGTTCGGTCTGCTTTTGTGCTGTGGCAGCAGGTGCGGTCATTGTGGCAATTATGCGGAACAAAAAACGGTAAAGGCCCATGCATCCTCGCTTACCGAGGGGCGTATATATCTTGATTATTGACAGATGCGGGTATATAATGTTGGCAGAAAAGGTGGCGAATGGGTATGAAGATCGCAGAACTGATGAAAAAAGAGACGCTGTCGCTCTCGTTTGAGGTGTTCCCCCCGAAAACCGAGACGGCGTTTGACAGCGTGAGAACCGCGACCGAGGAGATCGCCAAGCTGCAGCCTGCCTTTATGAGCGTGACCTATGGTGCGGGTGGCGGTACCAGCCGGTATACGCTGGATATTGCGAAAAACATCAAAGCGCTGTACGGTGTGCCGACGTTGGCGCACCTGACCTGTGTTTCCTCCTCGCGCGAGACGGTGCGGGGGAAAATTCGGGCGATCAAGGAAGCCGGTATTGAAAACGTGATGGCGCTGCGCGGTGATATTCCGGCTGATATGGAGAACGCGGATCGTAGCACGTGGAATTATCGGTATGCGATCGATCTGGTGCGTGAGCTGAAAGCGGCCGATGCGAATCTTTGCATTGGCGGTGCGTGTTATCCCGAGACCCACCCCGAAAGTGCAGATCAAAAAACCGACATTCGGCATCTGAAAGAAAAAGTTGAGGCAGGCTGTGAGTTTTTGACGACGCAAATGTTTTTCGATAACAATCTGCTGTATAACTTTCTCTACAAGATCCGCGAGGCGGGGATCACCGTGCCGATCATTCCCGGCGTGATGCCCATCACCAACGCCAATCAGGTTGAGCGTGCTATCAAGCTGTCCGGCTCGTTTATGCCGCAGCGGTTTAAGAGTCTGGTCGACAAGTTCGGCCATGATCCCGCTGCCATGAAGCAGGCGGGTATTGCATATGCTACCGACCAGATCATTGATCTGTATGCCAACGGTATCACCAACGTTCACGTATACTCGATGAATAAGCCCGACGTGGCGGAGAGAATCCAAGCCAATCTGTCGGCGATCCTCGGCCGATGAGCGCGGTGATCACCACGCGGTATGAGGAGATGCCGCTGTGCGAAGCGGACGTGCTGCGGTACGCCGGCTGTCGCGATACGGATGCCGCTGTGTTAGATCTGCTGTATACCTGCTTTGAGGAGCTGCGCGGCAGCTTGACGTATACCGTCTGCCACCGTGAATTTTTGGTGTCTGTGCAGGGAGATCGGTGCGATTTCGGATCGTTTTCGCTCCATTCCGAGGCTTTGGCGGCGTATCTTGCCGACTGCGGACAAGTCGTGCTGTTCGCGGCGACGGTCGGCGTGGCCCCCGACCGCTTGGTGGCAAAATACAGCCGCGTGTCACCGGCTAAGGCGTTGATGATGCAGGCGATCGGCGCGGAGCGCATCGAGGCACTGTGCGACCGATTTTGCGAGGATACGGTACAGCGCAAGGGCGCTCCCATGATCTCACGGTTCAGCCCGGGATACGGCGATCTGCCGCTGGAGGCGCAGACGGAGGTGTTCCGCGTGCTGGATTGCGCTCACAAGATCGGGCTGTGCCTGAACGATAGTTTGTTGATGTCACCCACCAAATCGGTGACGGCATTTTTCGGCATCAAGGGAAAGAAGGATGCACTGTGAATTTTGCGGAATTCTTACAAGAGAACATCGTATACCTTGACGGCGGTATGGGAACGCTGTTGCAGCAGCGCGGTCTGCAGCCGGGTGAGTATCCCGAACGGTGGAACGTGACCCATCCCGAGGTCATCACCGATATTCACCGTCAATACTATGAAGCCGGCAGCCACGTGGTGTGTACTAACACTTTTGGTGCTAACGTGCTGAAATTCGAGGAGAGTGAGCTCGAGCAGATCGTAAAAGCCGCCGTCGCGAACGCCAAAGCGGCGCGGGATGCAGCGGTATCCGACCGGCCGCGGTTTGTGGCGTTGGATATCGGTCCATCCGGTAAGCTGCTCAAGCCGCTTGGCGATCTGGATTTTGAAGATGCGGTCACAGTGTTTGCCAAGACCGTTTCGTTGGGCGTGAAATACGGCGTCGACCTCATCGTCATCGAGACGATGAACGATAGCTACGAGACCAAGGCGGCGCTGCTTGCCGCCAAGGAACACAGCACGTTGCCGGTGATCGTGACCAACGCGTACGGCGAGGATGGCAAGCTGATGACCGGTGCGTCTCCGTCTGCGATGGCGGCGCTGCTGGAGGGTATGGGCGCGGACGCGATCGGCGCGAACTGCTCGCTCGGCCCCAAGCAGCTGCGTGGTGTCGCCGAAGAGCTGCTGCGTGTGGCATCGGTGCCGGTGGTGCTCAAGCCTAACGCCGGCTTGCCGCAGGTCATCAATGGAAAAACGGTATTTGACGTGTCACCCGAGGACTTTTCCGCGGAGCTTGCGTCGCTGATGGAAGCCGGTCTGCGCGTTGCGGGTGGCTGCTGCGGCACCACGCCGGCGTATATCCGTGCGTTGACCGAAAAAACCGCCGCGTACCGTCCGGTGAAGCTGACGGATAAAAACCGAACGGTGGTTTCTTCGTACGCGCAGGCGGTTACGTTCGGTGATAAACCGCTGCTCATCGGTGAGCGTATCAACCCGACCGGTAAAAAGCGATTTAAGCAAGCGCTGCTCGATAACGATATGGACTATATCCTCAGCGAGGGTATCCGCCAACAGGAGGCGGGCGTACACATTCTGGACGTTAACGTGGGTCTGCCGGATATCGATGAAGCGTCGATGCTGCGGCAAACGGTGTGTGAGCTGCAGGCGATCACCGATCTGCCGCTTCAGATCGACACGGCGGATGCTGCCGCGATGGAGGCGGCCCTGCGCCGTTACAACGGCAAGGCGATGGTCAACTCCGTGAACGGCAAAGCCGAAAGCATGCACGCGATCTTCCCGCTGGTCAAAAAGTACGGCGGTCTGGTCGTCGCTCTGACACTGGATGAGAGCGGTATTCCCGATACGGTGGAGGGGCGTCTGACGATCGCCCGCAAGATCGTGGACACCGCCGCGTCGTATGGGATCGCCAAGAAAGATCTGATCTTTGATACGCTGACGATGGCGGTCAGTGCGGATGCGACCGCCGCGGTGGTGACCTTGGAGTCGCTGCGGCGTATCCGTGACGAACTTGGTTGTCACACCTCGCTTGGTGTTTCCAACGTCTCGTTCGGTCTGCCGCAACGTGACGCGCTCAACGGTACGTTTTTTGCGATGGCGTTGGCGAACGGTCTGTCGGCGGCGATCATGAACCCCTATTCCACCGAGATGCAGAAGGTCTACCACAGCTTCAATGCGCTTCACGGTCTGGATGCGAACTGCGAAGCGTATATTCGTGTTGCGGAATCGTTCGCAGTGGCAGCGACCAATACGGCGGCTCCTGCATCGACAGCGGTGAATGCTGCGACCGAGCTGCAGCAGGCGATCGTCCGAGGACTCAAGGATAAGGCGGGGGAGATGGCGGCCGCGTTGCTGCGGACCGTACCGCCGCTGGAGATCGTAAGCGGCGAGATCATCCCTGCGCTGAACTTGGTGGGAGAGGGTTTTGAGAAAAAAACCGTGTATCTGCCGCAGCTGCTGATGAGCGCCGAGGCGGCTAAGAGTGCGTTTGAAAGCATTAAGACGTTTATGGCGACCACCGAGACCGCATCGGCTTCTGCCGGTCCGTTTGTGATCGCCACCGTCAAGGGGGATATTCACGATATCGGCAAAAATATCGTCAAGCTGTTGCTCGAAAACTATGGTTTTGAGGTGATCGACCTCGGCCGTGACGTGCCGCCCGAAACGGTGGTGCAGTCGGTCATCGAGCGTCACGCGCCGCTTTTGGGGCTCAGTGCGCTGATGACCACCACCGTGCCGGCGATGGAGGAGACCATTGCCCTGTTGAAACAGAAAGCACCGTGGTGCAAGGTCGTTGTCGGCGGGGCGGTGCTGACGCAGGCATACGCCGACAAGATCGGTGCCGACCATTACGCGAAGGACGCGATGGAGACCGTGCGGTACGCCGAAACAGTTGTCGGAGAATAAAAGAACCGGCTCAGTGAGCGATGTTGTTAAGTTGAGCAATTAAATTGGAAATCTAGCTGTACAAGCCCCCCCTTGCATAAACGAGGGGGCTTTTTTTGTGCGATTTTCCTGCTTTTTCGTTCCCAATAAGTGTATTTTGGAAAAACAATTGAAAATTTCAATTTGATATGTTATAATTTTCTCGCCAAGCAAGTGAATATTTGTAAACAAATACGTGCATTTTATTTCGGTAAAAATGCAGGGTTTGTTTTCGTGCGTATTTGTTTACGATGAAACTTGCTTGGCGGCTTGAGCCTTGCATTTTTCAGCGCGTGGCTTAGGCTACGCGCTTTTTTATTTTTGTAAACAATATACCACAAAAGGTATATTGAAATAAAAACGAGGGGATATAAACATGGAAAAGGAAAAGAAAAAGCTGGGGTTTTTCGAAAAAATAGAAATTACAGACCCGGAATATGCACAGAAAATGTATAATAACGAAACAGTTCGATTTAAGCGCAAACTCATCTGCGCCGGAATTGCGCTTGTTGGTTCGTTATGCGGCTTTTTTATGCTGAATCATATTGGTACAGGCGGAGGGTTTTTATCAGACTTACTAAGTGTTTTGTGGTTACTTGGTTTTGTTGCGGCCATCGTTGCCGGTTCGTTATTAAATTTCTTTAAAATTATCATACAGTTTGGAAAGATTGCCTATTATATTGTTCCATTTGTTTTCATTGGTGCAATCTGTTTTGTGTTTGGAGCAGCAGTAGGTTTTATCGTATGCTTTGCGTTTCCTATTGTTCCGTGCGGCATTACAGTATATCAAAGCTATAAGAATCTGAAAGAGTCAAAAAACTATTTAGCGTCATACTATTATGAAAAGACTTCGTCTCAACATCAAAACTAATCAAGGTAATGAGGATTTACATATGAGAAACTGTATTGCTATATTGCTGGCGCTGTGTGTGCTGGTTGTTTTTACTTCATGTGAAAACAACCACAAAAACACTTCCTTATCGTCTTATCTTGTGACGACTACGAGTAGCACTGTCACTACCACCACGACCGTCATAACCGATGCCCCCACTACTACGATTGTAACCACAAGGAAACAGACGAGCACAACCATCCCGTCTTCTACTACAAAAAACACAGCGACGAGCACGACAACGAAAACTAAATGCTGTCAACGATATAAAGAGGGTTCATTAGTGGTCCTAGGTGGTGATTGGAGAGAAAGAAAACCTGGAATTGAAAATCGTATTGCATTGATGGCAGACTGCACAGAAAAACGGCCTGTCGTGTATAAATGCCCACAGTGCCTAGAAATAGCGTTATACGAAGAACTCGAACCAAAAGGACACGATTTTTCCGGAGGAGAAGAAATTCTCATTAGGTATCCCACAGTTGAGCAAGAAGGGTGTTATGGAATACGGTGTCAAGGTCTCCGTTGTGGTGAAACAAAGATAACGAAAACCCTGCCAAAACGTACGGGTGACTATTCTACAATAGATTCTTGTTTTGAAGTTGTCATTACCGGTCTTATTCCTAGTGGTGAGTGGTATGAATACAAAACGGAGGACTTGGAATTTTCTATTGCTGATAAAAGAACGTGGGGTAGTGTTCCAACGATAACATATGATGCGAAAAGCAACTCTGGAACGGTATCTGTTTTGCAAAAAGATGGGTCTTTTGTTACATATAGTTTCACCATTGATTTAGAAAAAATCGCTCAGGGTATGCATTATACTGGCCGAATCCAAGAAAATGGAGTATACAGCGGTTATTATTGGACTTTAGGCAGCAACGGAACAGCAAATTGATAAAAAACAGCTGCCATATTTGTAAAAAAACATCCAAAAGAGACCAATATATAAGACAAGCGAGAGGACTTCCTGAGTCCTCCCGCTTTATTTTAGTTGCATATTTTCTGTAAGAATATAGGGGTTGTAATTTTTTTATTTCACAATTTAATGACGTTGCGCTGTCTTATTTTTCTTCTAACAGAGTACGGATCCTGCGAGCGCATTTGTATACGTCGCCGCCGCCCATCGTGAGGACGAGGTCGCCGGACTTGACGTTTTCTGCCACAAAGCGGCTGATCTCCTCAAAGGTGGCGAGATAGTGCGCCCCCTCGATCTGATCGGTGATCTGTTTGGAGGAGACGTTCCATTCGTTGACCTCGCGCGAGCCCATGATATCGCTGACGATCACCTTGTCCGCAATGGCGAGAGCCGCGGCGAAGTCATCCAGATGCCGCGCGGTGCGGGAGAAGGTGAAGGGCTGGAAGACAGCCCATACGCGGTCATACGGCATCGCCTTGGCGGCGTGCAGGGTGGCTTCGATCTCGGTGGGATGGTGGGCGTAGTCGTCTGCAATGGTGACCCCGCCGACCGTGCCGAGAAACTCAAAGCGGCGACCCGCCCCGTGGAACGCGGCCAGACCTTCGGCGATCTCCTCACCGGTCGCACCGCACAAATGCGCGGCGGCGGCAGCGCCCAGAGAATTGAGTATGTTGTGTTCACCGGGGACGCCCAAACGGACGTCGGCTACCTTTTCGCCGTTATGATACAGCGCATAGCAGCCGTAAGCACCGTCCTCCACGCGCACGTCCCGCGCTTGCCACTCGCAATCGTCGGACAGGCCGAACCGAATGATCTCGGCGTGATCCAAGCCCTCGATGGCACGGCAGGTGTTGGGGTCGTCGGCGTTGACGATGAGGGCGCGGGTGGTCTGGGCGGCGAATTTGCGGAACGAGGCGATCACGCCCTCCAACGAACCAAAATAGTCCAGATGATCGGCATCCACGTTCAACAGAATGGAGATAGCGGGGGTCATTTCCAGATAATGATCCTTGAATTCACACGCCTCGCACACAAAAATATCTGAATCACCGGCGCGGCCGTTGGCGTCGATGAGCGGCAGACGACCGCCGATGAACACCGAGGGATCGCGCTCGGCTTGAAGCAGGATCTGGGAGACCATGGAGGAGGTCGTCGTCTTGCCGTGTGTACCGGCCACCGCGACGGTGGAGGTAAACCCGCGGGACAAGAGCCCGAGCAGCTTGGCACGCTCCATCAGCGGGATACCGCGCTCGCCGGCGGCAACCAGCTCCGGGTTGTCCGGCTGTACGGCGGCCGTGTATACCACCAGCTCGGCATCGCCGAGGTTTTTCGCGGCCTGCGGCATCCGTACGTCAATGCCCAATCGTCGCATCCGTGCAAGATTGTCCGACTCGTTGACATCCGAGCCGGTAATGATGAAGCCTTGGGAATGCAGGATCTCGGCCAACGGACTCATACCCGAGCCGCCAATACCGACAAAATGTACTCGGCGAACGCCCGGCAGAAAGGTGTTTTTCATAATAACGCCCCCTAATAGCCTTATTATATTGCTTTTGCCGAAAAAAATAAACACCTTTTTCGCATTTTGCAAAATCTTTTCTTCAGAGCGCGAAATAGTGTTGAATAACCGAACGGAATTTGTTATAATAAATCTAATTATCGGAATTCATTTGTGCCGCGGTTTGGCGGTGCGATAATGGGGGACATTCATGGCAAATATCCGCGTGATCTCACCGGAGGAACTGGAGCGGCAGCAGCCGTTTATGGAGCAGATCCGACGGTTTTACGAAGAACGCCGACCCGGTGCGTCACCGCTGGCGTGTGTCCGTACTTACGGCTGTCAGCAAAACGTGTCCGATTCGGAACATATGAAAGGACAACTGGCTCAGATGGGCTTTGGTTTTACCGAAACGCCCGACGAGGCCGACCTGATCTTATTCAACACCTGTGCGGTGCGCGAGCACGCAGAGGATCGCGTATTCGGCAACGTAGGTGCGCTCAAGGCGCTGAAACGCCGCCGCCCCGAGGTGCTGATCGCTGTGTGCGGCTGCATGGTGCAGCAGGAGCATATTGCGAAGAAGTTTTACCAAAGCTATCCGTTTGTGGGGTTGGTGTTCGGCACACACGTGCAGCACCGTCTGCCGGAGCTGTTGGTGAAGGCACTGGTGGAGCGCCGCCGCGTGGTGGAGATCCCCGCGTGTGACGGTGTCATTACCGAGGGCATCCCTACCCACCGTGACGGCACGTTCAAAGCCTTTTTGCCGATCATGTACGGCTGCAACAATTTCTGCACCTACTGTATCGTACCGCACGTGCGCGGGCGCGAGCGCAGCCGGTCTCCGGAGAGCATTCTGGAAGAGGCACGGGAGCTGGTGGGGCAGGGGTACAAGGAGATCACGTTGCTGGGTCAGAATGTCAACTCCTACGGCAAGGGGGAGGCACACGGCGTGAACTTCCCGGAGCTGCTGCGGCGGTTGAATGCTATTCCCGGTGATTTCCTGATCCGGTTTATGACCTCGCATCCCAAGGATGCGACGCCCGAACTGTTCGATACCATTGCGCAGTGCGAAAAGGTGTCACGGCACTTTCATTTGCCGTTTCAATCCGGCAGCAACCGCGTGCTGAAGGAAATGAACCGCGGGTATACCCGCGAGCAGTATCTCGAGCTGATCCGCTATGCGCGGCAGACCGTGCCGGGCATTGCGTTTACCAGTGACGTCATCGTTGGCTTCCCCGGCGAGCAGCGCGAGGATTTTGAGCAGACGCTGGCACTGATCCGCGAGGTCGGATTTGTTTCGCTGTTTACGTTTATCTTCTCTCCCCGTGAGGGTACACCGGCGGCCAAGATGCCGGATCCCATCTCGGCGGAGGAAAAGACCGCGTGGTTCCAAGAGATGACAGCGTTGCAGGAGATCTTATCCGCCGAACGGCTGCAGGCCTTGGTGGGAACGGAACAGCGGGCGTTGCTGGAAAGCGACGCGGGGGAGTATCTGGAAGCACGGCTTCCCGAAAACAGTATCGTTCGTGTGCAGGGCGATCCCGCCCGCATCGGTGAGAGCGTTACCGTACGCATCACCGGCGCACGCAGTTTTATTTTAACAGGTGAGATCATTTAAGGAGGAACAAACAATGGAACAGATTTTGGAAATGGCAAAGGAACTGGGTCACGCGATCCAGCAGGACGAGCGTTTTGTCAAGATGCAGATGGCGCAGGCGCGTGCCGATGAGGATGAAGCACTGCAGGCACTGATCGGTGAATTTAACCTGAAGCGGATGGCGATCAACGCGGAGTCTGCCAAGGGCGAGGAGCAGGATGAGGAGAAGCTGCGCGCGCTGAACGTCGAGATCCGTGAGGTCTATGCCAAGGTGATGGCCAACGAGTCGATGGCGGCGTACAACGAGGCCAAGACCGAACTGGACAAGCTGACTAACGGTATCGGCGCGATCCTGAACATGGCGGCGCAGGGCCTCAACCCCGACGATTACGACGAGCATTCCTGCGGCGGCGATTGCAGCTGCTGCAGCGGCGGCTGCCATTGATGGCATATAACAGCGTTTTTCAGTTGAGACAGGGAGGGTAATCGGTATGGCATCGCTCACACCGATGATGCAACAGTATCTGGCGATCAAACAGCAATATCCGCAGTGTATTCTGTTTTTCCGTCTGGGAGATTTTTACGAGATGTTCTTTGAGGATGCCAAGGTGGCATCCCGCGAACTGGAGCTCGTGCTCACCGGTCGGGATTGCGGACAGGAGGAGCGCGCCCCGATGTGCGGCGTGCCGTTCCACAGCTGCGAGGGGTACATTGCGCGACTGGTCAACAAGGGCTACAAGGTCGCCATCTGCGAGCAGACGGAGGATCCGGCAACAGCTAAGGGCCTGGTAACGCGCGAGGTGGTGCGCATCATCACCCCCGGTACGGTTATTGAAGGCAGCATGCTGGAGGAGACGCGCAACAACTACCTGTGTACGGTGTTTGTGAGCGATGGCTTTGTGGATGCCGGTCTGTGCTTTGCCGATACTTCTACCGGTGATATCCATGTGTGCCAACTCACCGGTACCGATATCCGTGCGCGGCTCATCAACGAGCTGTCACGGTTTTCACCGCGTGAGGTGCTGCTCAACGACGTGGCGATGGGCGACGCCGTGACCGTTACCTTCCTGACCGATCGGTTGATGGTGCAGCCGGAACAGGCGGAGTTGGCAAGCTTTGATTACGGTGCTGCGGAGGCGACCATTCTGGAGCATTTCCGGAAGGGCTCGCTGCGTGACATCGAACTGGATGAAAAATTCTCGGCGGTGCGCACGCTTGGCTGCACGCTGCACTACCTGTATATGACGCAGAAGATCGGTCTGGAGCGTATGGCTTATCTGGACGTGTATTCCGACGTGCAGTATATGCGTCTGGATCTGGCGACCCGTCGCAATCTGGAGTTGGTCGAGACCCTGCGCAGCGGTAAAAAGCAGGGGTCTCTGCTTGGCGTTTTGGATCGCACGCGCACGTCGATGGGCGCGCGCCTGCTGCACGCGTGGATCGAACAGCCGCTGCTGCATCCCGCGCAGATCACCCGCCGTCAGGGTGCGGTGGACGAGTTGGTACACGACCCGATGCGGCGTGAGGAACTGCAGGAGTTGCTGTCCGGTGTCTACGATCTCAAACGCATTATGTCCCGCGTGGTGTATGGCAGTGTCAACGCTAAGGAACTGCGTTCTCTGCACCACACCATCGGCTGTTTAGCGCCGTTGCGCGAGCGGCTGCAGGGGGTCAAAAGCACCCTGCTGAACGATCTGCGCGAGCATATCGACCCGTTGGAGGATGTGTATACGCTGATCGGTCGGGCGATCGTGGACGATCCGCCGCTGACCGTGAAGGAGGGCGGTGTCATTCGCCCCGGCTATCATGCCGAACTGGACGAACTGCGTCTGGATATGACCGACGGTACCGGTATCATCGCCCGCATTGAAGCGGAAGAAAAGGAACGTACCGGCATCCGCACGCTGAAGGTCGGCTATAATCGCGTGTTTGGTTACTATATTGAGGTGTCCCGCAGTTTTACCGAGCAGGTGCCGGAGCATTACATACGCAAGCAGACGCTGGCGAATGCCGAGCGGTATATCACGCAGGAACTGAAGGAACTGGAGGCCCGCGTGTTGGGCGCGAAGGACCGTTCCATTGCGTTGG